>SXOX01000326.1 GCA_005776585.1 Pseudomonadota bacterium | reverse complement strand
GCGGCGGCGCCTGCGCGACGGGTGCGGTCGGCGGTCCGGGGTCCATCAAGAACGGCGCTCCGGGCGTCGCCGCGGGGAAGAACGGCCGCATCCTGAGCAACTTCTGGTACGCGTTCGCCGGTGGGTCGGGCGCGCTCGGCGAGCATGGGAGCGGCGGCGGCGGCGCCGGCGGGAGCGGCGGCTGCGACAACGGCATCAACACGGACTCCTGGGGCGCAGGCGGTGGTGGCGGCGGCGCGGGGGGCTGCAAGGCGACCTCGACCGCGGGAGGCGGCGGCGCGGGAGGCGGGAGCTTCGGCGTCTTTGGCGTCAGCTCGACGCTGACGATCACGAGCTGCGTGTTCACGCGCGGCAACGGCGCCGACGGCGGCAGCGGCGGGACGGGCGGGCGTGGACAGAGCGGCGGCGGGGGTGGACCGGGCGGTACCGGCGTCGCTGGTTCGCCGGCAGGACCACTCGGGGGCAAGGGCGGTCATGGCGGCCACGGCGGGGGTGGCGGCGGTGGCGCGGGGGGCATGTCCTATGGCGTCTTCCGATCGGCCGGATCGGCGACTTTGACCGGCAACGCCTTCCTTAGCGGCTCGGCTGGCACTGGCGGCGCAGGGGGCGTCTCGGCTCCAACGGCGCCCGTGGGTGAAAACGACGGCTCCAACGGCGCGAAGGGCTCGGACGGGGCTGTCGGCGACTCGTTCAGCTGCACCGCGCCCGGCGGCTGCTAGGCGCACCAAAAAGGCTCGCCTGCGCCCATTGACAGGCGCTCGCGAGGGCGCCATCTTGCGCCGCACGTCAACCTAGGAGCACCACCATGTCCCGAATCGTCCGCTGTGGCCTCATCCAGGCCTCCAACCCCGCCGACCCCGGAAACGACGTCGAGACCATCAAGAAGGCCATGCTGGACAAGCATCTGCCGATGATCGAAGACGCGGCCAAGCGCGGCGTCAAGATGTTGTGTCTTCAGGAGATCTTCAACGGTCCGTACTTCTGCGCAGAACAGACGGTCAAGTGGTACGAGTCCGCGGAGCCCATCCCCGATGGCCCTACGACCAAGCTCTTCCAGGAGATGGCTGCGCGCTATCAGATGGTCATCGTCGTGCCCATCTACGAGGAGGACCTTCCGGGCGTCTACTACAACACGGCCGCGGTCATCGACGCCGATGGCACCTACCTCGGCAAGTATCGCAAGACGCACATCCCGCACGTGAATCCGGGCTTCTGGGAGAAGTTCTACTTCAAGCCCGGGAACTTGGGCTACCCCACGTTCCAGACCAAGTTCGCGCGCGTTGGCGTCTACATCTGCTACGACCGCCACTTCCCCGAGGGGGCGCGTGCTCTGGGCCTCAACGGCGCGGAGATCGTGTTCAACCCCTCAGCCACGGTGGCGGGGCTGTCGGAGTACCTGTGGAAGCTCGAGCAGCCAGCGCACGCCGTCGCCAACCAGTACTTCGTGGGCGCCATCAACCGCGTCGGCTGGGAGAAGCCCTGGAACATCGGGGAGTTTTACGGACAGAGCTACTTCTGCGACCCGCGCGGGCAGATGATGGTCGTGGCGAGCCGCGACCAGGACGAGCTCGTCGTCGCCGACCTCGACTTCGACGAGATCAAGAAGGTGCGCAACACGTGGCAGTTCTTCCGCGATCGCCGGCCGGACGCCTATGGCGACCTCGTCAAGGGATAACATGACCTACCGGAACCTCATCAACGGCGAGCTTTGCGGCACGGCTTCGGGCCGGTCGCTGCCCAACGTCAACCCGGCCAACTTCCATGAGGTCCTCGGCTACGTCCCGCAGTCGACTGCGGGCGAGCTGGAAGACGCGGTCGCTGCGGCCAAGGCGGCATATCCGAGTTGGAAGCACACGCCCGCGCCAAAGCGCGGCGATCTCTTGCTCAAGGCCGTCGCCGCCTTCGACAAGCGCAAGGAGGCCATCGCGCGCGTCCTGGCGCAGGAGGAGGGCAAGACCTATCGAGAGGCGCTGGGCGAGGTGCAGAAGGGCATCAACGTACTGGAGTTCCAGGCGGGGCAAGGTCGGCGCATCTCGGGCTATGCGCGCGAGTCGGAGCTCGTGAGGAACTTCGCCTACACCAAGAAGGAGCCGCTCGGCGTGGTCGGCCTCATCACGCCGTGGAACTTCCCGTTTGCGATCCCGGTCTGGAAGATGGGCCCCGCACTCGTGAGCGGTAACACCGTCGTCTGGAAGCCGAGCGAGCTCACGGCTGCGACGGCGCAGCACATCGCGGAGGTGTTCCTGGAGGCCGGCTTCCCGAAGGGGGTCGTCAACGTCGTCCACGGGCTCGGACCGGAAGTTGGCGAGGCCCTCGCGCGTCACCCGCACGTTCGGGCGCTGTCGTTCACCGGCTCGAACGCCGTTGGCCAAAAGATGTACCGGCTGGGCGCCGAGCGCGGCATCAAGGTGCAGTGCGAGATGGGTGGCAAGAACGCCATCATCGTGCTTGACGATGCGGATCTCGAGCTCGCTGCCATCGCCACGGCGCAGGGCGCCTTCGGCTCCACCGGTCAACGATGTACGGCAACCTCACGGGCCATTGTCCAGGAGTCAATCGCCGATGCGTTCGTGCAGAAGGTGCTCGCGCAGATGGAGGGCATCGTCGCGGGCGACCCGCTGGACCCCAAGACCACGATGGGCCCGCAGGTGTCGGAGCCGCAACTCCAGAAGGTCCTGCAGTATCAAGACGTGGGTCGGAGCGAGGCGCAGCTCGTACGCGGCGGGGGCCGACTCACCGCGGGCGCGCTGGCGCACGGCTGGTTCAGCGAGCCCACACTCTTCGATCACGTGGCGCCCACGGCGCGGATCGCAACAGAAGAGATCTTTGGGCCCGTGCTGTCGGTCATTCGTGTGAAGGACTTTGACGAGGGCCTCGAGGTCGCCAATGGGACCGAATTCGGGCTCTCGTCGTCGCTCTACACCAATGACTACGCGAAGGTCTTCCAGTACGCCGATCGCATCGAGACGGGCATCTGCCATGTGAACTCACCGACGATGGGCGGCGAGGCGCATCTGCCGTTCGGTGGCATGAAGTCGACCGGAATCGGCGGCCGGGAGATGAACGAGGAGGCCATCGACTTCTACACGGAGACGAAGGTCATCTACTTCGACTACACGGGCATGAAGCGCACGTCCAACGTCTACTAGGCCGTGCGCGGCGAGCCATTTCGACATCGCGACCTCTTCGGCGGACGCGGCGAGGTTCGCGTCTGGAGCCTGCTGCGTGCGGTGCCGCCGCCGTTCGACTGTCTTCTCGACTGTGAGCTGGATCCCGACGGGAATGTCGGCGTGCACGTTCAGGAGCGGTGCGCGGAGATTGTCGTCGTGACCGCCGGCCACGGTGAGGCGCGCGTCCAGGGCAAGGTGACGGCGCTGGCTCCGGGAGTCGCGGTCGCGGTCCCACTCGGCCACACACTGCAACTGAGCAACGCCTCGGCGGCAGAGCCGCTGCGGTACCTGATCGTCAAGGCGCAATAGCGGGACGGTCCTGACATGTTGCGATTCTGAGGTCAGTGAGATATCCTGGCACCATGCCTCGGACAGCCAGAATCTCCTATCCCGGCGGCGTGTTCCACGTCGTGACACGCTTCGCTCGCAATGACTGGTGGCTCGACAAGCCCGGCGCACGGGATGCGTACCGTACCGCCATCGGACAAGCGCTCGCTACGCACGACGCGACCGTCGTCGCGTACTGCCTGATGAGCAACCACGTTCACCTCGTGGTCATCCAGGGCCAGACGTCGCTCGAACGCTTCTTGAAGTCGGTTCATACGGGGTTCGCCCATTGGGTGCGGCGCCACTGGGGTGACACGTGCGCGCTGGGTCCGGTCTTCGCCGGTCGACCTCGGATGACCTTGGTCTCGCAGGAGGGCCATTTGGCCACCCTGATTCGATACGTTCACAACAATCCCGTGCGCGCCGGGGTGGCCGAGAGCGCAGCCAAGTGCGATTGGTCGAGCCATCAGGAGTACGTGGGGCTCAAGGCGCCGGCGTCATGGCTCGGCATCGGCGTCGGACTGGCCGCCTTCGGCACGGACGCATCCTCGGCAGCAGCGCGATTCGACGCGTTTGTTGGCGCAGGCGTCGGCGAGGCCCGCCGGCCGGAGCTGAGCGGTGCGACCAACGCTAGCGAGGCTGCTGCAGTCCGTCGCGCGCTCGGCGATGGCCATCGCATCAGCGGCGGCGTTCTGGGTGACGACACGTTCGTGAAGCAGGTTCGCGCAAGCATTGCCCACGCCAGGGCGGGACTCTCGCAGCGCGAGACTGCGCGGCATGGCAGCGACTCGGGCCGACCTGGGGTACGCGAGGTCATCGACGCCACACTGGCAGCGCTTCGTGTTGATCCGCTGGAGCTCGAGCTGCGGCCGAAGGCGCGGCGGTCCGGTGCCGCCAAGCAGCTCGCAACCTGGGTGTGGGTCCATGAGTACGGCGGACGCCAGATTGATGTAGCGCGAGCGCTTGGCGAATCGACGGGCAGCGTCAGCCGCCACTACGGCGCGGCAGTCGCGGCGGCGGCGGCGCTCGATGAAACGGCAACCCGCGTAACGGCGATTCTGCGGCAAGGGCGGGCCTCGGGACCGACAGGGCAGTCAGAGCCGTTGCCCGTGCGGTACCACGTCGATGTGGATGAGTACTGAGGCTCGCGATACCTACCGAATGTCAACATGTAAGGACCGTCCCGGTCTAGGCACTTGCAGCGCACGGGCAAGTCGTGGCAGCGTGGCCCGCGCTGGAGGAGGCCACCATGAATGACAAGAGCACCCTGATCCGCGGCGGCACGGTCGTGACGGCCGACGGCGAGGCCCGCGCGGACGTCCTGGTCGTCGGAGAGCGTGTCGCGGCGGTGGGCCCGGGGCTCGAGGCTCCGACGGGCACCGAGGTCATCGACGCGGGCGGCGCGTTCGTCCTGCCAGGCGGCATCGATCCGCACACGCACATGCAGCTCCCGTTCATGGGCACGGTCACGAGCGAGGACTTCTTCACGGGAACGTCCGCAGCCGTTGCCGGCGGGACGACGACCATCATCGACTTCGCGATCCCGAACCCCAAGCAGCCGCTGCTCGACGCGCTCAGGACGTGGCGCGGCTGGGCAGAGCGGTCTGCGGCGGACTACTCGTTCCACGTCGCGATCACGTGGTGGGATGACAGCGTCAGCGCCGAGATGGGCACGCTCTGTCGCGACTACGGCGTCAACAGCTTCAAACACTTCAGCGCGTACAAGAACGCCATCATGTGTGACGACGAAGTGTTGGTAAACTCGTTTCTCCGGGCGAAGGAGCTCGGCGCGCTGTGTACGGTCCACGCGGAGAACGGCGAGCTCGTCTATCGCCTGCAGCAGGCCATCTACGACCAAGGCATTCGCGGGCCCGAGGGCCACCCGCTCTCACGGCCGCCAGAGGTCGAGGGCGAGGCCGCCAACCGCGCCATTCGCATCGCCGAGGTCCTCGGCGTACCGCTGTATGTCGTCCATACGAGCTGCCAGGACGCGCTCGATGCCATCGCGCGCGCCAAGCTCGAAGGCCAGCGCGTGTTCGGCGAGGTCTTGAGCCAGCACCTGGTCATTGACGAGTCCGTCTATCGCGACCCCGACTGGAACCGCGCCGCGCACTACGTGATGAGCCCACCGTTTCGCTCCAAGGAGCACCAGGCCGCCCTTTGGCGCGGCCTCCAGGCGGGCGTGCTTCAGACGACCGCGACCGATCATTGCTGCTTCTGCACCGACCAGAAGCGCGCGGGCTACGGTGACTTCCGCAAGATCCCGAACGGCACCAACGGCGTCGAAGATCGGCTCGCCGTGCTCTGGACTCACGGCGTACGTACGGGCCGCCTCACGCCGAGCGAGTTCGTCGCCGCGACCAGCGCCAACGCGGCGAAGATCTTCAACATCTATCCCCGCAAGGGCACGATCGCTCCGGGCAGCGACGCCGACCTCGTCGTGTGGGACCCGGCCAAGACGCGCGTGCTCTCGGCCAAGACGCACCACCAGCGCATCGACTTCAACATCTACGAAGGCATGGAGACCATCGGCAACCCGGCCGTGACGCTCTCGCGTGGCCGCGTCGTGTGGCGCGACGACCAGCTTCAGACGGTGGAAGGCTGGGGCCGGCACGTCGACCGTCCGTGCTGGGCGCCCTTCTGGACCGCGCAGAATCTGAGAAACGCCCGCACGGCGCCGACGGCGGTCGTGCGCGAGGGCTAGCGGCCGCGACCCTCGAGCTCCAACAGGAACGCGTACTCCAAGGCCCAGAGCCGGAGCTTCTCGAATCGGCCGGACTTCCCGCCATGACCGGCCTCGAGATCCACCTTGAACAGCAACCGGTTGCGATCCGTCTTGAGCTTCCGCAGCCGGGCCACCCACTTGGCGGGCTCCCAGTACTGCACCTGAGAGTCATGGAGCCCGGCCGTCACGAGCAGGCTCGGGTAGGCCTTGGCTTCCACGTTGTCATAAGGTGAGTATCGCTTGATGATATCGTAGAATTTTTTATCGTTTGGGTTGCCCCACTCGTCGTATTCGCTCGTCGTCAGCGGAATCGTGGCGTCGAGCATCGTCGTCACCGCGTCCACGAACGGCACCTGAGCCACGACGCCCCGATAGAGCTCCGGCCGCAGGTTGATCACCGCCCCCATGAGCAGTCCGCCTGCGCTCCCGCCCATGGCGTAGGTGTGCGTCGGCGACGAGTAGCCTTGCGCATGCAGCGCCTCGGTGGAGGCGATGAAGTCAGTGAAGGTATTGAGCTTCTTGTCCTGCCGGCCATCCTCGTACCACGCACGGCCAAGCTCCGAGCCGCCACGAACGTGCGCGATGGCGTACACGAACCCACGATCGAGCAGGGAGAGCACATTGGCGTTGAAGTAGGGCTCCATGCTGTAGCCGTAAGCGCCGTAGCCGTAGACGAGCAGCGGCGTCTTCGGGCTCTTGGGCGTCGTCTTGCGTCGAACGAGCGAGACGGGGACACGAGCGCCATCGGCCGCCACCGCGCTGAACCGCTCCGCGACGTAGTTCCCCGGCTGAAAGCCGCCCAGAACGCGCTTGCGCTTGCGCAGGCTCTGCCCGCGCGTCTGAAGGTCCACGTCGAAGGTCGACTCGGGCGTCGTCGGCGACTGGTACTGGTAGCGAAACGTGGTCGCGTCGAAGTCGTGGTTGTCGCCCAGCGACACGACGTACACGGGATCGGCGAACGTGAGCGCCTGAGACGCCTCCCGCTTGCTGCGCGCCAGGGTCTCGAGCTGGCTCAGTCCGGCCCGTCGCGTCTGTAGCGCGAGGTGCGTCCGCAGGACGAGTACGTCCTCTATCAGCGTGTCCGGTCGGTGCGGGACCACGTCCGTCCAGTGCTCCTTGCCTAGCTTGTCCAGTGCCGCCTCCATCAGCCGGAAGTTCTTCGCCTGAAGGTTGGTCCGAATGAACAGCCGGTCGCCGCCATCGTAGACATCGTACTCGTGTAGCGGCTCTCGGGGCTGGACCACCGTCCATGGCGCCGACGGCGTATCGGCAGCGAGAAACCGGACCTCCGAGGACGTCGTACTGCCGCTCTGAATGAACACGTGGCGACCGGCCGGACTGCGATAGACGGCGACATTGAATGTCTCGTCGCGGTCCTCGTAGACGAGCGCGTCGTCAGTCGCCGGCGTTCCGAGCGTGTGACGCAGGACGCGGTCCCACCGCAGGGTCTCGCGGTGCAGCCCGGTGTAGAACAGCGTTCGATTGTCATTGGCCCAGGCGAGGTTGCCCGTCACGTCCGCGATGACGTCCGGGAGCAGCTGACCGGTCATGAGGTCCTTGATCCGAATCGTATACAATCGACGCCCGACCGTATCGACCGCGTACGCCAGGAGCCGATGATCGGGACTGGGCGCCACGCGCTGGAGCTGGAAGAAGCTCGTCCCGCGCGCCAGGAGGTTGGCGTCCAGAATGACCTCTTCTTTCGAGCCCGCCTGGACCCCACGACGGCAGTGGATTGGATGCTCCTTGCCCGCCGTATATCGGACGTAGTACTCGAAATTGCCGCGCCGCGTCGGCACCGTGGCATCGTCGGGCACGATGCGCCCCTTCAGCTCGGCGAACAGCCGTGCCTGGAGCTTCTCCGTCGGCTTCATGACGGCGTCGACGTAGGCGTTCTCAGCCTTCAGGTACGCGAGCACCTGGGGATCGTCGCGGTCTCGCAGCCAGAAGTACGGGTCCGACCGACGGTCGCCATGCTTCTCGTGCACGTAGGGCCGTTCGGGCGCGACGGGCGGAGCGGGGACATCGGCGTGGGCGGCGAAGGCGAGCCCGGCGAGCGCAAGGACGAGGTGTGGCTTCATGGGGCGCCGAGGCTAGTCGGTTTTGGGGCGAGGGGCCAGGCGGGCGGGCGTCATGCGGCCTCCACCAGATACTGCGCCGTGAGCGTGACGCGCTCATGGCAAGCGACCGGCTCGACCGCGTGCCACAGCATGGCCTCGACCGCGAAGGCGAGCGCATCCCCCAACTGCGGCAGCCAGCGCTCTCGAACCTCGAGCCCGGCCTCGGTCGGCCAGCCAAACGCGATGGCCCCGCCATCGACTGCCCGCCAATCGGGACAGAGGCCCAGGCTGACGGTCGCGGCGTAGCGCGTTCCGTCGGAGTGCATGGCCATCCGATCGCCGGACCCGAGCCGCCAGGCGTTGAGCTGCACGGCCGCGGGCAACGCAAGGCCCAACGCAGCGCCCAGCAAGTCATGCAGCGGCCCCGCCGTGAGCGCATCGCGCCAGTCGGGCAGCGCCGCCGTATCCTGGTCCCAGTAGCCCGACGCGTACGCATTGTCACACCGAGTGGTCGCCGCGCAAGATGCCACGTCACGCCACCGAGTCGCGACCTCGTGCGTCAGGAGCCCCTCCAGCCGCAGAAGACGCTGCCCAGCCGCACGAGCCTCACCCAGCCGACGCCAGCGCTCGGGCGCGCGCCACGCGCTCGCGATCCAGTCCGGCAGCTCCGGCGCGCGATGCCACGGACCCGGCGCCTCAGTAAGTGTCGGCCGCCGCACGGTGCGCCGCGCCCGCGCCGCCCAGCCCGCGAGACGGAGCTGGTCAATCACCGGGCTCTCGGTAAGGAGCTCGGCCTCGAGCCACGCCGCGAGGCGAACGTCCGTCACAGCCGCGCCCGGCTCGGGCGGGTTTCCGAGCCCCTCTGGGACGCGATGGGCCCGCTCGAGCAGCGTGTCGACGATCTCGACGCCGCCCTCCGCGGGCCGATGCACGATGACGTCGCGCCGCAGTCGCTTCACGCTGAAGGGCTACAGGCCCTTCTCGCGCGGCTTGGGCGGCGCGATGAAGAAGCCACAGTCGTCTCGGGAGAGGCACGCGTCGGCGGTAAGGTCGCGACCACCGGTCTTGAGGTACCGCGCCATGAGGTTGAACATGAACGAGCCCACGTCGAAGGCGTTGGTCGCGTTCAGCTTGTCGCAGTCGGGCTTCTTGGCCTCGGTGCACATCTTACGGGCGACGTCGATGAGCCCTCCTGGGAACTCGAAGCCATGCTGTCCCGTCGGGATCGGGAACGGGAACACGGCCGCGCTGCCGCCACCCTCGGCGGTGCGCTGCGGCGTCTTGAGCTTGTCGGTGAGGTCGAATCCGAGCCGCAGCGGCGGGTCGAGCCTGGGGATGTCCTGCCCCCAGGGATCGGTGCCGCCGGCGAAGTTCTCGACGTCCATGATGACGCCAGCCCCAGCGGCGTTGGTGAAGCGCTTGTTGCGGTCGACGGCCTCGACCACATACGAATCGACGAGCACCTGGTTGAGGCTCTTGCCATACGCCGGGTGCGGCGTGCGGTAGTCCAGTAGCCCCGCGGCGCGCGCGATGGCCACGCCGGTGTTGGCGGGCACGTTCATGTCGCCGGCCGTCGTGACGAGCAGCATGTTCGTGTCGATCTTCTTCCCCGTACCCGGGTAGGTGAAGGGGCGCGTCTTCATGAACGGCACCATCACCGAGGGGTCCGCGGGATCCAGCACGAGCTGCGCCAGGCTCAAGAAGCGCCGCATCCGCGGGGTCGCCCGTCGCAGCCCAAGACCCTCGGCCAGAGTGACCAGTGGTGCACCTTGCTTGTACTGTTGTTGCTGAAAGCGCACGTCCCGCTGGAAGGTATCAATGACCGTGCGCGGCTTGGCCGAGGCCTGGACCTCGCAGTGCTCCGAGCCGAGCTTCATGGCGTCGCCGGCGTAGAGCTCCAGCGCGATGGCGTCCCCGGCGTTGCTCTCGACGCCCGCGCGGAACATCAGCGTGCCCTGGCTCTCCCAGACATACCCGCAGCCGCGCTCCCCGCTCACCAGATTCTTGACGACGACGAAGTCCCCCTTGGCCACACCGCTCGCCGTCGCGAAGGCGTGGCTGCGATCGTTGTTGAGGTCGGGGATGATGGTCTCAAACAGCATCTGGCTGCTCCCGGCGGCCTGCGTGCCGACGAACAGCGGGCCCATCAGGCGCAGGATGACCGCCTGGGGTACGCCACCCTGCAGGCTCCGATACGCCACGTCTCCGAGGCCGCCACCGGCCGCGATCGGAACGACGCTCGTCAGCTCCGGCTCGAGCCCCCCCAAGACCGCAGCCATGATGCCGCCAAGCGATGCGCCGAGCATCGAGATCTCGGCGTCACCGCCGACGTCGATCTGCCCGTCCCCGTCGAAGTCGCCCGCGAGCTCCTTCTCGCCGTTCTGGTCGACATCGAGCGCCCAACGCCGCTTGCCGTCGAACGCACGCAAGATGCGCACGACCTGCATGTAGTCGAGCGCGGACTGCCGCACGACATCTCGGGTGTGAAACAGGTAGGCGGTCCAGAAGTCGGCACCGGAGTCCACGCCGCCGTCGCCGTTCTGGTCGAACGCGCGATGGCGCTGGGTGGTCGCCTCGAGCACTGCGCCGAGGTCGAACGCGTCGAGGATCCCTTTGGCCTGCTTGTAGTCGTCGGGCCCGACGTCGATGCCGTGCGAGACATCGTCAATTGCGAGGACGGCTACGCCTTGCCGCGCAAAGTAGCCGCCCATACCCACGGCATCGAAGCGGTTGCCGGTGTAGCCATGCCCCAGGATTACCAGGGGCGCCGGCTTGCCTTCGCCACGAACGGAGGTCTCCTTGCGCGGCACGACAAGATGAAAGTAGACGCGCTCGCGCCGCACTGGCGCCGGGACGCGGTCGAGGTCTGCTGGCCACGACTGATCGTTGAGCCCGAGCCACCGACCGTCTTTGTCCGTTCTCGGCAGCAGCTGCGGCGAGTCGAAGTGGCCGACCACATGGAAGTCCACGTAGGAGTGGCCGACGGAGAACTTCTCGTACTTCAGCGTCCCTGGCTGTGAGCCGAGAAACGCGCTCGCGATGAGGCCCAGCGGCTCGGCCCAGTCCTCGTGGTGCAGAATGTACGGGTTCTTGGCCTTCTCGAACGTCTTGACCTTCAGGTCGCGGAGCACCTCCAATCCGGAGATCTCCGCTGGAAACTGCTCTCCGAGGTGCTTCTGCACGCCGATCCCGTACAACCCGTCGCGCACCGCCTTCCACACAGACTCGATGGACTGCGTCGTAAAGGTGAAGGCAAATGCGACGTCGTTGAGCGATTGGTTCTTCTTGGACAGGACCTCGCCAAGCGGCGCGAGCGCCTCCGTCTGCGCCTCGTGGTTGATGAACGAGAATGGCGACCCGACAGCCTCTCCCCGCTCGTCCTTGAGCCGTCGCGTGATCACAACCGCGTACGTTGTACGCTCCAAGAGCGGCTCCATGGGACGCGCGAGTAGCGTCTTGGTCTCGCGCTCGTAGAAGGTCATGAGCGCATCGGCCCGGCCGGCGAGGTCATCGCGCGCAGGCGCCTTGTTCGGGTAGTAGTTGGGCTTGTCGAGCACGCCGTCGGCGTCGGTGTCCTCACCCGCGTCGAGGACGCCGTTCTTGTTGACGTCCTCGTCCTCCTCCTCGAACAGGAGCGAGTTGGTCCAGCCGCGCACATCGTTCTTCCAGTATTTGTCGATCTCCTCGAGCACGACCGGGTAGTTCCCGCCGCCGACGTCGAGCAGGTGAAACGTGCCAAACGCAGGGCTCTTGCGATCGACGTTGACAAGGTAAATTACGTCGTCATTCAGATCGAAGTTCCCGCGCGGGTGCGCCTTGACGATGCCGTCGATGTCGAGCGGCCCCGTGAACGGCACGGCGATGGGCATGTTCACGCCCCAGCCGTCGAGCTGATCGATGAGCTCGCGCGTCCGGACCTCGTAGCCAGTCGCCGCGATCATCGACGCGTTGATGCGCCGCCCCGTGCCCGATGTGGCGTCGTGTCGCGTGGCGATGTCATTCGGCAGCGGGATCTCAGGCAGCGGCTTGTTGAAGAAGTCGAACTTGACCGTCGTGCGCGCCGAAGGGCTCGACTGCAAGCCTTGCGGCGCCTTGGACAGACACGCACCGAGCGCGAGGCCGAGCAGAAGAGTGAGCGTGAGCGTTCGCATGGTGCCTCCTAGAACCGATAGTCCGCGGTGATGCGTCCGCCGAGGATCGCCTTCGGGGTCCCGCCGTTGGCGTCGCGCAGCGCGTTGCCCGGCAGAAACACGGCGCCCTCGAACCCCAACGTGAGCTCGGAGCCATACAGCAGCGCTCGGTAGCGCACGCCGAGGTCGAACTCCGTGCCGTAGTAGGTGCCCGGCGTGCCATCCGTCGGGTTGCGCGGCGAGCCGCCGGCGAGGCGGCTGTTGAACGGGTCCGCGTAGTCCACCTCGGCGAGCGCAATGAGGACACCGGCGCTGAGCTCCAGCCCATCGATGGGCCGATACCAGCCACGCGGGAACAGCGCGATGGTGTTGGTGATGTTGCCACGCGTCGGCAGCCGGTCCAGATCCTCGGCGGGCACGCCGACGAGCGTGCGATCCGCGGCCGTCACCGGGCTCCGTGCCGTCTGCGCGGCGATGACCTGCCGATAGAGCATAAGCCCCAGCTCATAGTTGCGGTCGACCTTGAACGCGTTCTGCGACCGGTCGTCGACGGTGCGATCGCCGCTCGCGTAGAGCACATCCAACACGGCGCCGGCGGGCCCGCCGTTGAAGCTCACGCGCAGCGCGGCCGCGAGCTGGAGGACGTCGTGCTTCGCGAACTCGGTCGTTGGCGCGAGATCCGTCTCGCCGAAGATGGCCGCGCCTTCGAAGGCGAAGTCGAGCGACATCTCGCGAGGCAGCTTGAGGCGATAGCGCGCATAGAGATCCACGACACCGACCTCGGTCACATCCTCATCGGAGGCGGTCTGCCGGCGCCACACGCCGTAGACGCCCGCTTCATAGTCGGTGGCCTTGCCGCGGGAAGGCTCGAGGTCCACATCGCCGATCTTGATGCCGCCGATGGCTTGGATGGCCTTGTCACCGGGGAACAGGACGTCGTCGTTGCGCACCTGATCGAAGGCGGCAAAGACCGTCAGGCGCTGTGACGTGTGCGGGCCGGTCGCCAGGAGCGCACGCAAGACGCGGTCACCGCCGCGCGGATCGAGAAAGGCGCCCGAGCCGGGGGTCCAGCCGTGCGCGCCGTCGTTTGCGATGAGGCCGAGGCCCCAGTGGCTGGTCATGAAGCCACCCCCGAGCGTGACGTAGGGCCCAAAGGAGACTAGAGCCGACAGCTTCCGCAGTCCGTACTCCGCGTAGCCATCGCCGTCGGGCACGAACTGGCCGCCCGTGCCGCCAATGTGGCCGCCGCCGACGACCGGGCCGCTGAGAAAGTCGTGCTCGTACTCCGCGAGGACCCGGAGCCAATTCCATCGCCGCTCGAGCTGGAGCCCGACCCGGAGCTGGGTGTTGATCGCTGCGTCGTAGTCGAACGGAGTACCGTAGCGGTCCACTGTGAAGCCTTCACCCAGACGGAGTCCATCGACCCGCGCTGCGAGATGAAGACGCGGCTCGAGGCCGTAGCGAGCGAACGGTGTGTAGGTCGCGGCGTCACCGGCCCAGACATGGGCCGGCGGAGGTGCGGCGATCGCGAATGGAGCGTGGAGCATCACGGCCACGACGGCAATAGCACCAGGAATTCGCATCACGCTCCTCACCCGCAGCGACCAGGCCGCGCGGCCGGGTGGTGTACCGCGCGGGCCGGCCTCGCCGCAACCGAAACCACCCTCACGGCTCCAAGGCGCAGAAAAAAAGTCGGGGTCGAAAATGACCCATTGTGGAATCTCTCCCGTATGGGAAGCTGAGGCCCGCAAGGGCTTCGTTGGAGGAGCCGGAGGACAATCATCGTGTGGATGACGGCCGCCGGCAACGTGCGAGGGGGAAGACATGAAGGTTGATTCGGCTTTCCAGCGTCGGCTGCTGGGCGTGGTCGTCGGTTGTAGCGTGTCATTGTCGAGCGTCGCGCTCGCCGATCCGCCTGCGCCGGCCATTTCTGGGTACGGAGTCATCGGGACGGACGCAGACACCGTGACGGTAGGGCAGAAGGCCGCCGTGTCGAACGGCCCCATCGGAGGCAACGGGAAGGTGGTCATTCGCTCGCATGCGCTCACGGGCGACATCACGTCGAGAGGCAACATCACGGTCGCCTCGCAGGCTCGCACGGGCAACTTGACGTCCATGGGGACCATCACGGTCAAGCCCAAGGCGACGACTGGAACGCTCAGCCCCAACACACCGGTGTCGACGCTGACGCTGCCCGGTGTCGACGCCAACCCGGACCCGACGAAAAACATCCGGCGCAAGGACAAAGATGCCAAGCAGGCGCCGCTCACCCTCGCACCAGGTCGTTACGGCGAGCTCGTTGGCGCGCAGAAGGACACGATCCACCTGTCGAGTGGGACCTATGACTTCACCGATATCACGCTTCGCGCCAAGTCGACGCTCAAGCTCACGATCGTGGGCGGCGCACCCGTCGTCGTCCGCGTCGCGGGGAGCGTCACGTTTGGCCAGGGCACGACGATGCAGGTCGGCGGTGGAACTGCAGCCGACGTCTTGTTCAAGACGGGAGACCGAATCTGGCTCCGGGCCAAGGGCACGTACCACGGGACCTTCCTCGCCCCACTAGGAAACAAGATGGGGAAGACTGCCGACGACGGTGAGAGCGACGGGGACGACGAGGCCGAGGACCCCTACGACGGTCATCCAACGGTCATCCTTGGCCAAGGCGCGAAACTCTTCGGAGCGGCGTGGGGCAAGGACGTGTGGCTTCGCGCCAAGTCCCAACTCGCCATGCTGCCGTACGTGCACTCAGACGGTCTCTTCCCCTGCCTGACGGACGCGGCGTGTGACGACGGCAACCCATGCACGAACGACGTCTGCAGCACGACGGCCGGCTGTAGCAATGTCGACAACGCCAATCCGTGCGATGACGGAAACGCCTGCACGCAGGCCGATCAGTGCATGCTGGGCGCGTGCTTCGGCTTCAATCCGGTCGTGTGCGCCGAGCTCGACGAGTGTCACGTTGCCGGGAGCTGCGACCCGACGACCGGGACGTGCTCGAACCCGAACGCCGCCAATGGCCTCGCGTGCACCGACGACGGGAACGTCTGCACGTCAGACACCTGTCAAGGGGGCGACTGCGCTCACCGTGCCGGCAACGCGGGTGTGCTTTGTCGCGCCGCTGCTGGAGCCTGCGACCGTGCTGAGTCGTGTGACGGTGTCGATACGAGTTGCCCGGCGGACTTCAAGTCCACGGCCGAGTGCCGCGCAGCCGCCGGTGCCTGTGACACCGCCGAGTCGTGCGACGGCGCCAGCAACGACTGCCCCGCGGACGCCAAGTCCACCGCCGAGTGCCGCGCAGCCGCTGGAGCTTGCGACACCGCCGAGTCGTGCGACGGCGCCAACAACGACTGTCCCGCAGACGCCAAGTCCACCGCCGAGTGCCGCGCTGCTGCGGGTGCCTGTGACACGGCGGAATCGTGCGAGGGCGCCAGCAACGACTGCCCCGCGGACGCCAAGTCCACCGCCGAGTGCCGCGCGGCCGCCGGCGC
>SXOX01000325.1 GCA_005776585.1 Pseudomonadota bacterium | reverse complement strand
TCGCGCGGTGCGATGAGAGCCTGTTCTCGAAGAACGATGGCTGCGCCGCCGGCTCGAGCTGCGTCGAAGCGCCGCGCATGAACGCCGCGGAGACGACCGCGATGGTCTGCTGGCCCGGGGGTTGAGCGATTCGCGAGGACGCGCGCTTTCCAGCGCGCTCCGCTCACCCGCCCATCACGCGCTGCACGAGCAGCACGCAGCCCGCGACGCCGCCAGCGATCGACCCGGGCACGAGTACGCGCGACTTGAACCAGGGGCGCGTCGCGATGCGATGCAGCACGGGTGTCACGAGCGCCACGACCACGAGCTGGCCAAGCTCCACGCCGAGGTTGAAGCCGAGCAGCGACGCGACGAGGTCGTCTTTGGGGATGGGCACGTCGGCGATGGCGCCCGCGAAGCCGAGGCCATGAACGAGACCGAAGGCGAACGCAACGACCCAGCGATGGCGCGGCGTGGGCCAGACGACGTTCTCGACGGCGACGGCCACGATGGACAGCGCGATCGCTGGCTCGACGATACCGGCGATACCGTCGGGCACGAGCCCGAACCAGCCAATGGAGAGGGTCACCGAATGCGCCAAGGTGAAGGCCGTGACGACACCGAGGACGTGCTTGAACGAGCCGCCAACCAGCAGCATGAGCATGAGGAACAGCAGGTGGTCCCAGCCGGTCGCGATGTGATGCACGCCGAGGCCGATGAAGCCGAGCACCGTGGGCGCTTCGGCGTGCTCCGCGGCGGGTGCCGCGTCGGGGAGCGGCGCGGTCGCCGTCGGGGGCGCGCCGGCAAACTGGCGCACCCACGCGGTCTGCGAGCGCGTGAACGCCTTGACCTCCTCTTGCCCATTCACCGTGAACGTCGCGACGTGGCGGTGTCCCGGCGGCATGACGCGCATCCACTCGAGCCGCAGCTCGAGCTCGCCGAGCGGCGTGGGGCAGCTCCAGCGGAGGCGAGCCTCGGGGCCCTTGCCGCGACGGACCTCGAGCGGCTGACAGGTGCACGGCGTGGAGTCCGCGCGGAGCGGCGTCGCGCGGCACAGCTCGGAGAGGACGTGCTTCTGGGCGACGTCGCGGCGGGCATCGGCGTCTGCGGGGAGCTCGGCCTCTTGAAGTCCGGTGGCGGCCTCCATGTCGCTGTCGTGGAAGCCGAGCGTGGCCTCGACGGCGCCCGCTTCCGAGCGAACGGTCCAGACGCTCTTGCTCAGGCCGAGGCTATGGGCGGACGCGAGCGACGGGTGCAGCAGGAGCGCGAGCGCGACGGCGACCCTGGGCCTGGTCCACATGAGCGCGAGATACGGCGGCGCGAAGCAGACGGCCCAGGCGATGAGGGTCGTTGCGCCGGTGGCGTGACGTGCGAGGAGCGCGAAGAAGAAGAGCGCCGCCGGCAGCCTGGCAAGCAGCAGGGGCAACGGGACGTGGACGTCGCCGCGGACCGCGCGCCAGGTGAGCGCGGCTGAGACCGCGGCCGCGACGGGGAGCAGCGCGAGCTCGGGTAGGGCGCCGTCGAACCACCGAAAGGCGCCCCACCAGGAGGCGAGCAGCAGGACGTGCAAGCCGACCGGCGCGAGCGCCCACCGCGCGACGTGGCGGGCCTCCAGCGTCGCGACGCACAGGCCCGCGTGAAACGCCCAGCCCACGATGCCGAGCGGCGGGACGTTGAACAGGCCGGGGCGGGTCCAAGACCAGAGGCCGGCGCGCACGGCGATGGGCTCGATCAGCGTGGCGTCGGCGAGGACGAGCAGCGCCGTCAGGACCGCGTGGGAGGAGCGTGTTGGGGACAGCGCCCGCGCGAGATCCCAGGCCGACAGGATGACGACGGGCCAGATGAGCGCGATCAGCAGGGGGACCTGGTCGAGCCAGACCGTCCACGCGGCCGAGGCGTAGTGGTAGAAGCCGTAGGCGCGCACGGTGACGTCCTCGCCGAGCCAGCTCAGGACGGCCAGGATGAGGAACCGTTCGGCGCGCAGGCGGCGGTCGCCGAGCCGAAGGCACACGGCGAGCCAGCAGGCCACGATCGCGAGGCAGGTGAGCTCGAGCGCGTTCACGACACCCCCGGCAGGTCGAGCTCGACCCAGACGTGGTAGGTCGCGAGCAGGCCCGCGCCCACCCACGTGAGGCGAATGCAGTCGCTGGAGGTGATTCCCCCGGGGCGGCGCAGCGCGGCCTTGTACAGGACGAGCTGAACGACTGGCGCGGCGGCCATGATCGCGATGCGCCACGGGACGAGCCCGGTGAGGTAGCCGACGACGAGCGTCGCGAAGGAGCCGAGGAGCAGCGCATCGATGATGCGCACGGCGCCGGCCTGGCCGTGCACGACGGGGTAGGTGCGGACTCCGGTGGCTGCGTCACCGGGTGCGTCGCGGAGGTCGTAGATGACCTCGTAGCTCAGCTCGAAGAGCACAAAAAAATAGAAACATGTCAGGACCGTCCCGGAAATGGGTTGGCCTATCAGCGGGAAGCAGAAGACGGTGAGCACGAAGCCCATCGCGGACGCAGTGTTCTTCCAGAAGTAGAGCTGCTTGATCCGCCTCCTTCCCGGAAACAGTGGCCAGTTGTAGGCGAAGCCGAGCGCGTGAAACGCGAGCCGCAGCGGCAGCAGCGCGGGCAGAACCACATGCACGGCCACGAGAGACACCGCCAGGACGCCGACACCGCACCACAGGATCGCCCGCCGGTGCGCGTCGACGAACGCGACGCCCGTGATGCGGTTGACGCGGTCTTCGTCGAGGTCGACAACGCGGTTGAGCAGGTTGACGATGAACCAGTCGAGCGCGGCGACCGCGGCGAGCAGCCACGGACGCTCGCCCAGGAAGAGCCAGCCGAACGTGAGCGTGCCGAGCGCGGCGATGGCCACGATGTGGAGGCGGCTGATGCTCGCAAACAGCAGCAGCGGATGCGGCTCGATGGCCGAGCGAGTCACGGAGCGTCCTCCAGCGCGGCGCGCGCGACGCGGAACGTACGGGCGGCATGGCGGTGCGGTCAAGCGCTGCTCGAACGGCTTGAAGCGCATGACCTCGGGTGCCATACTCCGCGGCCCTCGCGGCATGGGGAGCGGGCGCCGCCCCCGCCGAGGCCACCGTTCTTGGAGTGCAGCATGTCCCAAATCGCCGTTACCCTCCCCGATGGTTCCCGCCGCGAGCTCGCCTCGGGCGCGACGGGCCTCGACCTCGCCAAGGCTCTCTCGCAGGCGCTCGCGCGCGACGCGCTCTGCATCGAAGTCGATGGCCAGCTCACGGACCTGCACCTCCCGCTAAAGGACGGCGCGACGGTGCGGCTGCTCACGTTCGACGACCCGAAGGGCGTCAATACCTTCCGCCACAGTTCCGCGCACTTGCTCGCGCAGGCCGTCGTGGCGCTCTTTCCCGACGCCAAGCCGACGATTGGGCCCGTGGTCGACGAAGGCTTCTACTACGACTTCGCGCATCCCCCGTTCACCGAGTCGGACCTCGAGAAGATCGAGGCCAAGATGCGTGAGCTGGTCAAGGCCGCCCTGCCCTTCCGCCGCTTCGAGGTCGATCAGGCCACCGCCAAGACCGTGTTCGCCGACAACGCCTTCAAGGTCGAGCTCATCGAGGGCTTCGAGGAGGGCTCGAGCTACTACACGCAGGGCGACACGTTCAAGGACCTCTGCCGCGGGCCGCACGTGCAGCACACGGGGCAGCTCAAGTCGTTCAAGCTCACGAAGCTCGCCTCCGCCTACTGGCGGGGCAAGCCGCAGAACCCGTCGCTCCAGCGCATCTACGGCATCAGCTTCCCGAAGAAGGAGCAGCTCGACGAGCACCTGGCGCGCCTGGAGGAGCAGAAGAAGCGCGACCACCGCAAGATCGGCCAGGAGATGGACCTGTTCAGCTTCCAGGACGAGGGGCCCGGCTTCCCGTTCTGGCACGCCAGCGGGATGATCCTCCAAAACCAGATCCTGGGGTTCTGGCGGGCGGAGCACGAGGCGCTCGGCTACCACGAGATCAAGACGCCCATGATGCTCAACGAGGAGCTGTGGCACCGCTCGGGCCACTACGCCAACTACAAAGACAACATGTACTTCACCGAGATCGACGAGCAGGGGTTCGCGGTCAAGCCGATGAATTGCCCGGGCGGCCTTCTCGTGTACAACTTCAAGCGTCATAGCTATCGCGAGCTGCCGCTCAAGGTCGCAGAGCTCGGCCTCGTGCATCGCCATGAGCTCTCCGGCGTGCTCCACGGCCTGTTCCGCGTGCGCATGTTCACCCAAGACGACGCGCACATCTTCTGCACTCCCGACCAGCTGGGGCCGGTCATCGAGGAGGTGCTTCACCTCGTGCAGCGCTTCTACTCGGCGTTCGGCTTCGAGGACGTGCACATCGAGCTCAGCACGCGACCCACCGAGAAGTTCATCGGCGAGATCGCGCAGTGGGAGCAGGCGGAGGCGTCGCTTCAGGGCACGCTCGAGCGCATGGGCATCACCTACAAGCTCAACCCGGGCGATGGCGCCTTCTACGGCCCCAAGATCGACTTCCACATCAAGGACTGCATGAAGCGGTCGTGGCAGTGCGGCACGATTCAGCTCGACTTCAACCTGCCGAACCGCCTCGGAGCGCGGTACGTGGGGCCGGACAACGAGCTTCATCCGCCACTCATGATCCATCGCGCGATCATGGGGAGCCTCGAGCGCTTCATTGGCATCCTGACGGAGCACTACGCTGGCAAGTTCCCGCTCTGGCTCGCACCGGTGCAGGCGATGGTCCTCCCGGTGAGTGACAAGTTCCTCGACTACGGCGCAGAGGTCGTCAAGAAGCTGCGCGCTGCCGGACTCCGCGCCAAGCTCGACGAGCGGAACGAGACGCTCGGCAAGAAGCTCCGTGACGCCCAGCTCGCGCGGGTCAACTATCAGCTGGTCATCGGCGAGCGCGAGGCCGACGACGGCACCGTCAGCGTGCGCACACGGGCCAATCGGCAGCTTGGGACGCTCTCGGTCGAGAGCTTCGTCGGGCGCTGCGAGGTCGAGGTCCGGGAGCGCCGGCTGCCCGAGGGCGAGTAGCGGGCCATGATCCGGCTCAAGTCGGACATCGAGGAGCTCGGCCGACTCACGCGCCGCGCTGGCTTTGCGTATGCGCCCTGGCAGGTCGACGACGTGCTCCGCGAGCAGATCGACGGGCCGCTGCTGGCGGACGTCCTGACGTGGATCGCTGGCCCCGGGGGCCGCAAGGCGCTCGTGATCGGGGCGTCGTGGCCGAGAGCCGTCACCGCCATGGCGCGCGCGGGCTTCTTCGTCACGGTCGTCGACGAGGACCTCGAGCGCATCCGCCGCGTCCAGGCCGCAGCGCTCGCCGAGGGACTGACCGACCGCGTCACGCCCACGCTGGCCGACTACAAGGACCGGTTCTTCGAGCCGAGCGCGTTCAACGTGACCTGCGTCTGGGACGCCTTCGACGCCTACGACGACCCGGGCCCGCTGATCCGGAAGCTCACGCGCGAGGTCAAAGTCGGCGGGCAGCTGTTCTTCCGCGGAGGCCTCGTGCCCGCGCAGCCAGCGACGGGGCTGCTCGCGCGGCTGTCGTCCATCGAGCCCCAGGCGCGCACGCTGGCGCGGCGGCTCGTCGTGCGCCTGCGACCGACGTTGACCGAGGCGCTCCGACGCCCTGGCCTATTTGGCAGCCCGCCGGAGTCCGTCGAAGGGGCGGTCGCTGCGCTCATGCTCGTCAAGGAGGTCCGCAAAGAGCACGCGCTGCTGCTCGACGCGGCGGACGTCGTGGCGCTGGTGCCCGCCCTCGTGCGGACCTTGCCGGCGATTCGGCGCGCCGACGCCCGACTGCTCGTGCGCGAGCCCGGCCTGGCGCGCACGATCGCGGTCTTCGGCAGCAAAGAGAAACAGCTCGGCAAGCTCGCGCCTGGGATGCGCAGCTAGTTCGTGCCGGCCGCTCCCCAGGCGTAGGTCGTCAGCGCACCGTCACAGCCCACGAAGGCGCCGTCCGGCAGGCGCTCCCACACGTTCTGGCCTTGGAGCGGCTCGCTCGAGACGATGAAGTGGCTCACGCGCCGATCGGGCTGCGGGGTCTCGCAGGCCGGTGCATAGCTGCCGCACGCGTCGCGCTCGGGACAGTGACGCTTCCAGGTCGACCGATGCAGCTCGCGCCCGAGGCAGCTCGCGACCATCACCGTGCCGTCGGTCACGACCGTGGTCAGGCGCGGCCGCTCGAGACCGCGCTGCTCTGAGAGCGCGACGATGCCCTCGATCGTCTCGCGCAGGCTGTCCGCGACCGGCTCGATGCCAGGCAGTGGAGCATGCAGTCCGGTGCGGCGGAGCAAGGCTGACAAGAACACGAAGAAGACAACCTCGCTGTCGGTGTCCCCGAGGCGATAGCGCCAGAGGCTCGGCTCGATGCGCGCCCGCAGCGTGTCTTTGACCTCGGAGAAGCCGACGACCTCGCCATTGTGCGCGAACACCCACCGGCCAAACTGAAACGGGTGGCTGTTGAGCAGGTTGACCTCGCCGACCGAGGCGCGCCGCACGTGCGCGAGCACGGTGTTGCTCGAGACGACGCCCGAGACGCGCGAGAAGAGGCCGTCGGTGAACGCGGCCGCACTCGACTTGATGACGTGCGGGGTCCCGGCGACGTAGTAGGCCACGCCCCAGCCGTCGGGGTGGGCCTGCGACTGCACCCCCAGCGCGTTCTCGGCCGCGACGAGCGAGGAGTGGACCTGACTTTCGAGCACGGAGCGGAAGCCAAAGAGGCGGCACATGGCGAGAGCTTACGGTTCGAAGGGCTGCACGTCACGATTCTTGTCGGAATCGTGTCGGACCGTTGCGCACGCGATCAGGCCGGGGCGAAACTGTCGCCACGCGGAGACAGAACCGAGGCACCTGACAGGACTGCTTGTCAGGTCTCTTGCCCGGGCATGGCGTTACGGCGAGTGCGACGAACAAACTCACCTGTGATTTCAGCAGATTACAGCTATCGACCAGCGCAGGGCCCCGCGAGTTTGACGTGGCACGTGAGGTGCACTACTGAGGCGCACGCTGGACGGCCGTTCCCGGCCCATCCGCGTCACAACCCAAGCATCGAGCCCGCGGGCTCTGGAGATTTCCACATGTTCACGCTCTTCAATCGCAAGTTCCCGGCCCTCTTCGCGTTCGCCGTCTCCCTCGGTCTCTCGGCACCGGCCTTCGCAGCTCCGCCCAAGGGCGACAAGAAGGAGATCAAGGCCGACAAGAAGGAGATCAAGAAGGACAAGAAAGAGATCGCCAAGGACAAGAAAGAGATCAAGAAGGACATCAAGGAAGGCGACAAGAAGGAGCTCAAGAAGGACGTCAAGGAGCTCAAGGCCGACAAGAAGGAGCTCAAGGAGGACAAGAAGGAGCTCAAGAAGGACGTCAAGGACGCCAAGGCTGACAAGAAGGACGCCAAGGGCGACAAGAAGGACGCCAAGGGCGACAAGAAGGACGACAAGAAGGGCTCCAAGTAGTCCACTCCGGCTCGTCCGGTCCCCGTTCTCGTTCGGTACGCGCCAGCTCAGGCTGGCACCCGAACGCGGGACGGGAGGAGCCCGCGCACCGGCTTCGACCGCGGGTTCCTCTCGTCTCGTGTTTGTCGTAGTGAAGTCTCCCCTCCCGCAGCTTCGCATCCAGAGGTTTGCTCTGCGTTCCATGTCCGCCGGTGGGTCCGGTGCGGCGTGGTGCGCCTTTTTTGCGTTCGGGGACGTGACAGCCGGGCCGCGTTCGGGCTAGCTTCCGCGCCCGGCGGTGACGGCCCAGGGAGACACGATGCGTACGAAGCGGGTGATATTGGCGACGTGGATGGTTCTCGGGCTCGGGTGCTCTGCCGAGTTGGAGGCGACGCCGACGGCAACGAAAGACACCCTCACCAGCGACACGGCGAGCGACACGGCGAGCGACACTACCGGCGGGGCGGGCATCGGACCGGAGACAGCCGGGGAGGTCGCGACACCGGATGTGAAGCAGCCCAGCGAGACGAGCGCGTGCGCCACGAACGCGTGCCCCTCCGTCGGCGCCACCGCGTGCGACGGCAGCACGCGCCTCGAGTGCGTCGCCGGGAGCGACAGCTGTCTCGACTGGAAGCAGACGGCGTGCAACGACGGCGACCCGTGCACCAAGGACGCGTGCGACGGGGGCAAGTGCACGACGGTGTTCATTCCGAGTTGCGTCACCTGCGCTCCGGGGGCCACGCGCTGCGCCGCCGACGCGCCGGTCATCGAGACCTGCCAGCCCGACAAGTCCACGTGGAAGAAGGACGGCACGCTCTGTCAGGGCGCGTGCGCCGCAGGGAAGTGCGTCTCGTGCGCTCCGGGGAAGGACCTCTGCGACAAGGACGTGCTGACGAGCTGCGGGCCCGACGGCGAGACGATGACCCCGGTCGAGACGTGCACCAAGGGCTGCCTTGCGGGGCCTACGGGCGCGGCCTGCGCCAAATGCGTCGCGGCGAAGGTTGGCTGCGCAAGCCTCGAGCAGATTGGTGTCTGTCAGGACCCAGTGGTCGGCTACACGGCGACGGCGACGTGCTCCAAGGGCGTCGAGGCGTGCATGTCGGGTGCCTGCAAGGGTGTCCTGTCGTGGACCAGCGGCGACACGCAGGACGATGCCCTGCTGTGGTTCGCGATCCATGCCGCGGCCTGCTTTGCGAAGCCGTCGCGCGCGCCCACGCGCCTGTGCTGGGTGCTGGACACGACGAAGCTGCCGCTTGCACTGGACGTCACGGCGCTGTTGACCTGGTTCTGCGGCGGCGTCACCGGCGGCACGCTCACCGCGAGCGACTTCCTCGAGAGCGACGGTCTCTCAGCGGAACAGCTGTTTACGGCCTCCAAGGATCTCTTCGGCTGTGCGCCGGACGCGGTCGACCTCGATCTCGGCACCGGACTCGCCATCGGGAGCCCGCTCGGAGCGCTATGCATGAGCCGCGACAACAAGAAGAAGATCGTCCAGGTCGCGCCCTGCCCTTCCGACCCGTAGCGCAACTCACAGATCGTCCCGAACGGTCGCACGTCTGCACCTACCCGCTCCGATGCGCATGTCGCGCCTCGCGGCGAATCCCAAGGAGGTGCGCATGCGATGGAATTCTCTCAGCAGACTCACGCTTATGACGGCGCTCGTCGCGGGCAGCGCGATGGCCGCGGAGGCCGAGTTCGACCTCGGCGCGCCGATTACGGACGGTCGGCTCACGCTGTACCCGCTGCTGCCGAAGGGGCCGGTCGATGACTCCGACTACCTGACGCTCGACGAGGCGCTCGACAAGAAGCTCCTTCGAGTCGCCGAGACGAGCGAGTCGGGCACGGTCAATACGCTGCACGTGACGAGCACGGCGAAGGGTCCCATCTTCGCGATGGCCGGCGAGCTGCTGCTCGGGGGCAAGCAGGATCGCATCGTCGGGCAGGCAGTCGTCATCCCCGCGGGCGCCAAGGGGCTCGCCGTCCCTGTCTTCTGCGTCGAGCACGGCCGCTGGAACGGCGGCGATGGCCGCTTTGGCAGCGGCAAGGCGCTCGTTCATACGAAGCTGCGCCAGACCGCGTCATTCAAGGGCCAGGGCGACGTGTGGAACGAGGTGGCCAAGACCAACGCCAAGCTCTCCACCCAGAACGCCACGGACACCTATCGCGCCGCGCAGCAGAAGCTCGGCAAAGAGACCGCGTCCGGTACCAAGCGCGTCCTCGCGGCGCTCGACAAGGCGGGCGGCAAGGTCGTCGGCGTCGCGGTCGCCGTGGGCAACGACGTGCGTTCGGTCGAGGCCTACATCTCGCCGAAGCTGTGGGGTCGGCTGCGGGAGAAGATCCTGGCGTCGTACGTCGGCGAGGCGCTGGCCGATGCGGGGCCCGTCGGGGAGCACCTGCGCCGGCCGTCGGAGAAGGACGTCCAGGCGTTCATGACGCGCGCGGTCTCGGCCAAGAAGGATGGCGAGAAGAACGTCGGCGGTGGAAAGCAGCTCAACTTCGACGACTCGGAGCTCCAGGGCCAGGCGGTCATGGACGCGCGACCCGAGGCCGCCGACAAGGCCAAGAAGCCCGTGCAGCGCGTGTATTACAAGAAGTAGACGACTCAGAGGTCGTGCCCGACACTGCGAACATGATTCGTCAGCTCACCATCCTCACCCTTCTTGGCTTTGGTGCTCTCAGCGGGAGCGCCTTCGGGGAGCCGCCCTCCACGCGGTACACACTCGAGGGCGGGCTGCTCGTGCTGCCGTCGCCGATCACCTTCAAGACGGGTACAGACACGCTGGAGCCGGCCAGCGACCCGGCGTTGGCGTACATTCAGGGCTTCCTCACGGCGCGCCAGGACGTCACGCTGGTGCGTATCGAGAGCCACACGGACCCCACGGGCAGCGAGAGCGCGAACCAGGCGCTCACAGAGAAGCGCGCGATGGCCGTCGCGAGGTGGCTCGTCGCCAAGGGCATCGCGTGCAAGCGGGTGATCCCGACCGGCTTTGGCTCGACCAAGCCGCTCGCGCCCAACGCCACACCGGAGGAGCGGGCCAAGAACCGGCGGATCGCCGTGGCGGTCGCGATGCTGCGCGGCAAGGCGATCGGCGGCCTGCCCGTCGATGGCGGAGGCCGTGTCAGCGGCGATCCCTGTCCTTAGGAACCGCGCAGCAACAAGTCCTACGATTCAGTCCACGCTGCATCCGCCGCGACAGCGTTGCTGACCTCGGCCATAGCACCACTATGGCCAGCGGCCAGCGCCTTGTCGCGACGCCGCATCGTGAACCTCGATCGTGCGATTTGTTGCTGCGCGGTTCCTTAGTGTGATCGCTGCCAGAGGCCCAGGGCCCAGATCGGAAACACGGTGCGGTAGAGCTCATAGTGGAGCAGCGCCGTGTTGAAGAAGATCCCCGCGCCGGACTGCCGCGGCCAATTCCCGTGGGTCTCCTGCTGGTCGACCAGGAGCTTCATGCCGCGATCGATGGCCGCTCGACCGGGGGCATCCAGACGGCGGGACAGCAGCAGCGCCATGAGCGCCCATGCGGTCTGCGTGACCTGCGCCTCGCGGTGCGGCACGTAGGTGTCGTCCTTGCAGCCGACCCAGGACTCGCCCCACGCACCTCCCGGCAGCTGATGCGACAGGAGCCAGTCTCCGGCGCGTACGACGGCCGGATCACTCGTGGGTCGGCCTGCCGCCAATAGGCCGGCCGTGCCGAACAGCGTGCCGTACGTGTAGTTGATGCCCCAGAAGCCCGGCCAGGCGCCGTCGTCCCTCTGGCGACTCGCGATGAACCGCGCGCCGCGTGCGACCGCGTCGCGGCACTGCCGAATGAGTCGGGCGTCCAGGGCCGCTGCTACAGGACCCGGCTGAGCCGCAAGCGACAGCGCCTGGAGGTCGCTCGACGTACACTCCACATACGAGTACTCGCTCATGCAGTTGCCGTACATCTCAGACGGATTGACGTGCTCCAGGATGGGGTTGCCGCGCTGCGGTTCGTAGCTCGAGAAGCCGCCGTTGGCGTTCTGGCGGGCGAGCACGAACTCGACGCCCGCGCGCAGCCACTCGGCGGGTACCTTGGTGGGCGCGTGCTGGAGCGCCAGGAGGGCCTCGGCGGCACAGTCGGACACGGGCCAACGATGCTCCGGCGAGCCGAAGCACCAGCCGCCGCGCGTGGAGGTCCGAAAATAGCGCTCCCAGCCGTCGGGCAGCTCGTCGCGCACCTGAGCGCGGTCCAAGAACCCCGTCATGCGGTCGACCACCTCCGGAAACGGTCGGCCACCATCGGGCGCGGCGCACACGGCTTGCACGGCAAACGCCGTATCCCATGTGTGGCTCGACGCACCGCCCATGCGGAGGCCGCGGTCGTCGTCCTCCCAGATCCAGTAGTCGACGCCCGCGTAGGCGCGGTCGCGCTCCGGGCGGCCCGCGAAGTGCAGCGCGAGCACATTCAGCATGCCGTTGACGGGGCTGATGCAGTAGAAGTTGGTCGAGCGCTCCTCGAACAGGATGCGGTCGAGCGCGTCGTCGAGGGCCTTCTCCCGCAGCGACCCCGGCAGCACGTGCTCCGTCAGCGTCAGGGCCGTATACGCCGTTTCCAAGGCGCGGCCGGGCGGCGCGTAGAGATCGGTCTCGGCGATCTCAGAGCGAAAGCGGCCGAAGTCGATCTGCTCGAAGGGCTCGCGATAGAGTTCGGAGCGCAGCGCCAGCACAATCGGCGTGATGGGCGCCGTCGCGCGGCGGCCATAGAGTGTGCCGAACGCTAGGTAGATGAGGCGCGTGTGGCAGTAGTACCGGCTCGGGTGAATGGGCAGGCTCGGCGGCAGGAGCCAGATCTCGGGCGGAACGGGGTTGGTGCCCTCCCAGCCGTACAGCCCAAGCATCGCGAGCCAGAGCTTGCCCCAACTCGGGATGCGGCGCACGTCGTGCTGGTCGAGCCAGTCCTTGGCGTGACGACACACGGCGCTGTCGGCTGGGGAGACGCCCAGCAGCCGCATCGCGACGTAGGCCAGCGTCGTGACGAAGAGGTAGCTCCCCGACTCGTCGTGCAGGCCAAACCCTCCGTCCGCGTTCTGAAACCACGCAAAGGCGCGCAGGCAGCGGCGACGGCGCGTCTCGGAGAGCGGCTGGCCGACGATGTGCGAGACGATGACGTACTGCGACGTGAGGATGGCGCACCAGACGACCTCCCCGACGACGCAGCCATTGGGGCGTTGCTCGGAGGCCAGGTACTGGATGGCGCGCTTGCGGGCCTCCGCGACGGCGGCGGCGAGGCTCTTCCCCGGGACGTGGATGGCAGCGGCGGTCGGCATGGCGGGAGACTAGGCCGGCCGACACGGGCTGGCAAGGCGGGGCGCTATTTGGCGACGCAGGGCGCCTTGAGCACCTCGAGAGTCGGCAGCGACGGCGGCTCCGTGCGCGGACGCTCGCCACCGAAGCGGTCACGCAGGCGGGTCTCGCGTTCGCCGGGCTCCGGGTGCGTCGAGAGCCACTTCGGCACCGGATGCGCGGCCATACGCCCCAGAAAACGGCCCAGCGCGCTCGGATCGAGGCCGACGTCGAGCAGGAGCCGCGCGCCGAAGTCGTCCGCCTCGCGCTCGGCGTCTCGGCCATAGGCGAGCTGTCCCAGATCGCCCGCGACGGCGGCGAGCGCGGCGGTCCCCGCGTCGAGGCCGCCAAACACGATAGACACTGCGAGCCCGAGGCCGAGCGACTGAGCGATGCCTTTGGTCCCATGGCGCAGCACCGCATGGCCCATCTCGTGCCCCAGCACGCCGGCGAGCTCGTCAGGGGACTCGAGCTTCGCGAGCAGGCCCGTGTGGACGAAGACATGCCCACCCGGGAGCGCGAACGCGTTCTCGCTCTCGTCCTCGATGACACGGAGGTTGACGGAGCGCGCCTCGGCGGGCAGCCCGGGCTCGAGCAGCGCGGCGACGGAGCGCACGGCCTCGACCAGCGCCGGATTGGTGCACAGCGTACTCGCGGTCTCGACCTGACCCGCGACCATGCCGCCGAGCTTCTGGTCGTAGGAGTAGGGCGCGCGCTCCACCGCGGCGACCGCCATGGCGCGAATGCCGATCCATGCCAGCCAGCCCAGGAGGAGCGCGCCACCAACCAACGCGGTGACCTCCACGACGACCCGTTGGCGGCTGTGACCGAAGCCCATGGTTACAGCGTACCGCCACCCGGGGGCCGCTAGCAATCCGGGTTGGAACGTCCTACTCTCCGGCCCGGGTAAGAGCTTCGATTCAGTACTACATAAAGGAGACATTGAAAAATGGGCAAAATCAGGGGGCTTTTCGTCCTGACGACCACGCTCGCGAGCGTCGGTCTGGGATGCGCCAAGGCGGAGGACACGGCCACGACGACCGGCACGACGGACACCACGGTCACGACCGACACCGGCGGCGGAACCGGTGTCATCGACAGCGTCACCCCGACCGACGCGGGTACGACGGGCGATCCCGGCACGCCTCCCGTGGACGCCGGAGCCGATCCCGGGACGCCGCCGCTCGACACGGGCACGGACCTCGGCACGCCCGATACGTCGACTCCGGACACAAACACACCGAAGTGCTCCGCGGAAACGCCGGTCTGCGATCCGGGCTGCACCGTGGCCCAGGCCTGCACGTTCGCGAACAACGCCTGCACCTGCACGACCAAGTGCGACAGCACCGCACCCAAGTGCGCCGGGACGGGCCCGAACAACGGCTGCGCCGTCGGCGAGTTCTGCGGCAAGTACTGCACCTGCGAAAAGGTCAGCTGCATCCCCGAGGACCCGGTCTGCGATCCGGCCTGCGGCATCGGGACGAAGTGCAACTCCAAGTGTGCGTGCGAGGCGACGGTCGTGCCTCCGAAGGACCTGCTCCTGCGCCCGAGCCGCTCCACGGCCGTGGACATCTCGCCAAACGACGCGACGGTCGCGATGGTCAACTCAGACGACGGCACCGTGTCGCTCTTCGACGCCACGCCGACCGCCGAGAAGCTCCGCGGCAAGGTCCAGACCTCGGCTACTGCCGCCAGCGAACCGGTCGCGGTCGTGATTCATCCTGACGGCAAGCGCGCGTTCGTCGCCAACCGCGCGACGGGGACGGTCGGTCGCATCAGCGCGATTGATTCCACGCCGGCGTTCGACAAGGAGGTCGCCGTCGGTGCGGAGCCCGTAGGCCTCGCGCTCAGCCCGACGGGCACGTCGCTCTACGTGACCGACTGGGTCAACGGCACGCTCACCCAGGTAGCCACGGCGGACCTCACGGTGACCAAGGTCATCGCGCTGGGTGGCAACCCCTACGCGATCGCCATCACCAACGACGGCGACCAGGACGACACCGACGAGCGCGCGTTCATCACGCAGTTCTTCGGCCGACCGGAGGGCAAGGAGGGCGTCGACAACGGCCGCAAGGGCGTCGTCCAGGTCGTCTCGCTCAAAGACGGCACCAAGCTGAACGAGGAGGTGCTGCTCGCGCCGCTGACCGACTGCTTCACGAACAAGGTGAACGACGTCGACTTCACGAGCGGCTGCTACCCGAACCAGCTCCACGGCATCGCGCTGCACACGGCCTTTGGCAAGACGCGCGGCTACGTCGTGTCGGTTGCGGCCTCGCCCGCGGGCCCGATTAATTTCTCGCACAACGTCCAGGCGTTGCTCTCGGTCTTTGACGCCGACACCCTCAAAGAGGAGACGACGCGCACGGCCAACCTCAACACTCTGGTCAAGGGGCAGGCGGACACGGATGGCGACGACGCCATCGGCCGTCGGTTCCTCAACACGATCAACGCCATCGACTTCGTGCCGACCAACGCGGCCATCATCGGCTACGTAACCGCGGCCGGGAGCGACATCGTGCTGCGCTTCACCTACGAGGAGAGCGGCGCGCTGGCGATTGGCTCGGGGATCAACTTCAACATCCCGGTCGGGCAGAACCCCCAAGGCCTCGTCGTACGACACAGCTCGCCGAACGGCGCGTACGTCGCCAACCTCATCAGCCGCGACCTGTCCGTGGTCAACTTCAAAGATCAGGCCACCAAGGCCACGGTCCTCTCTACCGCGCAGCCGGGCCCGGGCTCGGAGCAGTTCGCGGCGTGGAAGGGCAAGCGCTTCTTCAATACGTCGACGGCGATCTGGTCCAAGGAAGGCTGGGGGAGTTGCCAGGGCTGCCACTTTCAGGGACTGACGGACAACGTCACGTTCATGTTCGGCGCGGGTCCCCGCCAGAGCGTGAGCCTGGACGGTCAGTACGCGTCCAAGGACCCGACTGACATGCGTGCGCTCAACTGGACGGCCATCTTCGACGAGACGCACGACTTCGAGAACAACACGCGCGGCGTCTCGGGCGGCAAGGGCGCCATCCAGAACGCGACGGGCCCCATCAACAGCGGCGCAGGAAAGCCGCCGTTCTCGGCGATCCTGGTCGAGGATGGCTCGACCATCGAGAACCACCAGGCCAACAACGGCTCGATGAAGTTCGTGGCGAACTCCGTGGCCATCTGCACCAATGACAAGACGTGTCCGGACTGGAACCAGGTGGATGAGTACATCAAGACCATCCGCAGCCCGCGTGGCAAGCAGGCTGACGCAGCGCTGATTACCAAGGGGCGGTCCGTCTTCGACGACGGCGGCTGCGCCAAGTGCCACGGTGGCGCCAAGTGGACCGTGAGCCGCGTGTTCTACGACCCCAAGCAGTTCAGCGGCACGCTCCCGAAGCGCTTGTTCGCGGTCAACGCCGCGCTCACGGCGAATAAGGACGCGACCAAGCTCAAGACGTTGCCCGTGGGCGTCAACAAGGACGCCACCATCGTCGCGGTCGATGACTCAGACGCCGGTACGCCGGCGCTCAAGCGCATCGCGTGCGTCATTCGCGACGTGGGGACCTTCGGTGCGACCGGGGGCGCCGAGGAGAAGCGCGACAACGGGACGGCGGCACAGGGCAAGAACGGCTACAACCCGCCGTCGCTGCTCGGGCTCTCGCTCGGCGCGCCGTATCTGCACAACGGGGCGGCGAAGACGCTCGACGAGCTCTTCAGCGCGACGTTCAGCAAGCACACGGTCGCGGGCAACCCGAACTTCATCCTCTCGGACACCGACCGCACGGCGCTCATCGCGTTCCTGCTGTCGATCGACGAGACGACGACACCGTTTACCATCGACGCCGACTGGGTGCTCTGCCCGACGACGTTCGCGCCGTAGCTTCACGCTCGTGCCCTCGCCGGCGGGCTGCAATTGCAACCCGCCGGCGAGTGTGGCCCAATCCGGCTCCGCCGCCGGGATCGGGGAGGCCATGAAGCACGAGATCCGTCATCAACCTGCATTTCCGCTCGTCGCCATCACCCTCGAGGTCGGAGACGTCGTCACCGCCGAGGCCGGCGCCATGGCGACGCGCTCGTCGAACGTGTCCATGCGTACGCGCATGAACGCGGGTCGCTCGCCCGGCCTGTTCGCCCGCATCCGCGCCTTCTTCGTGGCGTTCGTGCGCAAGCTCGTCGGCGGCGAGACGTTCTTCGTCAACGACTTCTCGGCCGACGGGCGCGGCGAGGTCACGTTCGCACCACCGCTGTCGGGGCACATCGTGCATCGCCGGCTCCACGGTGACCGCCTGATCCTCCAGTCGGGCGCGTTCCTCGCGTGCGCGGGCGAGGTCGACATGCGGCTCCGCTGGGGCGGCCTGCGCGCGCTCTTCTCGCGCGAGGGCCTGTTTCTGCTCGAGCTGTCGGGCCACGGCGATCTCTGGTTCTCGGCCTACGGCGGCATCCAGGCCATCAAGGTCGATGGCACCTTCGTCGTCGACACCGGTCACTTCGTCGGCTTCGACGGTGAGCTCGACTTCAAGCTGCGCTCCGCGGGCGGCGGCGTGCTCGGCTTCGTCGCATCGGGCGAGGGCCTCGTCTGCGAGTTCCAGGGCAAGGGCATCGTGTACGTACAGACCCGCAACGAGTCGGCGCTGGCCAGCTGGCTCGGATCCTACGGCTGATCCGAGAGGAGCACGCATGGACATCGAGCTACAGCAGCGCCCATCGCACGCCATCGCGGTCGTGACACTCGCTCCAGGCGAGGCGCTCCAGGCCGAGTCGGGCGCGATGATCGCCATGTCGACCAACGTCACGACCGAGACCTCGGCGGGCGGTGCCAAGAAGGCGCTTAAGCGGCTGTTCGGCGGAGAGAGCTTTTTTCGCAACACGTTTCGCGTCCAGAGCGAGCCAGGCCAGGTCATCGTCGCGCCGCCGCTCTGCGGGGACATGATGACCTTCGAGCTCAGCGCAGGGCGGGAGCTGTTCTTGCAGTCGGGCGCCTACGTCGCCAGCGAGCTCGGCGTCGTGGTCGACACCAAGGTCGGCGGCTTCCGTGGCTTCTTCTCCGGCGCCGGCGTCTTCGTGCTCAAGGCGAGCGGTGAGGGCCGCCTGCTGGTCGGCGCGTTCGGCGCCATCGAGGCAATCGCAGTCGACGGCACGCACGTCGTCGACACAGGGCACCTTGTCGCGTGGGAGGCGTCGCTCGACTACTCCATCCGCAAGGCCGGCTCGGGCTGGATCTCGTCGTGGCTCTCCGGCGAGGGCCTCATCGCCGAGATGAAGGGGCAAGGCACCGTCTGGATCCAGTCGCGCAACCCCGTCGAGTATGGCCGCGCCGTCGGCGGCATGATGTCACCGGCGTAGGAGACCCGCACCGTGGCCACCAAGATCATCGACGACCCTGACTTCTCCGCGCTCGAGGTGACCTTCGACCGCGCTGGGGACAGCCTGCTCGTGGAGTCCGGCGCCATGCTCGCCCGCGACTCCGGCGTGGAGATGAAGACCTCCATGCGCGGCGGCGTGCTCGCCTCGGCCAAGCGCAAGCTGCTCGGCGGAGAGTCGCTGTTCATGAACACGTTCACGGCCACACACGCCGGACAGCGCCTTTGGGTCGCGCCGCCGTGCGAGGGCGACATCATCCAGCGCGAGCTCGCCGGGGAGACCGTCTTCGTGCAGTCGGGGGCCTACCTCGCCTCGACGCCCGGCCTGGAGCTCGACACGAAGTGGGCCGGAGTCAAGGGCTTCTTCGCCAGCGGCAACCTGTTCTTCGTCAAGGCGAGCGGCACAGGGACGCTGTTTGCGCAGGCCTACGGCGGCCTCGTCAAGATGCGCCTCGACGGGCAAGGCATGGTCGTAGACACGGGCCACGTCGTCGCGTTCTCCGACGGGCTCGAGTACAGCATCCGCAAGTTCGGCGGCTTCAAGGGGCTGTTCTTCTCGGGCGAGGGTCTGGTCGCCGAGTTCCGCGGGACGGGCGATCTCTGGATTCAGAGCCGCAACCCGTCGAGCCTCGCGAGCTTCGTGCGGCCTTACCGCCCGCAGCGCTCCGCAGACTAACGCGGCTACGGGGTCGCAGCGACCGGCCACGTCACTGGGGCCTTGTCTCCGGCGGCCTTGAGGCGCCGATAGTCGGCCTCGGGAATGACGGGCACACTCTTCGGGCGCAGCGAGCCGGCGCCATAACGCTGAACACCGAAGGCCCGACGGCCTGCGAGCCACGCGGCGTCGTAGCCATAGACGTCAGGCAGCAGCCGCACGCGCCCATCGGCGCCGACGTCGGCGGTCACATACTCCACATAGACCGCCAGCTCGCGGTCGAGGTCTACCGGATCCTGCGAGCCGGCCGCGAGCCGCCGCTCGACGTCGGTGGGAGTCAGCTTCGCAAACTTGCCCAGCAGATACGTGGCGAGCGCGACCGCTTCGTGCACCCGGATGCAACCGTGGCTCAGGGCACGCTCGGCCTGCTCGAAGCGCTTGCGGCGGTTCGTGTCGTGGAGATAGACGGCATTGGTGCGATCGAGCAGGAACTTGACCTGCCCGAGCGGATTGCGCTTGCCGGGGGGCACGATGAGGTGGTCCTCGCCCTCGAACTCCTCGTCGAGGATGCGCGGAGGCGGGATCCAGACGGGGTTCAAGACGACGGTGTCCATACGCGACTGGAGCAGCGGCGTGCGGTTGATGTAGCCCTGCTTCCACGCGTTGCGATCGAAGTCGAGCTTGTTGTTGCCGACGATGACGCGATGGCGCCGGGTGATGGTGCCCCCCTCGACGATGCGCAGCTCGTAGCTTGGGATGTTCACGCGCACGTAGTCGGCCCGTGCCGAGCGTAGCGCGCGGCTCTCCCGCAGCCGGGCCAGCGCCAGCCGAAGTTGGGTGATCCGCGAGCCGGGCTGCCGGTTGAGCTCGCGCGTGAAGCTCCAGTCGATGGTGTCGTCCTCCGAGAGGCCGTGGTCTCGGCGATACGCACTGACCGCCGCGCGCGTGGCCGCGTCGAAGGCGCCACTCGCCGGGCCGGTAAGCACGCCCTCGAGGATGAGCCGCGCCTGGAGCGCCTGAAGCGGGTCCTCACGGGGAGCCTTGCGCCCTTTGGCCGCCTTGCGGAGCGACTGACTCCACGTGGCGTGAGACACCGTCGGCCATTTCGGGCCATGCTGCTGCACCAGGGCGCGAAAGCGGCCGAGCTCGGCCTGAACCGCCGCGTAGTCGGCGGTGGCCGGCCAGAGCCGCTTCAGGCCGCTCTCGGGCTCGGTGAGTGCCGCGGCTGCGACCTTGACGATGGCGTCGTGCTCGGCGACCGCGATCTTGGCGTCCGAGACGTCCTCCAAGGGATGCGACTCCCGCGAGAAGCGAAACGCCAGGACGTAGCGCACGTGCGCGTAGAGCAGGCGCGCCTCCACCTCGGCGGCCGCGGCAGCGTTGGCCACGCGCTCGAGGGTGAACGGCGTCATCGGTATCGGTGGCTGGCGCTTGCGGGGAAGAGCGCGCAGGGGCTCCGACGGAAAGCCGAGGCGGAATGGTCCCCGGTCCATGCCGTGGCGATCGAGCTCCGCGACGCGCGCCAGCACGGCCTTGGCGCGCGCGTTCGGCTCGAGCCCGTCGTGGAAGAGCGGACCACCGCCCGCGGCGTCGAGCGTCGCCTGGACGAGCGGCGCGAACTCCATGCGCGCGACGGCGGCCGGTAGGGCGGCCCGCAACGCACGCGTCGTCGCCTCCGCCAGCGGCGGCGGATCCCCGCTGGGACCGAGCTCGCGGTCCAACGACACCAGGGTCATCACGGAGGGAACCAGCAGCAGGGCGACGCTCATCGGGCCACCATGGGCAGGCGCGCTGGGGACGTCAACTTTCTCGCTCGCGCCGCAGACCGAACCGGACGCGGCTCGCCTCCAGGCTCCGCTCCGGCGACTCGGGGCGCGGCGTCGTCCAGGCGATGAGCTCGTCGGGCTCCCAGACGTATGTGGTGGCCGCCTCGCCCGCGCGCTCCACCCACACGCGGCCGTCGGCGACGGCCATGCTCGCATCCGGGAGTCGAAAGCCCGCGGGACCCTGGAGCGCCGGTTCGGCGTGCAGGTCGCGGAGCAGCGCATCGAAGCGGCCCTGCCGGCGCGGGTCGCGGAACTGGAACGCATCGCGACACGCGTAGGCCACATGGAACCACATCGGGCGCAGCGCGACCGCCACGAGGCCGAGTCGATCGGCGAGCCGCCCGAACAGCGCACCAGCCTCGCGCGCGAGCCCGAGCCCAGGCGTGTCCTGGCCCGGCAGCGGAGGACGACCTTGCGCGAAGGCGCCCTTGGGGTGGCGCAGCGTGAGCCAATGAATGAAGAGCACCGGCCCCTCCGGATCGGGGCGCACCTCGACCGACGTCTCGACGAGCAGGTGCTCGGTCGGGTCGCTGCCGAAGCGACCGCGCAGCCGCAGCCGGTCGCCGGGGGTGCCCAGGTCCACGGTGAGCGCAAAGTCCCGGTAACCCAGCCGTTCGAGCGTCCCCAGGATGCCGTATTGGGTGAACGCGGCCTCCAGCGCCTCTCGGCTGTAGTGGCCGAGGAGCAGCGGCGGGTCCGCGCGCCGAAAGCCGAGCGCGCCCTCGAGATCACCCGCATCGAGCGACCAGGAGTCGGGCGAGGCCAAGGGTTCGATGCCGGCCTGGATGACCCGAAAGTGCGCAATCAGGGGGTCGATGGCGAGCGGCGCTCCGAGCGGCGCGCCCGTGATGAGCCGAAAACACGCGCCGGCCAGGACCTGCCACGCGTCCCGCGTGTAGCCGCCCGCCGGGACCCAGACGGACGCGCGGCCCTCCACCCACGTCGCGACGCGGTCGTCGCGCTCCCAGACCCCCGGGAGCGTCAGGCGGAGCTTGCCCATGGGGTCGCCCGCGAGGACATCGCCGCCGGCGATCACGAAGGTGAGGTCAGCGGGCGCCAATCGGCGCAACAGGGCGTCGAGTGCGTCCAGGTAGCGCGCGTCGTCGGCGCCGTCGAGGACCGTCTCATCGACGCCCGGCAGCGGCCCCCAGTCCGAGCCAGACAGCGAGCCGAGCTGGACCTGCGTCTCGCCCAAGGCGGCCAGACACGCGGCGGTGCCGTCGGGCGGGTGTGCGTCGAGATCGAGGATAGCAACCCGGCCCGCAAAGCCCTCGGACCGCAGCACGGCGATTGCCACGGCGAGGTCGTTCAGCGGGCACAGCCCGGCGCCCTTGTCCGGATAGGCGTGGTGGAAGCCGCCCAGCAGGTTCACGGCCGGCCCCGACGACGCGAGCGCCAGGCGCGCTGCCAGCAGCGTGCCTCCGCACGCGGCGCGGAAGGTGGGCAAGACGACGTCCACGTCGACGTCCCACGCCTCGACGCCAAGGACGCGCGCCAGGACCTCCGGACGCCCGAGCGCCTCGAGCCATTCGGGCGTGTGTACCCGCGCCAGATCACCGTAGCCGAGGCGCGGCGGCGTCAGGAGCTGGCCATCGGTGACGTGGCCTCGGTCGTGCAGCCACCAGGCCACGAAGTCGGCGCGGCGCGGCTCGAAGTGCGTGCGTGACTCGAGCGTCGTGAGCGGCACTCGGTAGCACGGGTCGGTGACCACCGGAATGGGCCGAGGCGCGTGGCGCCCGCCGGAGACGAGCTGGCGCGCGCGAGTTTTCAGTGACTGCATCCAGCCCAAGGGCACTCCTGGCGCCCAAGGTCGCGATTGTGGTGCGCTGAGTCAACCGATGGCGTTGGGTGCGGCGTCCTGGCTGAGCTGGAGCACACGCTCGCCCCATCCCAACCGCTACTTGGGCAACTCCCGCCTGGCGAGCGCGGTCAGGCACTCGGCCATGTCCTTGCGCAGCGCCTCGAGCTCGGGGATCCGGCGCATCTTCACGTCATCGCGGCGCGACATCACGCCGTTCAGCGCTGCGATGCACGCGAGGTCCTGACACGCGCAGATGCGGTACTTGAACTGGTACACGCGGACCGCAAAGTGGCTCTCCGCGTGGATGGGGATCACGGCGGCGCCGATTGCGGCGGCGACCGTCACCGCCGGCAGGGTCAACGACGGCGGCGGTGACACGACCCACGCGGGTGGACCGAGCAGCGACACGAAGACGAGGAGCTCACCCAAGGCCATGCGGCACCCTACCACGCCCGAACCGGCTCCCTCGCGACGAATTCGCTTGCGTGGCCGTGCGGTGGCAGGAGAATTTGCCGCGAGATGTCACCCGCCCGCCATCGCCGCTGCTCCGGATGCCTCCTCGCCGCGCTCGTCGTCGCGTGCGGGCCTGAGCCCACGGCGGAACCCGGCGGCACGCTCGACGCGACGCTCGACGCAACGGCAGACGCCCTCGCGGACGCCGCCGACGACGTTACGACCGTGCCGGCCATCGTGTTCGAGCCCACGACCCTGAACCTCCGCGCCCAGGTGCTCGCGGCGCCGGCGATTGGCGAGTTCCGCATCGTCAACCCACGCGCCGAGCCGCTGTCGATCAGTCACCTCGGCCTTGCGTACGGCGCATCGGACAGCTTCTCGCTCAGCCTCCGAGACGCCGCCGGCTCAGGCACCGCGCCGCTGCCGATGCCCGGGGTGCCGCTCACGATTCCGGGCTACGGCCGGGTCACGCTGGCGGTCGCGTTTGCACCGGCGCGGGTCGGCGCCGAGACGACGGCGGTCGAGGTCGTCTCGAGCGCGAAGGCGCCGCTCGTGGCCGTCCATGTCACTGCCAACGCGGTGGAGCAGCTCTGTCCGACGGCGGTCATCGCCGCCGACAAAGGCTTCAATGTCCCGCAGGGCACGCCGATTGGGCTGAACGGCCTGGGCAGCACGGCGTGGGGCGCCTCGGTCAGCGCGTGGCGATGGACCATGACACCCCCGGCGAATGCGCCGATGCCGCTGTTCTCACCCAGCGCGCACGCGACCACGCCGACAGTGACGTTGCAGGCGCCCGGGCTCTACGTGGTGCAGCTCGAGGTCAGGGACAGCTTCGGCGTCGTGAGCTGCGAGCCGGCGACGAGGACGTTCGCGTGCGGAGACAGCAACGATCTGGACATCCGCCTTACGTGGGAGACCGCGGGCGACACCGACGCCTCGGACACGAAGGGGAGCGACCTCGACCTCCACTTCGTCGACGACGATCTCGCGCCGTGGTACGACGACGTCGACGGCGATGGCCAGGCGGACCCGTGGTACTCGCCCAACTACGACTGCTTCTGGTACCACCCCAAGCCCGCGTGGGGCTCGTTCGACCCCAGCGTCGACGACGATCCGAGCCTCGACGACGACGACACGGACGGCTTCGGGCCGGAGACGATCAGCCTCCCCCTGGCCCAGCACGGGGCCCGCTATCGCGTGCGCGTCGAGTATGCGCACGAACACGGCTTCGGCCCGTCCAAAGCCAAGGTCGTCATCTCCCTCCTGGGCGTCGTCATGTACGAGGCCGAGCACGTCCTCACCGAGGGCTGCCTCTGGGACGTCGCGACCGTCGCGTGGCCAAGCGGCGCGGTCATCCCCACGAAGGCCCCGAACGGCATCGGCCCGCGCGTCACGTGCCCATATGTGAACGTGCTGTTTAAGCCGTAGCGCTGCGGCCGCGGGCTCGAGCACCGGGTTCGCGGACGCGAGCCGGCCCAGCGGGGTGCGCCAGAGGCATCGCGCCGCGGTCAAAAGCGGCCCACGACCACGCCGAGCGCGCCTCCGGGGCGCGGCGCGATATCAGGGGACAGGCGAACCCGAGGCACGATTGGCGGGCCAGGCTCGACTTCAATGGCGTTCGGCAAGAACACGGCGGCCGCAACGCCAGCCGTTCCCAAGATGAGGAGGGTCAGACCCGCACTGAACCAGCCAGTCGATGTCAGCGGTTCCGGGGCTCGCTCGAAGATCCCCTTGAATTCAACAATAACAGCGCCGTGAAGGATGAGAGCCATCCCAGCCAGCAGCATCGCGCCACCGGTAACTCCGACACCAATCCTGACCCCTCCCAGGTGCCGGATCTCCGGGACCTCAGGCCGTTTCGGCCGCGCCGGAACGGCGGGTCCGGCCGCGTCGCTTCGGGGACGAGGTATCGGCACGCCGGGCGTCGCGATGATCTCGCGCACGGCTCCGCCCTCCTTGGAGACGAGCGTAATGAGTCCGTCGATGTCCCGGACTCCAGGGACAATGCGAGCAATGGCGACGAGCTGCACCGGTAAGCGCGCCGCCTTCTGGAGCAACGCGGCGTTCTCAAGCTGCGACACGTCGCCGAGCCGCGACGCATCGAGGACGAAGTCGAAGGTCGCTGACCTCTCGATCGCGGAACGAAGCGCCGCGGTCAGCGCCTTGAGGTCCTCGCTCGGAGGACCGAGGCCGACGACAAGGACGCCTCCGCTCCAACCGGCCACGTGCGCAGCCACCACGTCGGGCACCAGTGCGGTTCGCCAGTCGGCGGGCGAGGCGCTCGTCGCCACGGTCACCAACCCTGCGAGGAGGCTCGAGTGCATACGTGCACGGTCTCAATCTGAATCAAGTAGGTCAATCCGCGTGCGGAGCCACGAGCCGGACAACCGTCATGGTGCGAGCGCCGACCACGCCAAGGCGCGCCAGCGCTGTGCAGGTCGTCGCGTCCGCTCCGAATTTCCTTGTCAGGCAGCGTGGCGCCCGGCGAAATTGCCGGAATGCTGACACCTCGACGTCACGCCAGCACCGGATGCCTCCTCGCCGCGCTCCTCGCCGCGTGCGGGCCCGCGCCCACGGCGGAGTCGGACACGACCGCGGCTGGTACAATCGACGCCGCCGAGGACGTCGTCCAGAGCACCACGACGGACGCCAAGACCAACCCCCGCGCCTGACACCAACCTGGACATCGCGGCGCCGCCAGCCATCGTCGTCGAGCCCCTGACCCTGAGCCTCCGTGCGAAGGTGGTCTCGGAGCCGGCCAAGGGCGAGCTCACCCTCCTCAATCCACGCCCGGCGGCGCTCACGGTCAGCCACACGGGCCTCGAGTCGGGCGCGTCGACGAGCTTCTCGCTCAGCCTTCGAAACCCAGCCGGTCCGGGCGAGGTGCCGCTGCCGAGCCCAGCGGCGCCGCTCACGGTTCCGGGCTACGGGCGGGTGACGCTGGCCGTCGCGTTCGCGCCGACGACGGTGGGGCAAGAAACGACAGCCGTCGAGATCGTCACGGACGCGACCCCGTCCCCGGTCACCGTCCGCGTCTTCGGCAACGCGCTGAAGGAGCTCTGCCCGACGGCCATCATCTCCGCCGCCGAGAATCTCAAGGTCACGAAGGGCACGACGATTCAGCTGAATGGGCTGAATAGCGGGGCGTGGGACGCCTCCGTCACCACGTGGAAATGGGACGTCACGCCGCCACCAGGCACGAAGAAGCCGGCATTCATGCCCAGCGCGAGCGTGGCCACACCGTCGGTGACCATCGAAGAGTTCGGGACCTACGAAGTGCACCTCACCGTCAAGGACACCTTTGGCGTGGCCAGCTGCACGCCGGCGACGGCGAAGGTCGAGTGCATCAGCGACAACGACCTGGACGTGCGCCTCATGTGGGAGACCGCGGGGGATCCCGACACCTCGGACGCGACGGGCTCCAACCTCAACCTCCACCTCGTCCATGATCAGCTCGCGCCGTGGTACGACGACGTGGATGGCGACGGCCAGCCCGACCCGTGGTTCTCCCCCGACTACGACTGCTTCTGGTACCACCCCAAGCCCGCATGGGGCTCCTTCGACCCCACGGTCGATGACGACCCTCAGCTCGACCACGACGACACGGACGGCCTCGGGCCCGAGACGATCAGCCTCTTCTTGGCGGAGAAGGGAACCGGCTATCGCGTTGGCGTCGAGAACCAGGGAAATCCCGGCTTCGGCCCCTCCAAGGCCGTGATCACGATCACCGTCAAGGGTGTCGTCGTATATGAAGTCTCGCAGCTCCTCGACGAAGGCTGCCTCTGGGACGTCGCGACCCTCGCGTGGCCGAGCGGCGCGGTCACGCCCACGAAGGCCCCCAACGGCATCGGCCCGCGCGTCACGTGCCCGTACGTGAACAAGCTCTTCGATCCGTAGCTCCGGCCTCCCACGCCCTCATCCTTCCCACGCGTGACGCGCCGCGTTATCCTGCGCGCCGCCATGCCCGCCTACACCGCACCCTACGGCCTCTACGACCCCTCGACGGAGCACGACGCGTGCGGCATGGGCTTCGTCGCGCACATCAAGGGCCAGAAGTCCCGCGGCATCGTCGAGCAGGCCCTCGAGGTGCTGGCCCGCATGAGCCACCGCGCGGCGTGCGGCAGCGACCCGGAGACCGGCGATGGTGCTGGCATCCTGCTCCAGCTCCCCTACCGCTTCTTCAACAAGAAGGGCCTGGAGCTTGGCATGGACATCCCCACGGCGCGGCAGGGGTACGCCGTCGGCATGGTGTTCCTGCCCTCGGATTCGACCGACCGCGCTGCCTGCGAGCGCGTGCTCGAAGAGGCCGTCACGGGCGAGGGCCAGCGCGTCCTCGGGTGGCGCGACGTCCCCGTCGAGCCGCAGCACACTGGCCGCGTGGCGCGCGAGGTGCTGCCCGTGATTCGGCAGCTCTTCGTGGGCCGCCGGCGCCTGGTGCCGAGCGCGTTCGAGCGCAAGCTGTACGTCATCCGCAAGCTCGCCGAAAACCGCATCCGCGAGCGGGGACTGGATCCGTTGGGCCGGTTCCACCTCGCGTCGCTGTCGGCGGAGACCATCGTCTACAAGGGCCTGCTGCTGCCCCGCCAGCTGCCACGCTTCTACAAAGACCTGCAGGACGCCGAGCTCGTCTCGGCGCTGTGCCTCGTGCACTCGCGGTTTTCGACGAACACGTTCCCGACCTGGGATCTGGCGCAGCCCTTTCGTTACATCGCACACAACCCCGAGATCTACAC
>SXOX01000324.1 GCA_005776585.1 Pseudomonadota bacterium | reverse complement strand
GCCAGTAGCGTTCCTCCGGCGTGCGCGCGTCTTGCAGATCGCCAGAGAGTTGCTCGATGATGAACTGCGCGAACGATTTGTCGCTGTTAAAGGCGTTGATGACGTAATCGCGATAGCGATCTGCCTGGCGACGCAGAATCCCATCGAGCAAGAGGGCACCTACCAGCTCCCCGAGGCGCAGGTCGACCGCTTCATGCTCATGGTCAAGGTCGGTTACCCCACGCGCGAGGAGGAGCGGCTCATCATGGACCGGCAGGCGGAGGGCCACGACGCCAAGCCCGAGCGCATCCTGGAGCCGGCGCAGCTGCTGCGCGCTCGTGACGTGGTTCGCCGCGTGTACATCGACGAGAAGCTCAAGCAGTACAGTGTCAATATCGTGTTCGCGACGCGCGATCCCAAAGCGTTCGGTTTGGCCCGTATCCAGGACTTCATCCGCTTCGGCGCCTCGCCGCGCGGCAGCATCTTCTTGAACCTCGCCGCCCGCGCTCATGCGTTCATGCGGCACCGCGGCTACGTCATCCCCGAGGACATCAAGGCCGTCGCGATGGATGTGCTCCGTCATAGGGTCATCCTCACGTATGAGGCGGAGGCCGAAGAGCTGACCTCGGAGGCCATCGTCCAGCAGGTCCTCGACGCCGTCGACGTGCCCTGAGCCCCCGCTGCGCATGACCGACCTCGCTCCGGTGCGGGATCCGAAGGAGATCCTCAAGCGGATCCGCAAGATCGAGCTCGTGACGAGCCGCCTCGTCAACGACCAGCTCGTCGGCTCCTACCACTCCGTGTTCAAGGGACGCGGAATGGACTTCGACGATGTACGCCAATACCAGCCCGGAGACGACGTACGTCAAATTGACTGGAACGTCACGGCGCGCGCCGGCGAGGCGTACATCAAGAAGTTCGTCGAGGAGCGTGAGCTCACGGTCATGCTGCTCGTCGACTGCTCTGGCGATGGCCGCTTCGGCACGCGGAGCCAGACCAAGGCGGAGATGCAAGCGGAGGTCGCGGCGCTGCTCGCGTTTTCGGCGATCAAGAACAACGATCGCGTCGGCCTCGTGCTGTTCTCGGACACCGTCGAGCACTTCGTGCCCCCTCAGAAGGGCCGGAGCCACGTACTGCGGGTCATTCGTGACATCCTGAGCTTCGAGCCGACCGGCCAGGGCAAGCGCATCGAGGCAGGCCTGGAGTTCCTGGGCCGCGTCTCGCGCCGCAAGGCCATCGCGTTCCTGCTCTCGGACTTCTACGGGGCGGGCTACGAGCCCGCGATCCGGATTGCGCGTCGGCGGCACGATCTGGTGCCCGTGGTCGTGACCGATCCACGGGAGGAGGAGCTCGTCGGGCTCGGGCAGTGCGCCTTCGAGGACCCCAAGACCGGCGAGCTGCTGTGGCGTCACGTCGGTGGCGGATTTCTTTCACGGTTCAAGAAGAAGACCGACAAGGACCGCCTCGACCGCGAGAAGGTCTTTCGCAAGCTCAAGCTCGACTTCATCCACCTCCGCACCGGCGAGGAGTACACCACGGCGCTGCTCAAGTACTTCCGATTACGGGCGAAGAGGTACTAGCCCGTGACCGGGATCGCCGCCGCTGTCGTCGCGCTTCAGCTGTCGCTGCTCATGGCCGACCCGTCTCCGCCGGCGGTGACGGCGAGCGCGCCCAAGGTCGAGTTCACGGTCAAGGTCACTCCGGACGTCGTCAAGCTCGGTGATCGCGCCACGCTGGACATCTCGGCCCGCTACCCCAACAGCATGCGCTTGTTCTTCCCGGCCGCGCCGAAGCTCGAGCCGTTTCGGATGATCGAGCCACCGGTCGTCGTCGAGGATCGCGTCGAGGGCGACGACACGGTCCGCACTTGGCGCGCGGTCATTACGCCGCTGCGCGTTGGCCCGCGCAAGCTGCCGCCGTTTCAGGTCGACTACGAGACGAGCGATGGTCGGACCGGCCGCGTGGACACGCGACCCCTGCTCGTGCAGGTCGAGCCGCGCATCGATCTCACGAGCGATCAGCTCCCCATCGCCGAGAACGACCCGCCGCTCCCGTTGTTCGATCGCAACTGGACGCTCATCCTGCTGCTCATCGGCCTCGCGATTGCGACCGTCACCGCCGGCATCACGCTCGTGGCCGTCCGCTACGTCGCTGGCCTCCCGCGCCGCGGTCCGCCGCCGCCGCCGCCACGGCCGGCGCACGAGGTCGTCGCCGAGAAGCTCCAGGCGCTCGAGCGGGACCAGCTCCTGGGACGCGGCGAGCTCAAGGAGTTTACCTTTCGCCTGTCGGAGATCCTCCGCGAGTACCTGGGGCTCCGATTTCATGCCGAGACGCTCGAGCTCACCACGAGCGAGCTCATCGACCGCATGAAGCGGCTGTCACCCAAAGGCCTGTCGCTCTTCGAGCTCGAGAGCTTTCTCCAAGGCACCGACCTCGTGAAGTTCGCCAAGCTGACGCCCTCGCACGGTGAGGCGCAGGCGTCGCTGACGACGGTCGAGCGGCTGGTGCATACCACGCGAGAGTCCGAGGACGAGGTGCGGACGGCCCGGGAGCTGTTCGAGCGCAAGCAGCTGGCCGAGAAGCCCGCGCATCCGTTCAAGCGCCTCTTCGCGGTCCTCGTGGACCTGCTGCTGTTCAGCACCGTCTCCGCGGCGCTCATCGTGGGTTCGCGGTGGCTCGAGCGACCGTGGCTCCTGTGGGCCGATCTCGGCCTGCTGGCGCTCTATGTCTTGTTGCGGGACGTCTACGGTCCGGGAAGCCTCGGCAAGGTGCTCACGGGCCTGTCGCTCGCCCCCGAGGACGACCTGCGCCCGGAACACCTGAGCTTCGGCGCCCGGGTCCTGCGGCAGCTTACGTTGCTCGTGCCGGTCCTCGGCCACACGATGGAGTTCGTCGTCATGGCGTACGCCGCCGACGGCCGCCGCGTAGGCGACCGCTGGGCGGGCTCGCGTGTCCTCGACAAGCGCCCCGACGCGTCCGAGCGCACCTTCCTCGTCTATAGCCTCGTCGCGTTGGCCGTGCTCGCGGCCGCGACCCTCCTCCCGCTGCGGTGGGCGCTCTCATGACCGACGTCTTCGCCTGGGACTACACGGCCAAGTGGGCCTTCGGACTGTTGGTGCTCGTGCTCGGCGCCGCGTGGGGCCACTTCTACTGGCAGCGCCAGCGCGCCGGTTCGCTCGTTTTTGGAAACACATTGGCGGTCCGGCAGGTCGCGACCGATGCCATCGGCCGGCTTTGGTGGCTCCCCGGGGCCCTGCGCCTTGTGGGGATGGTGGCGCTGGTGCTCGCGGTCTCGCGTCCGCAGAAGCCGAACCTGCGCGTGGTCACCACTCAAGGCGTGGACATCGTCATTTGCTTCGACGTCTCAGCGTCCATGAACGCCGTCGACAAGTCCAGCGAAGAGATCGACGCCGCATGGCGCGAAGGCAAGGCGCCGGCCAACCGCTTCGAGCTCGCCCGCGAGCTGCTGACGGAGTTCATCAAGTCGCGCGCCAAGGGCGGCGATCGCGTGAGCCTCGTCCTTTTTGGTGACGGCGCCTACCTCAAGTTTCCGCTCACGACCGACTACCGCCGCGCGATCCAGGACATCCAGGACCTCGTCGTGGACGATGGGCGCCGCGACCCCGAGCACCCCGAGGGCTGCATCAACGACTGTACGGTGTCTGGAGCCAAGACCACCATCGGCGACGCGCTCCAGCGCGCGTTCCTGCGGCTACGTGACTCACCGGCCCGCGACCGCAGCATCATCCTGGTCACCGACGGCGAGGACAAGGGCTCCAAGATGGCGCCGAAGTACGTCGCCGACTACATCCGCGACTGGGGCAAGCAGATCGACCCCAAGACCAAGGAGCCGCGCCGGCCCATCCCCATCTACACCTTCCTCGTCGGCGGCGGTGGGTCGACCTTCATGCCGGAGATGAACCCGTTCCGGCCGACCGAGTTCGTGCGGAACCAGCTCGGCTTCATCCACCTGCGCCCGGTCGGCAACCAGGTGCCGGTGAACCCGGAGCTGCTCCAGTACATCGCCGAGGGCTCGGGCGGGAAGTCGTTCCTCAGCTATGACGAGAAGTCCTTCCGTGAGCACTTCTCCAAGCTCGAGGAGACCATCTACAAGCGGACGGTCAACAACTTCCCCGAGGAGCGCTTCATGCCGTTTGCGTGGATGGCGCTGGGCTGCCTCGTGCTCGAGGCGCTGCTCCGGCTCTCGGTCTTCAGGAAGTTCCCATGAGCGGCCAGGAGCTTACGTTCGCCTCCGGGAGCGCCGCGTGGCTCTTCGGGATCGTTGGCGCGCTGCTCGCGCTCGTCGTGTGGCACTTCACCTGGAAGGCCAAGGTCATCGCGCGGCTCGGCGACCGGCCGCTCATCCAGCGCATGACGGCGAGTACCTCGACCACGGCGCAGTGGGTGAAGTGGAGCCTGCTGCTCGTCGCCATCGCGCTGGTCGTCGCCGCGCTCCTGCGACCCCAATACGGGACGCGGGAGGCCGAGATCCAGAACCGCGGCATCGACACGGTCATCGTGCTCGACCTCTCGAAGTCCATGATGGTGCAGGACGTCGCGCCCAATCGCCTCAAGGCCGCCATCGTGGAGCTCGAGTCCGTCCTCGACACGCTCTCCGGCGGGCGCGTGGCGCTCGTCCCCTTTGCGGGTACCGCGTTCACCCAGTGCTTGCTGACGACCGACATGGACGCCATTCGCAGCTACCTCGACGATCTGCGGGTCGAGGACATGCCCATCGGCGGCACGCGCATCGGCAACGCCCTCAAGCACGCGCTCACGGTGTTTGACCCCGAGAAGCGCGAACCAGGCTCCGACAAGAAGGACGCCGAGAAGAAGGCCAAGGAGCTCTAGGCCCTCGAGCAGCCGACCGCCAGCCATCACCGGGCCATCATCCTCGTGACGGACGGCGATGATCACGACGGCAACGCGCTCGAGGTCGCCAAGGCGGCCAAGGACAAGAACGTGACGCTGTTCACCGTGGGCATCGGCACGACCTCGAGCGGCGCGCCCGTACCGGTCATCACCTCCGAGGGCGAGCGCGCCGGCGTGGCCAAGGACACGCAGGGCAAGCCCATCTTCGCGGACCTGAACGTGCAGCTCTTGAAGGATCTCGCCGAGACGACGGGCGGGCGCGCGCTGGTCTACGGCAAAGACGACGTCGCCGCGGGGCTCGCGGCGGGCATCGATGGCTTGGAGAAGAAGGAGTACGAGTTCCAGTACGAGAGCCTGGGCGAGGATCGCTTTCAGCTCGTGCTGATTCCGGCGCTCGTGCTGCTGCTCGTCGAGGCGCTCCTGTCGGATCGCCGTCGCCGCGCCAAGCGCCGCGTGGGGGTGGCCACATGAAGCGTCTTGCGCTGCTCGTCCTGAGCGCCGCGCTCGGGTGCAAGTCCGACCCGTTCTTCACCTCGCGGTCCGAGGTCGACGACGCGCTCAAGCTTCTGCAGGACGGCAAAGGCGCCGAGGCCGCCGCGGCGCTCGAGGCGCTGGGGCTCAAGAACCCGCGGCTCGCCTTCGATCGCGGGCTCGCGCACCTGGCCGCCGGCGCCTACGACCAGGCCATCGCCGCCTTCGACGAGATGCGCGAGGCCAAAGACGTCGCCATGAAGGCCACGAGCTACTTCCATGTGGGCCAGGTCCACACGCAGAAGGCGCTTGCCGCCGAGAAGGCCCAGAACAAGGACGGGGCGCTCGCGGCGTGGAAGGACGCCGTCGCGGCGTTCGAGAACGCGCTTTTGCTTGCACCTGACCACGAGCGCGCCAAGCAGATGCTCGAGGTCGCGCTCTCGCGGGTCGACCCGCCGTGCCGCATGCGCAACGACGGCTTCGACAAGGCCGGAGCCAAGGCCAACAACACCTTCGGAGACGCCGCTGCGCTTGAGTTGAAGCCGGCCGAGCCTGGCGAGAAGGGCGCGCGCCCAGGAGAGCGCAAGGCCAAGACCGACCTCTGGCTGTGCCCGGACGACGAGGACTGGTTCAAGGTGCCGCTCGAGCCAGGGGATCGGCTGACGGCGTCTGCAAAGCGACGGGAGGGCCCGGACTTCGCCAAGGCGGCCGTCGAGGTCTGGAGCCCGGATGGCAAGCGTCGGGTCGTCCCGGCCACCGAAGGCGAGGCGGCTGGAGAATCTGCCGAGGTTCCGACGGGTCTCGTCGCCGCGCCCGGCGAGTACCGCGTTCGGCTCGCCAATCCGGCGCAGGACGACTTCGGCGTCACCTTCGAGCTCGGTGTTCGCCCGCTCTGCGCGCGTACGGAGGACGACAAGGAGCCCAACGACGCGCTCGCAGCCGCCAAGGACGTCGCTCCGGGTGATGTTGCGCCCATGCGCCTGTGCCCGAAGAACGAGGACTGGTTCGCGGTCGCGACCGCCAAGGAGGGCGAGTCGGTCAAGGTGACCGCGCAGCTGCAGCTCGACGAGGGAACCGCGACGCTGTCGCTCGTCGACGCCGACGGCAAGACCCTCGCCGAGGGCAAGCCCGGCAAGGGTGGCGGCCAGGAGGGTGTCACGACGCTCGAGGCCCTCGCCTACAAGCGACCGCTCGGCAAGGTCTACGTGCGCATCGCCGGCACGGAGACGGTCGAGGCCGTCTATGGGCTCAAGATCGAGCTCGTGCCGCCGTGCCCCGAGCGCGAGGACAAGCACGAGGACAACGACACGCAAACCACGGCCAAGGATCTCGCGCCGGGCGACCACGACGGGCTCCAGCTCTGCCCACGCGACCCGGATGTCTACAAGGTGACCGTCAAGGCCGGCGAGTCCATCGTCGCGCACCTGTCGGCCGAGCCCATCGCCGGCACGCCCGAGGTCGTCATCCAGGACGCGAGCGGCAAGGACCTGGGGCGCGGCGTCGCGCTCGAGGGCGGCCAGATCGCGCTGGCGCTCGATCCCGGCCCAGGCAGCTACTTCGTCGTCGTTCGTGGCGCGCAGGACGTGGAGACCGACGCGAAGTACGACCTGAAGGTCCAGGTCCTGCCGGCGTGTCCTGAAGGCAACGACGCCGACGAGAAGAATGACACGGCCAACGACGCCAAGCCCTTCGAGCTCGCCGAGGCGCAGGCGCCGCCGCAAGGCGCTCCTGCGCCGTCTGGGCCCCCCGGCGCGCCGCCCAAGCCCAAGCAGAAGCTCCTGCGCATCTGCCCGGGCGACGAGGACTGGTTCCGCATCCCGATCAAGCCCGAGACGCCGATCCACGTCGTGAGCATCCAGTTCGTGCACGACAAGGGGGACCTCGAGCTCGAGCTGTTTGCCGCCGATGGCAAGAAGGCGCTCGCCGAGAGCCGCGCCTCGGACAAGGACAAGAACGGTGAGGCCGTGCCCGTGCCGCCGCCGGAGCTGCGCGTGCCCGATCCGACCGACGTCCTGCTGCGCGTCTCGGGTAAGGACAAGGACACGCAGAACTTCTACCTGCTGTCGGCTCGGCCGCTGCCCCCTCAGAACGACAAGAAGGACGGCGAGCAGAACCAGGACAAGAAGGACCAGGACAAGAAGGATCAGGACCAACAGAAGCCGCCGCAAGACGACAAAGACAAGAAGGACCAGAAGAAGCCCGAGGAGCCCAAGAAGCCGGAAGACCAGAAGCGGCCGGATCGGTCCGCGGTCGAGAAGGAGATGGAGAAGCAGGACAAGAACCAGAAGAACCTCGAGGCGGAGAAGGCGGCGCAGAAGGCGCGGCGCCAGCAGCCGCCGCTCAAGGACTGGTAGCCGATGCGCGCCGTCGTCGGGCTGATCGCAACGCTGTGCGCCTCGGTCGTTTGGGCGGACGTGGTCAAGGTGCGGGTCTCGTCCCGCTCCATCGCGACCGACGAGGAGCTTCAGGTGACGTTCACCTTCTCCGGCAAGGGCGACGCGCAGCTCCCCGATCTCAAAGCGGACTGGAACGTCGCGGGTCAGCAGAGCGGGCGCAGCTTCCAGTGGGTCAACGGGCGCACCTCCGAGGAGGTGACGCAGACGTACGTGCTGACACCCAAGCGCGCTGGCGAGCTGACGATCGGCCCCGCGCGCATCATCTCGGGCGGGCAGGCCAGCGCGTCTTCCGAGCCCGTGACCATCACGGTGCGGGCCGCGGCGGCGCAGAAGCCCTCCGAGGCCCAGAAGGCGCCGCTCCAGGGCGAGTCCGCCAACCAACAGCTCCTGCTCGTCGCGGAGTTCGAGCGCGACGTCTACTACGCGGGCGAGCCGTTCGTGGCGGCCTTCGTGCTCTACGTGCAGCAGGGGGTGCAGCTGCGCCGGCTGCCAGAGCAAGGCGAGATCGCGCTTCCCGACTCGGTCCAGCGCGAGGACGTCCTCGGCGGCAAGGTCGAGGAGGAGGGCACGACGACGCGGAATGGGCGCGCGTATGTGCGCGTCCCGCTCTTTCGCGAGGTGTGGAAGGTGCTGGAGGCCGGGACGTTTACGGTCCCGTCCTACAAGGTCGCGATTCCGGTGCCCTCGCGCAGCCTGTTCGACGACCAGCAGCGCCTGCGACTCAAGACCGCGCCGCTCACCCTCGAGGTCAAGCCGGTGCCCACGGCGGGGCGGCCGTCGGGGTATCGCGAGGGCGCGATCGGACAGTTCGAGGCCAAGGCCAGCCTTCAAGCCGACGAAGAGCACGCGCGCGCCGTGTTGACCGTCGAGGTGAGCGGCTCAGGTGCCGTGGACGTGCTCGATGCGCCGGAGCTCGGCAACGTGACCGGGGCGCGCGTCAAGCTGCTGCCTGACGACAAGCGCGGTACGACCCAGGCGACCAAGGACGGCCTCAAAGGCAAGCGCACGTTTCAGTACCTCATCACGCCCGAGCGCACGGGCACCGTGTTCGTGCCCGCCGTCGAGGTGCCGTACTTCGACCCGAAGGCGGGCGCGTTTCGCTCCGCGAAGACCGAGCCCGTCAACTGGACGGCCAAGGTCGCCTCGCCTCCGGCAGCGGCGGTGCCGGCCGCGCCCCCTTCGACCAAGGCGCCGGCGGTCGACGCCAAGCCCGTCGAGGTGTTTCACAGCATCGTGACCGAGGCCGACTTTGACGCCGCGCCGCGCCGCCCGTTTCACCGTACGCTCTGGTTCCCCCTCAGCGTGGGGCTGCCAGTGCTGGCCTGGCTCGGGCTCGTCGTGGTCACGGTCGTGCGACGCCGTCGCTCGTCGCTCTCGGGCAAAGCGCGCGTCCGCGGCGCCGCGAGTCGTGCCGCAGCGCGGCTCGACGAGGCCGCCCGGCTCGGCGCTCGGGGCGAGGCCGTGGAGCTCTACGCCGCGATCGCAAAGGCGCTCCGCACCTATGTCGACGAGCGCTTTGGACTCGCCACGCTCGGGCTCGTCGGCGACGTGATCCGCCAGGAGCTCACCGCGCGCGGCGTCCGTGAGGCCGCGGCGGCAGCGCTCATCCAGGAGCTCGAGGCGTGCGACTTTGCGCGCTTTGCCCGGAGCGCGGCTGATCCGAGCGAGCTCGCGGCCGCGATTGCGCGCGCCAGGCAGGTCATCGAGGGGCTGGAGGGCCGGCATGCGTAGCGCCCTCCTGCTTGTGTTCACGCTGGGCGTCACGGCCAGCGCGCCCGCCGCCGCGCTCACCCGCGTCGAGCAATTCGAGCGCGCCAACGAGTCGTACTTCGCCAAGCGGTATGCCGACGCGCGTGACGGGTACGTGGCGCTCGTGTCGCGCTTCGAGGTCCGAAGCCCGGTCGTCTACTTCAACCTCGGCAACGCGCACTTCCAGCTCGGCCGCTATGGGGAGGCCATCCTCGCCTACCGCCGGGCCTTGCTGTTCAGCCCCGACGACGCCCTCCGAGCCAAGCTCAAGGACAACGTTCAACGCGCCCAGGAGGCCGTGCTCGAGCGGCACCGCAAGACGTCCGAAGCGCGGACGGTCGCCGTGCTCGATGAGTCTCACGGCATCGTCTACGGCTTGTTCCATGCGCTCCCCGTGGAGGCTGCGTCCATCGCGTTCAGCGCGCTCTGGGTGCTGTTCTTCGGCGCCGCCATCGCCCGGCGCCTCAGCGCGAACCCGGCCGTGCGCGCGCGCCTTCGGGCCGTCGTGCTGATCGCGGGCGTGCCCATGGCGCTCCTGGGCATCGACGTCGCCGGCAACCTGCTCACCTCTCGGGCGCTGTCGCGCGGTATCGTCGTGGCCGAGGGCACTCGCCTCCGTGAGAGCCGCCACCCGGACGCGCCGTCGAGTGACGTGCCTGAGGGCCTCGAGGTTGCCATCGAGGACGACACCGATCCGGCCGCGACCCGCATTCGATTGAGCAACGGCAAGGACGGCTGGGTCCCCAAGGGAGACGTCGTCGCCGTCGAGCCCTGACGCGCGCGCTCTTGACCCCCCGGAGGGCCCTCCTAACGTTCAGCCGAGCCAGGAGGTCCCCATGCAATTCGACAAGTTTACGACCAGCGCCCAAGAGGCGGTACAGGCCGGACAGCGATTGGCCCTCGACAAGGGACACCAACAGCTCGAGCCGGCGCACGTGTTTCTGTCCCTCGCAGCTCAGAAGGATGGCGCGGTGCGTCCGGTGCTCGAGAAGGCCGAGGCCGACGTCGCCAAGCTGCAGCGTGAGGTGGAGCGCGTCGTGGCGCAGCTCCCGCAGGTGGACTCACGGTCGCGCGAGCCCAGCGTGTACCTGGCCAACACGACCGTGCGCTGGTTTGGCAACGCGGAGAAGGAGGCCAAGGCGTTCGGCGACGACTTTGTGACGACCGAGCACCTCCTGATCGCGCTCTGCGACGAGAAGTCCGACCCCGTCGGCAAGGCCTTCGCGGAGCAGCGGCTCACGGCGGACAAGCTGCGCGCGGTCGTGCGTGCGCTGCGCGGCGGCCACAAGGCGGACAGCCAGGGCGCTGAGCAGCAGTTTCGAGCCCTCGAGAAGTACGCGCGGGACCTCACCGCGGCGGCGCGGCAAGGCAAGCTCGACCCGGTCATCGGCCG
>SXOX01000323.1 GCA_005776585.1 Pseudomonadota bacterium | reverse complement strand
GCCGAGCTCCGCGATCCGGAGCTCGCGACCTCCGGCAATCGCCGTTGCGCGCGCGTACTCCTCAGCGGTGAGGCCATGCTCGAGCGCCAGCTCCAGGGTGACCGCCATGCCTTCGGTGATGCGCACCTTCACGAGAGCACCCCTTCCAGCAGGGCCAGGCCGTCGGTCGAACCGAGCGCCTCTTCGCAGGCGCGCTCCGGGTGAGGCATGAGGCCGAACACGTTGCGGCCCCGATTGACGATGCCCGCGATGCCGTTGCGGCTCCCGTTTGGGTTCCACCCGGCGTAGCGCAGCAGGACCCGATCCTCGTCCTCGAGCGCGCGGAGGCCCTCCTCGTCCTCGAAAAAACCGCCATCGCCATGGGCGACCGGCAGGCGCAACATTTGGCCGCGCGCGACGCGCGCCGTGAAGGCGGAGGCGGTCGTCGCCACCTCTGCCGAGACCCAGTCGCAGACGAAGCGGAGGCTGCGGTTTCTGAGCAGCGCGCCCTCCAGTAGCCGCGCCTCGCAGAGGATCTGAAAGCCGTGGCAGATGCCGAGCACGCGGCCACCGCGCTCGGCGAAGCGGATGACCTCCTGCATGACCGGCGAGACGCGGGCGATGGCGCCACAGCGGAGGTAGTCGCCGAAGCTGAATCCGCCCGGGAGGACGACGAGGTCGGTCCCCGACGGCAGCGCGGTGTCCTTGTGCCACACGCGCGCGGTGCGCTGGCCGAGTACGGTCCCGAAGGCGTGGTGGCAGTCGTCGTCGCAGTTCGAGCCCGGAAAGGTGACGACCGCGACGCTCAAAGGGCCTCGTCGAGCGTGAAGCTGAAGTCCTCGATCACGCCGTTGGCCAGCAGCCGCTCGCACATCTCGCGGACACGGTCGCGTGCGTCGGCGCGGGAGCCGGTGAGCGAGAGCTCCACGTAGCGTCCGACGCGCACGTCGGCGACCTCGTCATAGCCCATGGAGTGCAGTCCAAGGCGGACGGCGTCACCCTGGGGATCCAGCACCTCGCGGCGCGGCGTGACGAGCACCCGAGCTTTGATTGTCTGTGTCATTTCAAGACCTCCGGCGACCCCGACGGGGCCGGCGGAAGCTAGCGCACGCGTCCGGGGGTGGCAAGCACGAACCTGGCCCAAGGCCGAGGCGCGTGCTACTCGTTGGGACATGAGCTCAGGCCCATCGCAGCGCAATCTCCTGGTCCTCGTCGGTGGCAAGAGCGGCGAGCACGCCATCTCGCTACTCTCGGGTGCCGCGGTCGTTCGCCACCTCGATCTCCGGACGACCGCGCTCCGCGTCGTGCGGGTCGAGCAGGACGGCCGATGGACGTTCGTCGAGGGGACCGACGTCGCCGGCCCAGGCCGGACGATCAGCGCCGGTGAGGGCATCGCCGAGCTCGCCCGGCTGCGTCCGGACGTCGCGTTTCCGGTCATGCACGGGCCCTATGGCGAGGACGGGCACGTGCAGGCGCTGCTCGAGCTGCTGGAGATCCCGTTCGTGGGCTCGGGGATGGAGGCCTCGGCGTTGGCGATGAACAAGGCGCGTGCGCGGGACGTGCTGTTCACCGCGGGCGCGCGCGTCGCGGCGGCCGAGGAGCTCAGCGCCGGTCAAGCTCCCACCATCCCTGCGCCGTGCGTCGTCAAGCCGCTGCGGCTCGGCTCGTCGGTCGGCTTGGCCGTCGTGCACACCGATGCCGAGCGCGATCGCGCCGTCGCCCTGGCCTTGGCTCATGATCGCTGGGTGTTGGTCGAGGCCTTCGTCCACGGCACGGAGGTCACCGCCGGCGTCCTGGAGCGTCCGGACGGCTCACTGGAGGCGCTCCCGCTCGTCGAGATTCGCCCGAAGTCGAGCCACTTCTTCGACTATCACGCCAAGTACACGCCCGGCGCCTCAGAGGAGCTGTGCCCTGCGCCGGTCCCGGACGCCGCGCGCGACGCTTGTCAGCAGCTCGCGCTGTTGGCGCACCGCGTCCTGGGCTGCCGCACCATGAGCCGGACCGACCTCATCCTGCCGTTCGATGGGAGCGCGCCCGTCGTCCTCGAGACCAACACGATCCCCGGTCTGACCGGGACCTCGCTGCTGCCTCAAGCGGCCGCGGCCGCGGGCATCGACTTCAGAGCCCTGGTCGAGCGCCTCGTCGGCTTGGCAACGCGACCGAGGTAGGGAACCGCCGCGCACCGCTCCTGCACTTGTCGATGGACCTTCCGCTCAAACTGAGTGAGAAGGCGCCTTTCCGGCGCGCGGCGCCTCGAATCGACGTGGGAGCATGAACATGCGGCGAATGATGACGGTGGTCGTGGTGTCAGTGGTTGCGGCGCTTTGCGTCGGGGCGTGCGCGACGGCCGCCAACGGAAACGGCGGTGGCGCGACGGGCGGTGGCTCCGGTGATACGGCGACCACGGGTAACGCGCAGGGCGACGTCGTGACGGGCGACGCGACGGGCGGTGGCACCGGGCAGACCGGGGATGCGAGCGCCGACGCCCCGGCCCAGTCGGACGCCTCGGTGGCCTGCGTCACCGCGGCCGACTGCGCGGGCAAGCTCACGCTCGCGCCCTGCCAGATTGCGGCCTGCACGAACGGCACCTGTCAGCTCGCGCCCGCGGCCGACGGCGTCGCGTGCGATGACGCCTCGCTCTGCACGGACACCGACAAGTGCAAGGCGGGGACCTGCAAGGGCACGGCCAAGACGTGCAAGGACGACGACAGCTGCACCGTGGACGCGTGTGAGGCAGCGACCGGAAAGTGCACCTTCGCCGCCGCCGCCGATGGCGCCAAGTGCGACGACGGCAACCTCTGCCTGACCGGGGACACGTGCAAGGCCGGCGTCTGCAAGACCGGTACGACGGCGCTGTCGTGCGACGACAAGGACGACTGCACGAAGGACTCGTGCGACGCGAAGACGGGCTGCCGCAACGAGGCGATCCCGGGCTGTGGCGGCACGAGCTCCTCGGCGTGCAAGCCCTCCGATCAGCCGGGAACGGCCGACAAGACGGTCGAAGCCTGCGTCTGCGGACTCGACGCCTACTGCTGCAACGTGAGCTGGGACTCGACCTGCGTGGGCGAAGCCAAGGACGACTGCGGCGCCGACTGCGGCTGCGAGAAGCTCCCCAAGGCCGAGCTCGCCTGCACCTCCAACAGTGACTGCGCCTTCTGTGACTCCGACTTCGATCTCTGTGACGGCGGATGGTCCTGTGTCGCGGGGACGTGCACGGCCACTGCGGCCGTCGAGTGCGATACGTCGAAGGACAAGGGCTGCGTCAAGACCGCCTGCGAGCCGGGGACCGGGAAGTGCTCGACCGCCGCGAGCGACGCTGGTTGCAGCGACAAGGACGCCTGCACGGTCGACACGTGCGACACGACCACCGGCGAGTGCACGAACGTCAAGTCGCCCGAGTGCGGCACCAATAGCCCGTGCAAGACCTCGACGTTCCCGAGCTCGGCCGACCCTGACGTCACCGCGTGCGTCTGCGCCATGGACAGCTACTGCTGCAACTCGTCGTGGGACTCCATCTGCGTCAACGAGGCCAAGAGCCAGTGCAACGCCCAGTGCCAGTGCGACAAGCTCACCGCGGACAAGCTCGCGTGCACCAAGACGGCTGACTGCACTTGGTGCGACGAGAACGCCAACGTGTGTGACGGCGGCTGGCAGTGCGATTCGGGGACGTGCACGCCCTCGGCCGCGGTGACCTGCGATGGTTCGGGCGACAAGGGCTGCGTGAAGAACACCTGCAACCCCACGACAGCCGTGTGCGAGGTCGTCGGGAGCTCGGCGCAGTGCGACGACAAGGTCCAGTGCACGAGCGACTCGTGCGACGCGAAAACCGGCGAGTGTGCGCACTCGTGGCCGACCTGCACCAAGGACACGGACTGCTCCTGGTGCGCCGGCGGGAACTTCTGCAACGGGCTGCCCATCTGCGTGGACGGACACTGTCAGCTCACGCCGCCGATCACGTGCGGCGAGGGTGGTTCGGGCTGCGTGTTGCTGCACTGCGAGCCCCAGTCCGGCAAGTGCGTCACGGGTCCCGTGGACACGGCCTGCGCCGACGAAGACCCCTGCACGCGGGATCGGTGCGACGCCGTGTCCGGCTCCTGCAAGAACGATCCGCTTCCGGGCTGTCACACCAATCACCCGTGCCAGGCGACGACCACGCCTGGGACGAGCGAGTCCAGCATCGACGAGTGCGTCTGCGCCTTGAACCCGAGCTGCTGCACCGACGCGTGGACGTGGAGTTGCCCCACGACGGCGCAGAAGTCTTGCAGCGTCAAATGCTTTGGGTGCAACACCCTGGAGACCCCGCTCGCGTGTACGACCAACGCCGACTGCGGCGTGTGCAACAACGACACGAACCTCTGCAACGGCGGCTGGGTCTGCGACAATGGCGCGTGCGTCGAGAAGAAGTCGGTCACGTGTCCGACCGCGCCGACCACGCCCGGCAGCTGCTACACCACGCAGTGCAACCCTGAGACGGGTGCCTGCGAGAACGCCCCCGCCGACTGGATGTGCTCCACCAAGTCGGGCAGCTGTACGACCTCGAAGTGCAGCGCGGAGGGCCTGTGCGTCGACGAGCCCATCCCGAACTGTGGGACCCAGTCGCCGTGCGTGACCTCGCAAGGACCGGGCTCGAGCGACGCTGCCGTGACGTCGTGCGTGTGCGCCAAGGACCCATACTGCTGCAACAACAAGTGGGACGGGCTGTGCGCGGGCGCGGCGCCCGGCTGCGGCGCGGTCTGCGATTGCAGCAAAGCCGAGGCCTCGTGCACGACGGAGGCTGATTGCGCCTTCTGCGGTGCCGAGACCCCGTGCGCTGGCGGCTGGGCCTGCACCTCCGGGACGTGCACCGCGACCGGTCCGGTCGTCTGTGACCCGGGGCTCTCGACGGGCTGCGCCGTTGGCAAGTGCGTCGACCCGTACGGTATCTGCGTCGCGTATCCGGCGCCCAAGGCGTGTGACGACGGCAACAAGTGCACGACCGATCAGTGCAGCCTCACGACCGGCGAGTGCTCGAACGCGAGCATCGACGGCTGCGTGCCGTAGGACCAAAAGCGCCCGCCAGTCGCCTCGGCTACTCGTCTCGCGAGAGCTCCGCGTGATCCAGGCGGCTCATCGCCCCGCGGAGCTGTCCCGCGAGGTGCGCGTTCGCCTTGACGAGGGCCAGATTCGCCCGCAGCGTTGCACCGCCCGACACCCGATGAAGCGCAGCGAGCACCGCTGGCGTGCGGTCGCGGCCACCTGCGTCGCTCGCCTCGGCCTCCGCTGCGCGCAGCCAGGTCGCGAAGTTCGTGCTCGAGACCGCGTCCGCCTCTGGAATGGGGTTGACCACGAGCACTCCGCGCCCGGTCCGCGCGAGCTCGAGGCGCACGTAGGCGGCGAGCTCGGTGATTGAGTCGAAACGGCCATCGACGCCGGCAGCGCTCTCGCGCTCGTAGAACGCCGGAAAACGGTCGGTCCGAAAGCCCACGACAGGAACGCCGAGGGCCTCCAAGGCCTCGCGGGTCGCGACGACGTCGAGGATGGACTTTACGCCACTGGCCACGACCGCGACCGGGAAGCGTGCCAGCGCCGCGAGATCGGCGCTGACATCCAGCGCGGTGCCGTAGCCCTTGTGCACGCCGCCGAGGCCGCCCGTCGCGAAGAGCTGCACCCCGGCGGCGGCGGCGAGCTCCATCGTGGCGCTGACGGTCGTGGCGCCGTGCGACCCCCGCGCGAGCGCCAGGCCAAGGTTGGCGACGTTGAGCTTTGGCACGCTCGGCGCGTCCAGCAGGCGCTCGAGCTCGTCGTCATCCAGCCCCACGATCGCGCGCCCATCCACGACGCCGACAAGCGCCGGCTCGGCTCCGGCGCGGCGAACCAAGGCGCAGAGCGCCCGATGCAGCGGCAGCGCGTCGGCCCGCGGGACCCCGTGACACAGCAGCGTGGTCTCCAACGCCACCGCGTCAGGACCTACACGCGACTCGAAGCGCTCCACGGCGACTAGCTCAGGCGCAGCCAGGACGCGAGACGGGCGAACAGGCCAGGCTTGCGCCGTGCGGGCGTGCCCTGCGTGGCACGGTCCTTGGCCTCGTCGGTGGCCGCGCAGGCGAGGGCAAAGACGACCGAGTCGATCTCGACGTCATCGGTCACGGGGCGCGCCATTGGCACGTCGTCGGGCTCCGGAGGCGGCGCGCCTTCTACCGGTCCGCCGAGCCGCTGGAATTCGACGGGGATCGGGTCCTCCTCCGTGGGGATCGGCGTGGCGGCCCATGGGACCGGTGTGTCGGTCTCGATGACCGGCACGTGCGCGTCCTCGGTCGGGTAGTGACGAATGCCAGGCGGACCCTCGCCCCAGACCGTGTCCGGGATGAGCGCCGACCAGCCGACCTGATGCGGGCTCATCTCCATGGCGTCTGCACACCGCCGCAGGTGCTCGCCGACCTCGACGGTAGACGACCACCGCTCCTCCGGGCGTTTGGCGAGCATGCGCATGAGCACGGCCTCCAGCTCGCGCGGGAGCGCCACGCCGAGCGCGCTCGGGCGAGGCGCCTCGTCGCGCTGGTGTGCCTTGAGCACCGAGATGGCGTCCGGTCCCTGGAAAGGGGTCTGGCCCACGAGCATCTCGTACAGAATGATCCCGAGCGAGTAGATGTCCGACGACGGCCCGACGCCGCGGGTGCTGGCCATCTCCGGGCTCATATAGAGCGGCGTCCCGCAGATGAGGTTCTCGGTCGTGATCTGGCCCAGCGTGTGCTGGCCGAGCACCGCTTTGGCGACGCCGAAGTCGAGGACCTTGACGAAGTCCGGGTTTCCGAACGTGGGCTCGATGTGGATGTTGTCGGGCTTGAGGTCGCGATGGACGAGGCGCTTCTCGTGGGCCTCGGCCAAGGCGTCGGCGACCTGCATCGCGATGCGCAGCGCGCGCAGCGGCGGCAGCCGACCGTTGCCGTTGAGCACCGCCGAGAGCGAGTGCCCCTCCAGCAGCTCCATGGCCATGTAGAGCAGGCCATTGTCCGTGCGACCAAAGTCGAACACCGTCACTGTATTGGGGTGACGCAGGCTGGCCGCCGTGCGGGCCTCGACGAAGAAACGGCGTTCGGCGTTGGCGTCCTGGGCTCGGCTCCGACGGAGGAACTTGACTGCGATCGCGCGCTCGACCGAGATCTGCCAGCCCTTGAAGACCTGGCCCATGCCGCCTTCGCCAATCTTCTCGAGGATCTTGTACCGGCCGTCGATCTCGCTCGGGATGACCATCGGCGCCCGCCGCGTGGGCGCGCGCGCGGTGACACCGGAGATCCGTGCGCCCGGCGGGCGAAAGCCGGGGAGCGTCAGATTGGGCCGGGCTTCGAGGTCGAGTCCCGGGCTGGGCGTCGGAGTCCGCATGGAGCGTTGAGGCACGCCCCGATCATCGGGACGAGCCGCTGGTGAGTTTAGCAATCTTCCTGTTCGGAAGATAGGGGCTGTGGACGAGTTGGCTCGAACTGGGGAGAGTGAGCCGGAAGCGATTGAAATAGATGGAGTAATTTCTCCACAGCTTCGCCACCACCCGCGGACGCCGCTGCGTGCCTTGACTTCGCGTTCCGCCGTCGAGACAGTGCCCGCGAGGTGATCATGCGCGCACGCGTCGCTCCCGTCCTTGTTTTCGGAACCATCGCGCTCGGCTGCGCAGGCGTCGGTGATGTTCAGGTGAATTACGGTCCCGTGGGCTCTGTCGATGCTGCAGCGGACGTCGCGCCAAGTGACCTCGGGGCCGACGTCGCCATCGCTGGCTCGGATGTCCCCGCGGGCACCGACGTGGTCATCACACCGGATGCCGGCTCATCTGCCGACACGACCCCGACTTCGAGCTGCGCCGCTCAAGCCGCCGCCTGCCGCGCCGTCCAGAAGGGCTGCCTCGTCGACGCCACCGGCAAGGCCACGTGCAAGCAGTGCCCGCGGGGCCAGGCACCGCTCGGTGACCTCGCGACCTGCGGCACGATCCCCGGCACGGCGCTGTCCCACGACTTCGGTACCATCACGCTCAAGCCCGGCGAAGAGCTCAACGGCTGGTGTCAGAGCTGGGAGATCAACAACCCCGAGGAGCTGTGGGTGCAGACGGTGGAGTTCCGCAGCGACGGGGGCTACCACCACTCGAACTGGATCATCATCCCGCAGGGCGCCACGCTCTGGACCAACCCCAAGACCGGCCAGAAGGAGGAGTACCCCGCCGGCCTCTGGAAGAAGTGCTACAGCCAGGGCTTTCACGAGGTGGACGCGGCCATCGCCGGCGGCGTGCTCTACGCGCAGTCAACCCAAATCGCCAATGAGATTCAGAAGTTCCCCGACGGCGTGGCCGTGCGCGTGCCGCCGTATTCGCGCGTCATCGCGGCGACGCACCTGCTGAACATCCTCCCCAACGAGCTGGCCACGAACCTCCAGTTGTTGTTCTACACTGTCCCACTCGCTGACGTAAAGGTGAAGCTCACGCCGTTCCAGCTGGACTTCCACGACCTCCAGCTGCCGCCGAAGGCGTCGTCGTCATTTACGGCCAGCTGTGACTTCCGGGGTCCCTACGATGCGCTGGGCCTCGATGCGCCGTTCGCGCCCAAGCTCTACTACGCACTGCCGCACTACCACGCCATGGGGACGGGCTTCGTCCTGGAGATCGTGGGCGGTGTCGACCACGGCAAGGTGCTCATCGACAATTCGGGCTATGGACCGGACCCCTATGGACGGCTCTTCGATCCGCCCGTGGACCTGTCGAGCGCCGACGGCCTCAAGTTCAGCTGCAAGTACCAGAACCCCACGGACAAGACGATTCACTTCGGCGTCGCCGACGGCGAGATGTGCATGATGCTCGGCTTCGTGGAGTCCCCGACCACCTTAGTCTCGACCGTGCTGTCCGTCGATCCCAAGCAAACGCTCGTCGCCGATGGCATGACCAAGTTCAGCGGGAGCTGCCTCGCGGGCGCCGTGCCGTTCCCTCAGGACAAGCCGGGTGGGACTCCGCTACCCAAGTAGGTCGCGTGAGCTCCTGGGAGTCGGCGTCGTAGGCGACCGGAAATGCGTCGTGCGACAGATGCCCGTCTGGGTCGGTCGGGAAGTACGCGGCCATGGCCGGTGAGGGCAGGCGCGAGGCCACCAGCGTGCAGGTGCTGTCGAAGAGCCGCAGGATCAGGGTCTTGCGCGCGGTCGTGCCGCGATTCTCGGCGCTCCCATGAAACGTGAGGCAATGGTGCACGCTGAGGTCGCCCTTGCGCAGCAAGAGCGGCGTGGCGTTCTTGTATGCATCGCGCGTCTCGGCGCCGTCGAGGAGCGCGAGCGTGTCGGTGACCGACGTGGCGCTCAAGATGCTCAACGGGCCGACCAGCCCCCAGCGATGGCTCCCGTCCAGGACATGCAGGCAGCCGCTCTCGACCGTGCAGTCCGTCAACGCGACGCGCACCGAGACGCTGCCGGCGGGCTCCAAGAAGCCGGTGTAGGTGTCGTCCTGGTGCCACGCGACGCGGCCTGCGCCCGGAGGCTTGATCAGCAGCGTGTCCTGAAGCAGCTGCACCCGCCGGCAACCCAGGGCCTCCGCTGCATGGCGCGCGAGGGTCGGGTCCGTCGCGGCGCGCGCGAGGACCGGATGCGCTCGCGATGCCGCGATGCGCTCGACGACCGGTCCCCCGGGCTCCGCTGCGGTGTAGCTCGCCGGGGGGCACACGGCGTCGCACGCCTGGACCAGCGCCTCGACCGCGTCGGCGGGCAGGGCGTCCCGCACGACGAGCCAGCCGTGCTCTGCGAAGAAGGCGCGCGCGTCCACGGCGCATCAACGCCACGCGGAGCCGGAGCTGTCAATGCGTCCGGACCCCCTGCGTCGCGCGGCAGCGTCATGTTGGCATGGTTCCACGTGCGCCGTTCTGGTAGCATCTCGCGCGGCGAGGTGCGGGACCGGTGCGACGTTCAATCATGACCTTGAAGCGGGCCTGGTGGCTCTTGGCGGTGATGCAGACGGCGTGCGGTGGCAATGAGCCCGCGCCTGCGGCGACCCAGTCGGACGTGGGCGCCAAGGACACGAGCTCGCCCTTCCTCGATCTGGGCGCCAAGAGCGACTCGGGCAAGCTACCGGAGGGGATCGTCGGTCCTGGTGCCGATGGGAGCACGCTCCAGGATCTGCCGGACGGCGCCGCGGGGAATGACACCGCGGACGTCGGCCCGAAGGAGGGCGGCTTCGGCTGGAAGTGCACCAAGCCCGACGACTGCGAGTCCGGCTTCTGCGTCCCCACGTCCGAAGGGCTGCGCTGTACATCGTTCTGTATCGCGGACTGCCCGCCGACGTTTCAGTGCAGCGCCATTCAGCAGGGCGCAGACACCGTCTATATTTGCGTGCAGCGCACGCTCAATCTGTGCCGACCGTGTACGTCGCACAAGGACTGCGCCTCGCTCCAGGGCGTGTTCAGCGACTACTGCGTGAGCCTCGGCGCCGTCGAGGGCAGCTACTGCGGCATCGCGTGCTTCGGTCAGACCGACTGCCCGGACGGCTATCAGTGTGCCGAGGCCTTCCAAGACGAGCAGGGCGCGCCGGTCTTTCAGTGCGTGCCTGTCGCGGGACAGTGTACGTGCTCTCCCCATGCGACGCAGCAGGCCGCCGAGACGACGTGTTTGTCGCTCAGCGTGGCGGGCCAATGCCCCGGGAAGCGCCAATGCGATGTGGGTGGCCTCACCAAGTGCGACGCGCCCGAGCCGGGCGAGGAGTTCTGCAACGGCAAGGACGACGACTGCGACGGCAAGACCGACGAGGACCTCACGGGCACCGCCTGCGAGATCAAGAACGCGTTCGGCTCGTGCAAGGGCAAGACGTTCTGTGACAACGGCGACCTGAACTGCCAGGGCGATCCGCCCAAGGTCGAGGATTGCAATGGCGTCGACGACAACTGCGACGGCAAGATCGACGAGGGGTCGCTCGACAGCGACAAGGACGGTACGGCGGACTGCGTCGACAATGACGACGACGATGACGGCTTCCAAGACGATGTGGACAACTGCCACCTCGTGCCCAACCCCGAGCAGGTCAACACCGACAAGGACGGGCAGGGCGACCTCTGCGATAACGACGACGACAACGACGACGTCCCTGACGCGCTCGACAACTGTGCGGTCGACAAGAACAACGACCAACTGGACTTCGACGGGGACAAGAAGGGCGACGTCTGCGACTCGGACCAGGACGGCGACGGCAACAGCAACGACCAGGACAACTGCCCCAAGGTCCCCAACGAGGACCAGGCCGACGCCGACGCCGACCTGACCGGCGACGTGTGCGATCCGGACGATGACAACGACCTCATCGTGGACAACTTCGACAACTGCGACCTGTTCCCCAACCCCGATCAGCTCGATCTCGACGGCGACGAGAAGGGCGACGCGTGCGACACGGACCTCGACGGCGACGGCAAGTTCAACCTCAAGGACAATTGCAAGCTCGTGCCCAATCCGGACCAGTCCAACTTCGACGGAGACGCGCTGGGGGACCTGTGCGACGCAGACGACGACAATGACTCAATTATAGATACGGGGGACAACTGCCCCAAGGCGTACAACCCCGAGCAGCTCAACTCCGACACCGACGGCGTGGGTGACGCGTGTGACTCCGACGACGACAACGACGACATCCCGGATCTCCAGGACAACTGCGCCAAGGTGGCCAACCCCGATCAGGCCGATTCGGACAAGGACGGCAAGGGCGACCTGTGCGATGGCGACACCGACGGCGACAAGATTCCGGACACGACCGACAACTGCCCGCTCGATCCCAACAAGGACCAGTCGGACCTCGACCAGGACAAGAAGGGCGACGTCTGCGATGACGACGATGATGGCGACGGCATCGTGGACTTCGCCGACAACTGCGCGGTGGTGCCCAACCCCACGCAGTCCGACCTCGATCAGGACAGCTTCGGCGACCAGTGCGATCCGGACATGGACGGCGACGGCGTGAAGAACCAGGTCGACAACTGCCCGGCGGTGCACAACCCCGAGCAGCTCGACTTCAACCTGAACGGCAAGGGCGACCCGTGTGATGATGACGACGACAACGACGGCGTTGTCGATGACAAGGACAACTGCGCCAAGATCTTCAATCCGACCCAGTCGAACTACGACGGAGACGCCTTCGGTGATGACTGCGACGATGACGACGACAACGACACCAAGCCCGACAAGAAGGACAACTGCCCGGTCGTGCAGAACCCCGACCAGAAGGACACGGACGTCGACGGGCAGGGGGATGCGTGCGACGACGACGACGACAACGACGGCGATCTCGATTCGAGCGACTGCGGGCCGACCAACCCGAAGGTGAAGCATGGCGTGCAGGAGCTGTGCAACGGCATCGACGACAACTGCGTCTTCGGCGCCGACGAGGAGGGGTCGCAGGGCTGCACGAGCCACTACATCGACAAGGACCTCGACGGATGGGGCCTCGCCGGCCTGTCGAAGTGCATGTGCGATGGTGGCTCGGGTGAATACACGGCGTCCCAGTCCGGGGACTGTGACGACGCCAACTCCATCGTGCATCCGTTCGCTCCGGAGATCTGCGACGGCATCGACGACAACTGCGACCTGCAGATCGATGGCGAGGACTCGGGCGGCTGCTCGTTCTACTACTTCGACAAGGACGGCGACAGCTACGGCATCAATGACAAGAAGTGCCTGTGCAAGCCGACGGGGAGCTACAAGTCCACGTATCAGGGCGCCTTCGACTGCAACGACCTCGATCCCAAGGTGAACCCCGGCGCGCCGGAACAGTGCACCGGCGGCGACGAGGACTGCGATGGCAAGATCAACGAGGAGGGCGCCAACGGGTGCAAGACTCGCTACCCGGACGCGGACGGTGACGGCTTTGGCGCGAAGGTGTCAGGCAAGTGCACGTGCGGGCCACTGGCCGGCTATCCGGTCGAGAACAACGGCGACTGCTATGACGGGAACAAGTATGCGTTCCCGGGCAACGGCGGCTGGTACACCTCGCATCGCGGGGACGGCAGCTTCGACTACGACTGCGATGGCGCCGAGACGCGCGAGCACACGCTGGCGGGTGGCAACTGTTCGACCTTCTTGGGGTTCTGCTCGGCGACGCAGAAGGGCTTCAAGGGCGGCATTCCAGCGTGTGGTCAGTCGGGCTCGTTCCTGAACGACTGCGACTCGGGCTTCTTCTCGTGCAACGACAAGAACACGACGCTGATTCAACGGTGTCACTAGATGAGGCACCTCTTTCCACGGCTCGGCCTCTTACTGCTGCTGACTGCCTGCGGCACGGAGCCGGAGAGCCCGTCGACGGTGAGCGCGGAGGATCTCGGCGCGGCAGACGGCGGCTCGGACCTCGGCAAGAAGGACGCCGGCGACGTGGGTACGCCGGGACCGGGGGCGGATCTCGCAGGAGCTCCCGAGGCCGGGCCGGTCTCCGAGGACGCCACCGCGGATACGCCGCCGCCGCCCGTCGATGTGCCTCAGCCGTGCGTGACCGGCAATCCTTGCGATGACCAGGATCCGTGTACGAAGGACGACACCTGCGATGCCGGGGCGTGCGTCGGCAAGGTCTATGACTGCTCTGACGGCAAGGCGTGCACGCTGGACGTCTGCGACGGCAAAGGCGGCTGCACGTTCCCGACGCGCGGTGACTCGTGCCTCATCGCCGGGGCCTGCTACAAGGACGGCGATCCGGCGCCGGGCAACCCGTGCCTCGCGTGTGTCGCGCCCGTGTCGACCTCGGCCTTTGCTCCGAACGATCTCGGGCCCAAGGCGCTGCCGGTGGGCACGGCGATGTGTGACGACGAAAATGACTGCACGTTGCTCGATCACTGCCTCGGCGGCGTGTGCGTCGGCGGCAAGCACAAGGACTGCGAGGACCAGAACCCGTGCACCGACGACGCGTGTCCCAACGAAAACGGCTGCGTGCACATCCCCGCCACGCACGCGTGCGACGACGGCGATCCCTGCACCTCGGGTGACGCCTGCAAAGGCGGCAAGTGCCTTGCGGGCGGGCTGGTGCTGACGTGTGACGACGGCAACCCGTGCACGGACGACACCTGCCTCGCGGACCTCGCCGAGTGCGAGCACGTGCCCAATGAGCTCGCGTGTGACGATGGGACGGTGTGCACCTCAGGGGACGTCTGCAAGAAGGGCGTGTGCACCGCCGGCACGAAGGTCACCGTCTGCGACGACAAGAACCCGTGTACCGACGACCAATGTCACCCCAAGGCCGGCTGCGTCTTCCCGGCCAACACGCTCCCGTGCGATGACAAGAACGGCTGCACCGCCGGGGATCAGTGTCAGTACGGCGTGTGTCAGCCCGGCAACATCGAGACGCCGTGCAATGACGCCAACCCGTGCACCAAGGAGTCCTGCGACCCGAAGCTCGGCAAGTGCGTGTTCAAGCCGGACAACGTGGCCGAGTGCACCGACTCGAACCCGTGCACCATCGGGGACTTCTGCGAGGCGGGCGTGTGCAAGGCCGGCGGCAAGAAGGTCAATTGCAACGACGACAACCCATGCACGGACGACCTGTGCGACAAGACCGGCAAGTGCGTCTACGCGCCCAACGCGCTCAAGTGCAGCGACGACGACCCCTGCACGATTGGCGACCACTGCGCCGCCGGGGTGTGCGTTTCCGGCGCCAAGCCGCTGACGTGCGCGGACAAGAACCCGTGCACCGATGACTACTGCGAGGCCGGCGTCGGCTGCAAGCACCTCCCGAACCTGCTCGAGTGCAACGACGGCAACGCCTGCACCCTTGGGGATGTGTGCCTCAATGGCCAGTGTACGGTTGGTGACACGCTTGCCGCTTGCAGCGACGCCAACCCATGCACCGACGACCAGTGCGACGTGCTGGCGGGCTGCGTGCACACCGCGAACAAGACGATCTGCTCCGACAACGACCCGTGCACCACCAATGACCAGTGTCAGGGCGGCCAGTGTCTCGGCGAGGTGTCCCAGTGCGATGATGGCAACATCTGCACCAAGGAGATCTGCCTCGATGGAGGCAAGTGCGACCACATCGCCATCGACTCGGTCGAGTGTCGTCCGGACATCGTGTTCGAGTTCCCACCGCGCGGCGCGCAGCTGCTCGGGCCCGAGCCTGTCATCGCCAAGGGCAAGGTCACGGTCAAGGGCGGCTCGGTCAAGAGCTTCTTCATCAATGGGATCAACGTGTTCGTCAACCCACTTGATGGCAAGTTCGAGCACAAGCTCGACTCGCGCGTGGGACTGAACGTCATCCAGGCGATCGCGACCTCCAGCCTCGGCGGCACGGGCAAGGGCATTCGGTCGTATGCCTGGACCTCGGAGTATGTCCCACCGGGCGGGAGCATCCCCGATGGGCTCGCGATTTGGCTGTCGAAGATGGTCTGGGACGACGACAACACGTCCGACATCGACGATATCGCGACCGTCATGACCCTGCTGCTGCAGAGCTACGACATCCCGAGCCTGCTGCCGAACCCGCTGACCAAGACGTCAGTGCTCGGATGCGACTACACGGTGAAGGTCAACGCCTTCAACATCGGCCAGCCGTCGGTGGACCTCATCCCCGTCAACGGCGCGCTGCATGTGCGGGTGCGCTACCCGAACATCTTCGTCGCGCTCGCGGCGGAGGCCGGTGGCTGGTTCTGCCCCGACATCGACGGCGATGTGTCCGCGTCGTGGATCCAGGTGGACCTCGACCTCGTCATCGCGCACGACCCCGCGACCGGCAAGGTGTCGGCGACCATCGCCAACGGAAGCGCCAACGTCGAGAACCTGGACGTGAGCCTGGGCGGCATCCTCGGCTTCCTGACCAACTGGCTCATCAACTTCTTCGAGGGCACCATCGCCGATCAGCTCGAGGGCATGGTGCTCTCCCAGCTCGACATCGTGCCCAAGACGCTCGCGGGCGCGCTCGAGTCACTCGCGCTCAATCAGCAGTTCGACCTTCCGAGCTTCTTCGAGGGCCAGCCGCCGTCGTCGCTGACGCTGGCGTCCAAGCTCTCGTCGGCGAACTTCAACCAGTTTGGCGGCTTCTTGGCGATGTCCACCTCGATCGACGCCGGTCCGCAGAAGAACAGCTTCCCCTCGCCGGGCTCCGTGGGACGGGCGAAGTGCCTCAAGAAGGTCGACTTCTTCGACTTCCTCATGCAGGCCGAGATCGAGATCGCGCTCAAGGACGACATGCTCAACCAGCTGCTCTTCTCCCTCTGGTGGGGCGGCGCGCTGGAGCTGAAGCTGCCGAAGAGCCTGCTCGGCGACGTGGATCTCTCGTCCTACGGCGTCAAGATCAATGACCTCAGCCTCAAGTTCATGCTCCCGCCCATCCTGAGCTCGTGCAACCCCGAGGAGGAGCTGTATCTCGGCCTCGGCGATCTCTGGGTACACGCCTCCATGGTGCTGTTCGGGCAGCCCATCGAGGTCGACGCGTTCGCCTCCGGCATCATCAAGGCCGAGCTCGTCGTGCAGGAGGAGGTGGACGGCACCTCGCTCGGCATCTCGCTCGCCGAGATTGTGCTCCTGGACGTCGAGGTCGGGCAGGTGACCCTGGGTTTCGAGAACGCCAAGGGCGCCATCGAGGAGCTCATCGCGCAGAACCTCTTCCCCACGTTCCTCGACTCGTTTGGCGGCAAGGCCCTCGGCGGAATCCCCATCCCGTCGATTCCATTGGATGGCTTCTCGTCGGCGGTGCCCAAGGGCACGTCGCTCACCATCGATCTCAAGAAGGTCTATCGCCTGGGCGGCCGGTCGGTCATGGCGGGGAACGCCAAGTGAGGAGGGTCGTCGTCACGCTCACGATGGCGTCCCTCGTGCTCGCGTGTGGCGCGGACACGCCGCAGCCTCTGGCCAATACGTCGCCCAACAAGGACGGCGGCAGCGGCGGCGAGACCGGGAGTGACGCGACGGCGAGCGATGCGCGCGACGCCGGCAAGGGCGACGGCGGACCGAGCGTGCCCGACGGAACGGCGCCCGTCGACACGGGTGGGACCGGGACCCACGACCCGGGGCCGGACGTGCCACCGCCGCCGCCGTGTATCGCGAACCTGCCGTGTGACGATGGCAACCCCTGCACGTTCGGCGACACCTGTGGCAAGGAGGAGCCCGTCTGCACCGGGACACCGTACGAGTGTCACGATGGGCGGCCCTGCACCGACGACACCTGTCTCGGGAACGGCGACTGCGCGTTTCCGGTCAAGGCCTCCGAGTGTCTCATCGCCAATGTGTGCTACGCCGCGGGCGCGACGCACCCCGAGAATGACTGCGTCGTCTGTGATCCGACATTCGCCAAGACCGAGTGGGCGCTCGCAGGGAACGGCGCGGCGTGCGGGACCGGGGACGTGTGCCTCGGCGAGGGCACGTGCTCCAAGGGCGCGTGCCTCGGCGCGACCATCGACTGCGAGGACGGCAACGCCTGCACTGACGATCGCTGCAAGTCCGGGATCGGCTGCCAGCACCTCTTGAACGTCGAGGCGTGTGACGACGCCGACCCGTGCACCGTGGGTGATCACTGCCAGGACGGCGCCTGCGCGCCCGGCTTCATGGTGCTGGCGTGTGATGACGGCTCGCCGTGTACACTGGATCTCTGCGGTGGCATCGAGTGCATCCACGTGCCGACCACGCTCCCGTGTGATGACGGGACGGCGTGTACCTTGGGCGACGTCTGCTACGACGGCAAGTGCCACCCGGGCATCTTCCCGAAGCTCTGTGATGACGGAAACACGTGCACGCAAGACGTCTGTCACGTCGCGCTGGGCTGCATCTACGCGCCGGTCGACTCGTCATGCTGCTTTGGCGGGGTGTCCATCTGCGATGACCAGAACCCCTGCACGACGGACGTGTGCGACGAGGCCACGACCAGCTGCAAGCACGAGGCGAACACGGCGCAGTGCGACGACGGGCAGGTCTGCACGGGGCCCGACACCTGCAAGAACCTCGTGTGCGTCGGTCCGGGTCTGCTGTGCGAGGACGGTAACCCATGCACGGTCGACACGTGCAAGAACGCCGAGGGCGGCTGCGCCCACGAGCCCGGCGCGGAGCTGCCGTGCGACGACCAGAACCCGTGCACGCAAGGCGACAAGTGCAAAGGCGGCGCGTGCCTGGGCGCGGGCGTGGGTTGCGACGACAAGAACGTGTGCACTGCCGATGCGTGCGACCCGACCAAAGGCGGCTGCACGCACGTCGTGAAGGTCGGTCCCTGTGAGGACGGCGACGCGTGCACGCTCGAGACAGTGTGTACTGCCACGGGCTGCCAGGGCAAGGCCGTCTCCTGCGACGACAAGAACGCGTGCACCAACGACGTGTGTCATTCGGGCTTCGGTTGTCAGCATCAGCCCATCGGCGGACCCTGCGATGACGGCCTCCAGTGCAGCACGGGCGACGCGTGTACGGGCGGCAAGTGCAAGGCGGACACCTCGCAGTGCGGGTGCATCCCGACGTTCTCGACCGTCGTGACCAAGGTCACCAAGCTCAACCTGGGCATCGGCGGGCTGGTCGGGCAGGGCCTGGACGTCGACAAGAACGCCGCGACGTGCGCGCCGGCGGACAACTGCAACACCGGCATCGACAATCAGCTCGCGGTCTTCTCCGGCCTCGCCAACGACGCGCTCGACAAGACGGTGTCGAAGGGCGACACCATCGCGCTGTTCGAGCATCAGGGCTTCAAGTCCAACGGGGCGACCTACACGCTCGCGTTCCTGCCGGCGAAGCGGCTGAACGAGAACGATGGTTGCGATCACATGACGCAGACCTGCGACTATCTGGTCCAGGGCTCGGCCATGAACTCGCAGACCTGCCTTGCCGTCGTGCGCTTCGACAACGCGCGCATCCAGAACGGCACGACGCTCAAGGCCGGCGGTAAGGGCTACACGTTCCCCCTCGACCTACCGGTGCAGGGCGCCGTGCTGAAGATCGTCGTGTCCAACGCCGAGATTCAAGGCACGGTCACGCTCTCGCCGGCCGGTGACGCCGTGACGAGCTTCGACGGCGTGCTCGCGGGCGCCATCCCAAAGGACACGTTCCTCACGGCCATCGACGCGCTCAAGGACAAGGACCTGCCGCCGCCCCTCACCAAGGAGCAGGTCAAGCAGCTGATCGATGCGCTCATTCAGAACGACATCGACATCAACGGCGACAAGAAGCCGGACGCCGCGTCGATCGGGCTGACGATCAAGGGTATCTCAGGGAAGATCGTCGGCCTCGACTAGCACTGAGGAGCAAAGAGGGACGGTCCTCACATGTTGACATTTGGGTGGCGTCGACGAACGCGTCGGGGAGCACGCCCGCTTCGGGTTCACACAGGGTACGCCTCAGGCTAGGCCTCTCGATTTTATTAGTACGGTGTACTGGAGTAGACTCGCGGCCAACTCGTTCCTGGGAGGATCACGCCATGTCCACCAACGCGGACCCGCAAGCGCAGCCAACCGCGACGCCCACGACGCCGACGACTACGACGTCCTCGCCGACGTCCTCCACGAGCACGCGCGGTCAGACGCGCGGCCTGGGCTACACTGCAGGAGCCGCGGCCCTGAGCCCGACCACCAGCGCGGCACCGACCGTGCAGCTCTCCGCCGCGGACACGACCGCCGCCGCAGGTCAGTCGTTTCACGACGGCGACCCCAACGGCGAGCTGGCCGGCGTGTGCCCGGCGCTCCAAGGCAAGGCCAAGCAGCTCATCGCCAACGCGAACGCCAAGGGGCTCGACGTCAAGGTCTTCCAGGGCTATCGCTCCTACGCCGAGCAGGACGCGCTCTACGCCAAAGGGCGGACCAAGCCGGGGAGCATCGTCACCAATGCCAAAGGCGGGCAGAGCTATCACAACTTCGGCGTCGCGGTAGACGTGGTTTTTCACGGCAAGGAGCCGTGGGGCGAGAAGCATGACTGGAATGCGCTCGGCGAGGCCGGCCGGCAGGCGGGGCTCGAGTGGGGCGGTGACTGGGCCAAGTTCAAGGATCGGCCGCACTTCCAGATCAAGGACCTGGCGCTGGGAGACCTTCAGGCCTGGTATCGCGCGGGAGGGTTGTCCAACGTGTGGCAGCACGTCGAGGGCGGTGCACCCGCGCCTGCGCCGGAGACCGACACCACGACGCCACCGGCCGGGACCAACGCCGCAGCCGCCGGTGCCGCCACGAACGCCAAGCCCGCCGCGCCCTCCTCCGCCGGTTCGACGTACACGGTTCGTTCGGGCGACACACTCGCCGGGATCGCCGGTCGATTGCTCGGCAGCGCGACGCGCTGGGGCGAGATCGCGGCCTTGAACCACATCACCGATCCGCGGGCGCTGGGTGTGGGCACGATCCTCCAGATCCCCGGAGCGGCCGCCGCTGCGGCCACGTCCGCGTCCTCCAGCACGACGACGACGACGACGCCCAGCACGTCGACTGCGCCACCCCCGGCGGCCACCAACCACCGCGTCGAGACCGTGACCGACAGCGTGGCCTACGTGCGCTCGGGTCCACCGCACTTCAAGAACTCGGGGCGCGTCATCCCGCAGGGCACGGAGGTCGAGCTCATCTCCGAGGTCAACCAGAACGGCATCGTCTATGTCGAGCTCCAGCAGCACCTTCCGCCGGGGATCGTCGGTCCCCCGGCCTACTATGGCTGGACCAAGCGCTCCAACCTCAGCGGCGGCCAGCCTGCGCCGGTGGAGCCGGGCACGACCCGGGGCAACGACGCGGCGATGGCGCCGTCCGATCCCATCCCGCTCACGGGGCTCGGCGGTCTGCAGCGCCAGATGGCGCAGATCTACAACTCCAAGGGCAAGTACCTGAAGGAGAAGGCAGACGCGCTGGGCATAGACGTCGCCGCGGCCGCAGCCGTGCTGTCGGTGGAGTCCGCCGGGAGCGGCTTCGCGGCGGACGGTCGCATGACCATTCGCTTCGAGAACCACGTCTTCTACGACCAGTGGGGCAAGTCGAACGCGGACGCCTTCAACGCGCACTACCAGTACAGCTCGGCCGAGCGCTGGAAGGGCCACAAGTTCCGGGCCGACGTCGCGGGCACGTGGGAGTCGTGCCATCAGAGCCAGTCCCAGGAGTGGACCATCCTCGACTTCGCGCGCGGCCAGTCCGACGAGCGCGCGCTGCGCTCGATCTCCATGGGCGCCGGTCAGCTCATGGGCTTCAACTACCAGACGCTCGGCTATGGCTCCGCACGCGCCATGTTCGACGACATGACCAGCGGCATTCGCCCGCAAGTCGACGGCATGTTCGAGTTCATCCGCACGAAGCCGGTGTGCCTGAACGGACTGCGCGAGCGCGATTGGGTCAAGTTCGCCGGCGGCTACAACGGCTCAGGCCAGGCGCAAGCCTACGGCGCCAAGATCCTCGAGGCGCTCACGGCCTACAACGCGGTCACCGCGGGCCACAAGCACCAGTAGGGTCCCCGGTTTCAGCTTCGGCGACGATGGTCACCCGGGCGGGCCGGTAGTGGCAATCTTGGCGGGGTGACGTACACAAGAAAACAACGTTTTTGTCTCGCAACGCTTCGGCATCGCTGCTGTGACGAGTTCGTCGGTTTCCATGCGGGGGACGACCCCCGCGCCCCCGGTTTTGGGTCACCCGCGCCCACAGCTGGCCGTCCGGCCCCCAGCGCTACTTCGAGTACTCCGCCGCGACGATATTGACCTGCTTCAGGATGGGCGTGACCTTGCTGTTCGAGTGCAGCGTCACCTCGACCTCCATGTAGCGGCCCAGCACGACGCCAAACTGAGACAGATTGACCGTGGGGTTCTCCGGCGGGAACGGCCCGAACATCGGCGTCCATTCGGCGGCGGCAAGCAGTCCGAGCGTCTCACCGGAGCGCACGCGCAGCTCCGCGTAGGTGCCGTCGGGCGTCGTGATGCTGAGCCCGACCTGCATCCACTGGGTCTTGCCCGTCTGCCAGCCCTCGTAGATGCGGCGATAGGTGCCCTTGGGCGCGACGATCGTCTTCTGCGCGTACCCCGTCATGTCGCTGTAGGTGTACGGGTGGCTCCCGGTCTTGCCCTCTGAGACCACGGCCATCGTCTTCGGGTCGATGCGCTGCGCCGTGGAGCTCGTGTAGTTGACGGCCCACACCATGCCGTCGAAGTCCACCGCCATGCCGACCGGGAAGCGATCGGTCCCGTCCGAATTGAGCGTCGCGTAGCCCTCGACGGCCATGGTGTTGACGTTGACCTTGGCGACCTTGTGGGACTGATCATTGGCCACGTACACGAACCCATGACCGTCCGCCGCGATGCCGCGCGGTCGAGCGGTGACCGCCGCCGCAGCCCACGTCTGCGCGACCGGATCGAAGCGGTAGGCCACATGGCTGCAACAGCAGTTGGCGGTCCAGATGCGGCCGTTCTCGTCGATGGCGATGCCGTAGGGCTCGAAGCAGCCGATATTGGGCTGATAGGACTTCACCGCGTTGGTATTCGGGTTGACGTGTACCAGCAGCGAGCCGCCGCGCCCCGCGACCCAGATGGTCCCGTCCTGCGCGATGGCGAGGCCGTAGGGCTGGGCCGGAATGTCGATGGACTTGAGGTCTACGCCGTCTGTCTTTCGCAGCTTGCGCAGCCGCTTGCTGTTCCAGAAGCCGACCCACGCGTTGTTGTCGCTGTCGATTCCGAGCGCACGCGCGACCGTCGAGCCGTCAGGCTGTACGGTGAACAGCACGCACTCGTCGTTGCCCTCGGCCAGCACCTCGGCCGCGTCGATGACGCCGTTGGCGTTGGTGTCCTTCGAGGTCGTGATGACCCCGTTCTTGTCGCGGTCCACGCAGTCGCTCGGCGAGAGCGCGATCTTGGCCACGCGACCATCGCCACGACAGCCGACCCAGGCGTTGCCCTCCGAGTCCACCGCCGTCCGCGACGGATCGGAGCACACAAAATAACGCGCGACCTCCTTGCCGGTCGACGTGTCGAGCTTGGACACCGAGCCCTCGCCGCTGTTGGAGATCCAGAGCATGTTGAACTGAATTGTGGAGGAGTCGAGCACCACGTTGCCATTGGTATCCACGCCCGCGCCGTTCAGGGTCCCGGGCTCCGTGGCGAAGCCCTTGTCGCCCTTCGGGCCCTCGCTCATCAGGCACACCGGGGAGCATCCGCCACACGGCGCGGACACGAGCTCGTCGACCTGCTGGTTACAGTCGTTGTCCTTCAGATCGCAGACCTCGGCCAGGCCGGGGTGCACCTCCGGGTCATGGTCGATACAGTCGCCGCCGCCAAGCGGGCAGGCCGCGGGCTTGCCGACGACCAGCTTGTTCGCGTTGCAATAGCCGTCGTTGTCCTTGTCGCAGTCTTCATCCATGAGCGTGTTGCAGTTGTTGTCCTTCCCGTCGCACAGCTCCTCGGTGCCCGGGCTCTGCGAGCCGTCTTGGTCGTTGCAGTCGCCGCCGGTCGACGCCTTCCAGGGCCCCGTCGGCGTGCACAGGCACTGAGACAGCCCCGTGACGCCATAGCCGTCGCTGTCGTCGTCCTTCAGGAACGGCACACACCAGATGGCGTTCGCCTCGTCGATGACCCCGTTGCAGTTGTCGTCGATGGCGTTGCACATCTCCGGCGTCTTGGGGCTCACCGCGGCGGTCGAGTCGTCGCAGTCGCCCCCGACGAGCGTCTTGTACGCGCCCGAGGGCGAGCAGAGGCACTGCGCGGTCTTCTCGTCGCCATAGCCGTCGCCGTCCCCGTCCTTGAAGTAGGTCGTGCACCCCAGGCTGTTCTCGCCGTCGATGGTGCCGTTGCAGTCGTCGTCGATGTTGTTGCACAGCTCCGGCTTCCCGGGCGCGGCGAACGGGTTGAAGTCGTTGCAGTCGCCGCCCTGGGTGGCGCCCCAGTCCGCGACGATGCCGCAGAGGCACTTCGTGATGGTCCCGAAGCCGTAGCCGTCCTTGTCCTTGTCCTCGAAGTAGCTCACGCACCCGAGTCCGCCGACCTCGTCGATCTGCCCGTTGCAGTCGTTGTCGCTGTTGTCGCCGCACGTCTCCGCCGCGGGCGTGGCCGCCGAGCACTTCAGCCCATCGGCCCCCATGCACGTGTCGGTGCCCTTGCATGAGCCGAACTCGTTCGTGTTGACGCACGACGTCCCGCCGAGACTCTCATCGGTCTGTCCGTCACAATCGTCGTCCTTGCCGTTGCACACCTCCGTCGCAGGTGTCTTGGCGTCACACGGCGTCCATCCGCCGGGACCGGCGCACGTGCGGTCGCCGATGCAGATGCCGAACGCGTTCTTGACCTCGCAGGCCTGCTTCGTCCCAAGCAGCGCGTCGGTGCAGATGCAGGAGCCGCTCTTGGGGACGCAGGCGCTGATGCCCGCGTCCGTGGGCTTGCACACGTACGTCTCCGGGCACGGCTTGTCCTGACCGCACACGCTGCCGCATGCCTTGCCCTCGCCAGGCATGTCGAGGCAGAGCCGTGACCCACCGCCGCAGTCGGAGTCCTCCTTGCACTTCGTGCAGAGCGGCTGATACGCCGGGACACACAGAAACGAGATGTCGGAGCTGCCCGTGTCGACCTGCGTGCAGTTCCAGCCGGCCGGACAGGCGTCGAAGCACGGCTGCGAGCACACCTTCCCGTCGGGACCGTTGACGCACCAGTTGGTCGCGCAGTCGCTCGAGGCCTCGCACGGTTGACCGAGGTCCGGCGCGGTGTTCTGCTCCGTCTTGGGGCTGCCATCGCTCTCGGCGCCGTCGCCGCCCTTGCCGTCGCCGCCGTCCATCGGCGTGTCGCTCTTGCCGCTGTCCTTGGCCGCATCCTTGGGCACGTCACCCTGGACCAGCGTCTCACCTCCGGCGCCGAACAGGGCGTCGTCGGCGACGAGGAGCCCTGGCGTGTCCTCGCTGCAGGCCCAGCAGAGCGCTGCGACCGCTGCGAGCTTCCATTGACGCGTTGCACTGCTGCGCATGATGCCTCCGTGCCCTTTCCTGTGTCGCGCCAGGCGTACGACCGCTCGCATTATACGAGAAACGGCACGCGAGCGCATCCCCGTCGACGGTTTGCGCCATCGGCATGGCGTGGTGGGCCGTTTGGTGCCATGCTCGACGCCATGAGCGTCCAACCGCACGTCATCCTGCGCGCCTGTCCGACCTATGACGCCGAGCGCATCCGCGCGATCGTGCGCGACGGCATGGCGACCCTGGGTCTTCGGCCCACGGGCCGCACGCTCGTCAAGCCCAACCTCGTCATCGCCGACCGCGAGGTCTTCCCGCATGCGTTCACTCGGCCCGAGGTCACCGACGGCGTGCTCGGAGCGCTCCGCGACCGCGACGAGGGCGCCATGACGGAGCTGGCCGTGGGCGAGCGCTGCGGCATCACCGTTCCGACCCGCATGGTGTTCGCGGAGTCCGGCACCAACGCCGTCCTGGCCAAGCACTCAGCGCGCCGCTACCTGTTCGACGAGTGCCGGCAGGTCGAGATCCCGCTCCGTCACCCCCATCGACTGCGTGACTATGTCTACACGCCCGAGCCCATCGCGCGCGCGGACTTCTTTGTGAACTGCCCCAAGTTCAAGGCGCATCCGTGGACGACCGTGACGTTCTCGATGAAGAACTACATCGGCATTCAAGACGATCGCCATCGGCTCATCGACCACGACCACCGGCTGAACGACAAGATCGGCGATCTCCAGGAGATCATCCAGCCGCAGCTCATCGTCATCGACGCAATCACCGCCGGTCAGGACCGCATGCTCACGCCCGCGCCCTTCGACATGGGCCTCATCATCCTGGGCAACAACCAGCCGGCCTTCGATGCGGTGTGCTGCGCCATCATCGGGCTCGATCCACGCACGGTCGATCACCTCCGCATCGGCCACGAGCGCGGCTATGGGCCCCTCGACCTGGCGGAGATTACGGTGTCGGGGGACGTCTCGCTCGCAGAGGCCCAACGCAAGGCCAAGGGCTTTCGGACGGGCCTCATCCGCGTGGAGAAGTACTTCCAGGGCTCCAAGATTCGCGCCTACGCGGGTCCGCCGCCCGCCATCCCGCAGACCGAGGGTGGCACGGACAAGAAGCGGCCCGACTACTGCTGGGGCGGCTGTCCGGGCGCGATGGAGGAGGCCATCGAGATCATCCGGCAGTACGACGCGACGACCGACGCCGCGATGAAGCCCATGACCGTCGTCTTCGGCGCCTACCAGGGCCCCATCGAGGCCCAACCCGACGAGAAGGTCGTCTTCATCGGCGACTGCGCGGAGTGGAAGGGCACCATCGCGGGCCGCCCCGTCGAGGTCAAGAGCGTCTACACCTCGCGCGGGCTGCTCGAGCCGCGCACGAGCCGCGTCGGCAGCATCTATCAGAAGATGGTCAAGGTCTTCTGGTCGCTGTTCAAGACGCGCAAGGATCCCATCGTACGGGCCACGGGCTGCCCGGTGAGCGTCGCCGAGCAGGCGCTCTACATCGCGCGCGTCGGCAAGACGCGGAACCCCTACTTCAACCCGCGCAACATGCTGCGCTTCAACCTCAACTTCGCCACCTATCGTCTCGTGACGATGCTCCGTCGGCTGACGGGCCAGCGATACCAGATCCTGGCGCTGCCCGAACACGAGCGCGGCCGCGCCCCGCACGGGCCACCGACGGCTGCGGCCGCCACGCTGCCGGAGCGCGCGTCGGCCTAGTGTCGGACGGAGCGTCCCGTTCCACCGTCGCGGCCCTCATGGCGATGGGGCTGGCCGTGTACCTCGCGGTCGAGGCGCGCGGCATCGCGGGAGTGGCGGGGCTGTCGGCGCCCGAGACGTACTGGCTCGCGGCGTGCGGTGTCATCGGCGTCGGCTGTGGGCTCGTCGTCCTGCTGGCGCGGCTGGCCGCGCGCGTCGGCCCAAGGGTCGCCGACGCGCTGAGCGGCGTCAGCCTCGGCACCCTGGCGTTCGCGGTGGTGCTGGACACCCGCCTCTACGGGCTCGTGGGACATCACCTCACCGACGCCGATCTCTGGCAGACGATGTCCAACCCCGGCGTCGAGCGCGAGGTGCATCTCGGCGCCGCGACTTGGACCTCCATGGGCGGGCTCCTGGCGTTGCTCATCGCCGTGCCGCTCGCGGGGCTCCGGCTCCTCCGGCGCCGCGCCGCACCGTTGCTCCCTCGGCTCGGGCGTTGGGCCACCGGCGTGCTGATGACCCTGTCGGTCGGCGGACTCATGGGTGCGGTGCTCTTTGGCGGCGAGCGGCTGACGGAGGCGCTGCCGCTCGGCGCCGGACGTGTCGGCGGAGAGCTGCCGGCGGTGAGCGCCACGTCCATCACCTACCCGCCGGCCGTGCCCGAGACCGCACGACTCAAGGACCGGCCGGACGTGCTGTTCGTGCTCGTCGAGTCGCTCCGCGCCGACACCGAGACGACGGGCCTCCTGCCCCGCCTGGGCGAGTTTGCGCGGCGACATCCACCGTTACGCTCCGACCGCCATTTCTCGGGTGGGCACTCCACCGAGTTCGGCACGTTCACCGCGCTCTACAGTCTTTGGTCCTATCACTTCGTCCCGTTCTCGAAGCGGCCGGTCGCGGAGGCCCCGCGGGCCTTTCCGTTGGAGGTGCTTCGCAAGAACGGCTACCGCACCGTGGGTGCGTCGGCGTCCATGCTCGAGGGCTGGAACGACGCCGACTTCATCGTCACGCAGCTCGACTCCTACGCCGAGCACCTGGAGGAGCACGACGGCGCCGGTGACACCGCGGCGGCAGCGGCCATCCAGGAGGCGCTGGATGTGCGCGAGCAGCCCACGTTCGCGTTTCTCTTCCTGAACGCGACGCACCACAACTATCACTACCCGCCGGAGTTCGCGCGGCACGAGCCGGTGCTCCCCGAGGGCTACGACCACTTCATGGGCGATGACAAGCTGCTCGCCTATCGCGATCAGATCACCAACCGCTACAAGAACGCGGCCCTCTTCGTCGACGCCACCATCGCGCGCCTCCTCACGCGCTACGAGGCGCGGATCGCGTCAGGTGAGCTCATCGTGGTCGTGACCGGCGACCACGGCGAGGAGTTCTGGGATCACGGCCTGCTCGGCCACTCCGCGCCGCGCTTCTTCAACGAGCGACTGCGCGTGCCGCTGCTCGCCTGGCTGCCGGGCCAGCACGGCAAGGCCGTCGCGCTCTCGACGCACCCAGACCTGTGGCCGACCGTCTTCGATGCGCTCGGGCTCGACCTCGGGACTGTGGACTGGACGAACGGCGAGTCGCTGCTACGGCCACGGATCGGGCCGGTGTTCATCGGCAGCACGACGTATCCGTTCAAGAGCGCGCGCGCTTGCCTCGTCGACCATCAAACCAAGTGGTGGCTCGAGCGCTGCGCCGGCAGCCCCTGGTGTCTCCGCGCCACGCGCACCACCGACCACGCCGACGAGGATCTGACCATCACGCCCGAGCTGCGGGCCCGCCTCGACGGCCACTTGAGCGCGTTCCGGGCGCGCTCCGAGCGGTTTCTCAGCGTGACCGTGGAGTGACATTGAACGGACATCCCATGCTGCGGGCGGCCTCGGACCTTCAGGACGAACGACTCGAATCGTTCTCCGGGTCCGGTGCGCTCACGGGAGTGGGTCCGCCATCTGCCGCATGAGCCAGTCGCGGGCGGGCACCAAGCGCACCGTTCGGCCTCGGATTGTGCGGATCTCATCGAGATTCCAGGTCACGAGCACGCCGCTGACCAGATCGAAGTGCTCGAGGCACTCAACCAGCCCATCGAGCTCCCGTTCAGCGAGCGCACTCACTTCCATCGTGACCTGCAACGCCGAAATTGGGGTGTCGCCCCTCACCACCAGGAAGTCGCACTCACGCGCACCCTGCCATCGGAAAAGGCGGTGGCCGGGGCCAAGTCTCCGCCTGAGTTCGCCGGCGACCACCGTCTCGAGGAGCCGGCCTCGGTCGGGAGCAACACGGTGAGCAACCGCGTTGCGCACGCCGACATCGGTCGCGTAGACCTTGAAGTCGCCGCGTTCGATGGCGCTCGACTTCGCGTCGAACGTCACGACGCGGTGTACGAGATGGACCGACTCGACCGCGGCACACGCATTCTTCGCCCGCCCGTTCTTCCAGCCCAACGTGTCATTCAGACGTTTGTAGGACTGAAGGTTCGCGGTTTGCGTCAGCAGTTCAAGCGCAAGTCGCGTCACGTCCTCTGACGCCAGGGTGCCCGGACGTGCAGGCACATCGTTGCGGACGATCAGCCGGAACATCTCGTCCAGTGTGGCGAGGCGGTCGGACTCCAGCATGTCGATCGTGACCGGCATGCTCCCGTCTTCCAGCATGCACGTCAGCTCCTCCTGGACGAGCGCCGAAGTTGTCTGTGCCTTCGGGTGGCGATGCCGGACACGCTCGGAGAGGCTCATCGGCCAGAGGGTCCGCTCCGTCATGCGCCCCGTGAGCAGGGTCGCTTCCTTTGGGTCCGCGAGCGGGTTGGTCGACCCCGTCGCGATCGTGCGGATCGCGTCATACTCGGCGACTTCGCGCACCCAACGCGGCCAGTCCGGAATGGTCTGAATCTCATCGATCAGCAGGTACACCGGGCGGTCGATCGATGACGCCGCAAGGTGCGAGCGGAGCATCCAGTCGAGCCAACGCCAGTCCAACGGCTCGCCGGGCCACCGCGCGTGTCCGAAAGCCCGCAGGGGGCGGACTCCACGTTGAGGAAGAGAATCTGTCGTGGAGAGGCGACGCGCCCAAGCAGCGCGTTGACGACCTGGCGCAGCAGGTACGACTTGCCTCCGCGCCGTATGCCGCGGAGTACGACGATTGGCATGAGGTCGAGGCCGTGAACGACCTCCGGCAGCATGTCGCGTAGCGTCCCTGCTGGCACGGGCGCGCCGTCACGCCACCACGGGTTGAACCGCTCGAGCTCGTCGACGGGGAAGTCGGTCTGCACGCGGCAACGGTAGCACGTCGGGTCATCGGACGCAGGACTCCGGCCCACCGCGTTCGGCGCCACCAACAGGGCGACCTGTCGGACAGCCCCGGCTGTGCCACTTGGGTCTGCCGCCGGCCTGTGGCACCCTGGCCCCATGGTGCGACAAGCGTGGATGGCGATGGCGTTACTGGGAACGATGGTCACTGTTCGGTGCTCGGACTCGGCCGAGGACGTCCCCGACGGCGTCGCGGGGCTGGCCAAGCTCGACGCGAGCGGTGACGTGACCCTCCCGAGTGACCTCGGCACCCCGGGGCCTGGTGTAGACGTCGTCCACTTCGACGACGGCCTCGGCGCCACCGATCCCGGCAAGTTCGAGCCGACGGACGTCCAAGATGCTCAGGACGGACTTGTCGCGCTCGACGCAGAGCCGGACACCCTGCCGGACCTTGGCGTGGTCGACGCGGAGCTTGACGCGGTCGAGGCCTCGGACGGGATGACCGCTGACGTGTCCAGCGAGGTCTCCGAGGACGTACCGGCGGAGCTGCCGCTCGCCGATGTGGTGGACGACCTGGGCACGGACGCGGGCGCCGAAGACCTGGGCCCCGCCGACGTGGCGCCACCCGAGGATCTCGTGGCTACCGACGCCGGTCCGAGCGCGGACGCCGCGCCGGCCGACATCGCCGCGCCCCCGGACGTGCCCGCCCCGCCGGTCCCGTGGACGATGGACCCACCGTTTGCCACGGACCCGCCGCCCATGGCGACGGTCACACACCCCCTGGCCCCCACGGCGCTTTGGGGGACGGTCGCGGGTCCACGCCCGACCAACACCGAGTGGATGAACCTCGTCCTCGGCGACGGCACTCAGCCCGTCTACCTCCTCCCCTATGTCACCCGCGCGACGACTACTGGCCTCGACGTCGCCTTTCCGACCCATACGACCTCCGTGGACTCCGTCATCGCGGACGCGCCGTCCGCGCTCCACCTCGGCGCGACTCAGGCCGTGGCCGAGCGGACGCTCAGCGCCTACGACCTCGTCTCGGCGACCGTGCGGTGGCAGGGTCCGGGCGCGACGGCCTTCTCAGCGCCGCTCGTGCACGGCTCTCCGGCGGTGAGCGTCTACTACGACGGCACGACCCCGCGCATTACGACGCCGGTCGGCATCAAGACGGTGAAGGCCGCGGGCCCGGGCGCAGTGGACCTGGTCTTGATGAACGGCCAGACCTGGACGCTGGTAACAGCACCCCCCATCGCGCTCGACAAGACCAACGACGAGCTGAGCGGCAACGCGCCCTAGTACGGCGTGGTGCGCGTGGCCATCGCGCCGCTCGGCAAGATGGTCGCCGCCGACGGCGAGACGTGGCCGACCGGTGGCGGCATCAAGGTCTCGGTCCTTGCAGATGCGGCGACAATCGTACTGGACTGGCAGCATGCAGGCGCCAGTGTCGGCGAGATGCTCGCCATGCCGCACCACGAGGGGCTGCTCACGCCGGATCCCGGCTGGCCCACGCTGCCGATGGCCACCACGCTCGCGGGCAATCTGAGGCTCGTGCCCTACGCCAAGACGACGTTTGTTCTGCCGCTCGTGCCAATCGCCTTCGACGCACCGCGCGCCATCGAGCCGACCCTGGCGTCCACTCTGGCGCAGGCGCTGGCCACCGACGCAACCACGGCCATCACCGCGACCGATCCGCATGGCTTCGGCCGCCAGGTCTCGCGCAAGGCGCGGCTCGTGCTCATCGCCGATGCGCTGGGCGACGCGACGCTCGCGGGGACCCTGCGCGCCGAGGTCGCCGCGGCGCTGCTGCCGTGGATTCAGGGGACCAACGCCAATCCGCTGCGCTACGACGCCACCTGGGGAGGCATCGTGTCCGAGAACGGCCTCGCCGCGCCCCAGAACGACGGCGGTCAGGGCTACTACAACGACCACCACGTCCAGTATGGGCACTTCCTCTACGCCGCCGCGGTCGTCGGCAAGGGCGATCCGGCGTGGCTCAAGCTGCACGCGGGCTTCTTCCGCGCTCTGGCGCGCGACATCGCCAATCCGTCCGCGACGGATCCGCACTTCCCGCGCTTCCGGCACTTCGACTGGTACCGCGGCCACTCGTGGTCGACGGGCCTCTTCCCGTGGCCCGAGTCGCGCGGCACGGCGGCGAGCGCCGAGTCCGTGTTTGCATGGGAGGCGCTCGCGCTGCTGGGCCTGACCCTCGGCGACGTGGACCTGCTCAACGTCGGGAGGGTGCTCCTGTCGCTCGAGCTGCGCGCGATTGCCCGCTATTGGCAGCTGCCGGATGCCTCGGTCTACCCGCCGGTCTTTGCGGTCAACGGCGTCGTCGGTCGCCTCGCGTCGCTGCGCGTCGATCGTGTGCCGGCGGGCTGCACGACGCTCGACTGCGCCCATGCGCGGCAGCTCACGAGCGTCACCCCGGCGACCGAGTGGCTCCTGGGACCGGCGTTTGCGTCCGTGGCGAGCCCACTGCTCCAGGCCGCGGGCACCCTCGCGAGCCTCGACGCCTGGCGCGGCGCCGCCGAGGTCGTCCGCGCGGTCCTCGACCCCGATGCCGCGTGGCTTGCGACCCTGCCGCTCACGACGATGGCCGAGGGTCAGTCCAAGTCGAACCTGCTCTGGTGGATCGCGACGCGGCCGTGACGCGAGGCTAGCCTGCGCGGAGCGAGCGCACGTAGGCCTCGGCCTCGGCGGCACGCGACTCCGGGGATGCGCGATGGGCGAGCTCGACGAGCGCGCTCCCCACGACGACTCCGGCGACGTGTCGCCCCAGCACCGCGACGTCTTTCGGGGTGCGCACACCGAAGCCGATGACCAACGGCGCACCGAGCGCGGTCTGAACCTCGCCCGCCGCGGTCGCGATGGACTCGAGCTCGGAGTCCTCCAGCGCACGACCGGTGACGCCCGTCACCGAGACGTAATACGCAAATGCACGCGTGACCTCGCGCACGCGCGCGATGCGGTCTGGCGTGCTGGTCGGCGTCAAGAGCGGGATGAGCGCGAGCCCGTACGCGTCCAACGCCGTGACCAAGGGCTCCGCCTCCTCCGGAGGCAAGTCCACGCACAGCACCCCGGCCACGCCGCAGGCGGCGGCGCGCTCGGCGAGGCGCTCGAAGCCGTAGCGGAAGAACGGGTTGACGTACCCAAACAGCACGATGGGTGGTCCTCCGCGCGCATGATGCGTGGCGGCGAGCTCCAAAATGGCGTCGAGCGAGAACGGGTTCTTGAGCGCGCGCTGAGCGGCCGCCTGAAGGATCGGCCCATCGGCCATGGGATCGGTGAACGGGATCCCGAGCTCGATGACGTCCGCACCGCCCCGAGTGAGGGCGGCTAATAAAGCGTCCGTCGTCGCAAGGTCCGGGTCACCCGCGGTGACATACGGGATGAGCGCGCGCCGCCCTGCAACCGCCGCGCGCAGCCGTGCCTGTCCGCTCATGTGCCAAACGGCCGGCGAATCGCCATGGCATCGATTTCGATCAGCACTCCGCGCGGGAGCTCCTTGGCGGCGATGGTCGAGCGCGCGGGCGAGGGCGGACCAAAGGCGCGACCATAGACCTCGTTCATCGCTGGGAAGTGAGCCATGTCCGAGAGATAGACGGTCGTCTTCACCACGTCACCAAACCCCGCTCCGGCGGCGGCGAGCACCGCGGCGAGGTTGTCGAGCACGCGCTGGGTGGCCACGGCGACGCTGTCGGACGCTCCCGCCGCGATCTGGCCCGTCGAGGGGTCGAGCGGGATCTGCCCCGAGCAGAAGATGAGCTCCGCGCCACCGGCCAGCGGCACGGTCACGGCCTGGCTGTAGGGCCCGATCGCCGCGGGCGCGCCCGCGGTGCTGACGACGTGAAACGCTTCGGTCATACTGCGCTCCCTGCCCGACTGGCGGGCGGGCGCATCGTGCGATGGCCCGGCGCTCCGCGCAAGCGGGCCGTTGTTCGACACGCTACGCCGTGTTATGCGATGCGCTGGAGGTGCCTGATGTCGTTCCGATTGCTCTCATCGCTGGCCCTGGTCGCTGCGCTGGCACCGTCTGTCGCCGAGGCCAAGAAGGGGCTGTACTTCGGCTTCAACTTGGGCGGCGCGCTCGTTTCGGGCCAGACGGCGTCTAGCGGCCTGAACATCAAGGACCCCGGACTCGACCCCGACTACCGCATCACCTGCGTCGGCGGGGGAGCGTGCCCGTCGACCAATCTCAACGACCTGCTTTCGGTCGACCGCGGCACGGGCTTTGGAGCCAGCTTCAACTTTGGCTATAACATCTTGGGCTTCGTCGGCATCGAGATGGACATCTGGGGCTCGGGCGGCAAGCTCTCCGACTACTCCAAGATCGAAGGGCAGGGCGGCATTGGCGCCAACGTGCGCTTCTTTCCAGCCCAACTCTTCGTCAACACGTCCGAGACGGCCAAGAACCGCTGGTGGGATCCCTACGTCTTTGTCGGCGCGGGCGTCTACGTGCTCGGTTACAACCCTGACTCGCACCAGCCGGTCAAGATGGTCAGCGAGGGCCGCGTGTGGTTCCCCGCGGCCTACGTCAAGTACGGGCTCGGCTGCGACTTCTACGTCGTTCGGTTCTTGAGCCTCGGAGTGGACTTCGCGTTCGCCCACGGCTTCATGGACACCTACCGCATCGACAACAAGAAGGACATCCGCAGCTCGCCCGTGGACGGCCCCGCCAAGAACTTCTCGTTCTTGCCGAGCTTCAAGCTCACGTTCCACTTCTTGGGTGACTGAGCGGTAGACCTCAGAACTTGATTGGCACGCGCGACGCCGTGTAGTCGATCTCGAAGTACCAGCCCGCATTCCCCGCCGCGTCAGTCGACATGTCGTTCGCGCTGAGCATCGAGGCGATCGTGAGGTCGCCAAAGCCCTGCACGGTGATGGTCGTCTTCTCCGCCGTCTCCTTGGTCATGAAGCCCTGCACGTAGGCCTTCTGGAGCTTCTTGACGGTGCCCTTGTCGTCGAAGGTGAACTGCCCGGCAGTGAACGCCTCGGTGAAGCCGAGCGGGACGCCACCGAGATCGAGCACCAGCCCTGGCGCGGTGGTCGTCGAGTAGCAGGCCTCGGGCGCGTTGAACACGGTGCAGTTCCCCGGGCCCATGACGGTCGTGTTCTCGAAGTAGGTCGGGTCGCCCCAGAAGCCGCACGCGATGACCTCGCCGTTGCCGTCGCGCAGGCAGTCGCCGCGCCCGAACGACATACCAATCTTGTTCGGGCCCGTGGCCAGCAGCTCGAACGGCTTGAAGAACCCCACGATGTCGAGCGCCTGGTTGCCCGTCAGGTGGGAGCCGATGTAGGCGTTGATGAGCGCCGAGACGTCGGCGCACGGATCGCCCGCGGTGACGACGAGGCACAGGGGCGGCGACTTCACCAGCACGCCATCGACGCGGAACATGACGCCGTCCGCCTCGACCTTGGGTTTGGGCAGTGGCGGGACGTCGGGCACGTCCGGAACGTCGGGCGTGTCCGGCCCTGCGTCCGTCGCGGTGTCCGCGGTGTCGGCCGCGGCGACGTCCGCGGCGTCGCTGAGGTTCGCGAGGTCCGACAATGGCGCGTCGAGGAGCGCGACGTCGGCCACCACGCTCACCTCGGGTGACGCGAGGTCCGGGCCCGCGTCGGCGCCGACCGTGGCATCTGCGACCACCTCGACAGCGGTCGCGACGTCAGCGCCCGCGCCGATCGTCGAGGCCTCCGTCGCGCAGCCAAGTACCGCTAGCGCGCTCCCCAAACTGGTTGTCCAGCCTCGTCCCATGGCGCTTCCTCCTTGCCGCCCCAGCTAAGGCGCGTTCCCCGGAACTAGCAGCAGCCCGCCCGGATAGGCGTAGCTGACGTCGCAGTCGTACGCATACGCAGTGACCCCGAACGGCTTGTCGGCAACCAACCGATGGACGCCCGCCTCGACCTTGAGCCGCAGCACCTCGACGTCGGAGCTCCCCAGCGTCTCGATGGGCTTCTCCACGTAGCCCTCGACCGAGGTCCCATCGATGGTGATGACCTCGCCCTTGTGGCGGATGAGGTTGAACCAGCTCTCCTTGTAGCCCGTGGGCGTCAAGACGATGTACTCCTTCAGCCACTGGCTCTCGCCGACCCCGATGGTGAACGACGGATCGCCAATGCCCGTAACCCCGTTCTGGCAGATGGGATCGTTGCCAGGGTAGTTCGAGCCAATGAGGTAGTGCCCCATCTGGATGGGAGCGGTCGACTTCACGAGGTGTGACGCCGTGGCCTGATACTCGACCCACTCGTACTTCCCGAGGATCTTGCCGTCCACCCCCGGAACCGGCGGCTCCGTGTGGATGACGGTCTGGGCCTGCGCCGCCATGATGCGAAAGACGTCGTAGGCGGCCGCCGAGCGCTTGTGGAAGAGATCGGCGACGTAGACCGAGCTCCACGTCGTGACCGGCGTCAGCGCGTGCTCGAGGTGGTCGCAGTACTTGACCTCGACGGAGGGCACGAACGCGCAGTTGTGAGACATGAAGACCGCGATGCCCTTGTCGGCCTTGATGACGGTCCCGGTGAGGTCCAGGTTGTCCTCGAGCTTCGGGTGAATCGTGTACGTGAGCACGTCGCCGTGATCGAGCTCGTACTCCTTGGTCTCGCCCTTTTTGATGGCGGCGACGGCCGCCTTCTTCGGCGTGTTCGGTCCGGTCGGTCGCACATCGGCGGAGGCCGTAATCGAGACCTTCGTCTTGCCGGTAGACGCCGCCACGACGGTCACGTAGTTCGGAAAGCCGTACTTGGGGTAGCTCGTCACCGCGTCGAAGCCGAGCGCGTCGGTGAAGAAGCTGCGCCAGCTCATCACGACGTACTCGGAGCCGAGCGCGTCGTTCGGGAAGAGCAAGGACGCGTCCGACGAGTGGACCTCCTGGCCGTTCAGCGGGTTGAACTGGTGCAGCGTGACCGGCTGGTCGCTGACGACCTTCCACGACCACCGATTGATGCTCGAGTCGAGCTGCGCAAAGCCCGTCGGCAGCGCGACCGTCCGCAGCTGATTTGGCGGGACGTTGACGGTCACGGCTTGCCCCTCCGCGAAGACGTTGTCGCCCATCGCGGTCAGCGTCACGTGGGCCTCGATCGACTTGGAGGCGTTGGCGATGGCGACGAGGACGGGCTGGTCCTTGACGTTGTTCTCGACCACGGAGTCATAGTTGCCGAGGTCCACGACGAAGTAGCTACAGCCGACGTTGGTCGTCGCCTTGGCGCCGTTGAGGCACGACGAGACGCAGGTGCCCGACGGCTGATCGCAGACGGTCCCTGCCTCGCACGTCTCGGTCACGTCGTAGCCCGAGCCGTCCGGCTTGCACTGCGCGGCCTTGGTCGGCGAGATGCACGTGCGCTTCTCCGGCACGCACTTGGCCTTCTTGCACTCGCCCGCGCCGAAACAGACCTCGCTCGTGCCGCACTTCACCTCGGTGAAGCCCGTGCCCGCGTCGTTGCAGGCGCGATAGGAGTAGTCGGTCACGCAGCCGAGGACCGTCTTGGCCGGGCAGGTGCCCGGTGGAGCGGCCGCGACGTCGGCCCCCATGCTCGAGACGGCGTCGTCCGCCGTGACGACTTGGCCCACCTTCTGCGACTGGCAGCCGACCACGAGGAGCACCCCGAGCTCGAGAACCCACGGACGCGTCGAGGTCCACCTCCACGCCTCCGCCCTGTTGAACTGCCGCATCGCTACCTCCTGGTCTCAGGCCGCCGGGTCGAAGTCCGAGAGCGCCGTGATGGCTTCGAATCCGCCGGCCACGGGCGCCCAGCCGAGCACGGTCGTGACGTCAGTGACATACGAGGGCTGGCGCATCCCGACGAGCACGGACGTGACGCCCGGGATCGAGGCCATGGTCGCAATGGACCGGGAGGCCATCGACGCCGCGCGGTGCTCCCCGCCGACGCCCCCCGGGACGCTGCGCGCGAGCCGCTCGACGACGCGCTGCGAGCCGCGCGCGCACACGGTGCGCAGGGTCTCGAGCTGCCGCTGGAGTGCCTCTGCATAGCGTCCGACCCAGATCTGCCATGCTGCCTTGAGCGGCCCGGTGAGCGCCTCTTCGATGAGCTGGCAGCGCTCACTGATCTCGGGCGCGAAGCTGTCGCGCACGAAGTCGTTCCAGAGGACGAGATCGTGCAGTGTGTCGGCCTTGGATTGCAGGAAGGTCGCGTACCGCAGCTCGCCGATCTCCTGGCCGGTCTCCCCCAAGATGGCCGGCACGAAGGCCTGGGCGAACTCCGCCTCGAGCCGCTCCACAGCGCGGAAGGCGCGCTCCGGCCGATCGCGGTCCCCGGGGTCGGACGCAGGGAGCTGGAGCGCGAAGTCGACGAGCCGCACGAGCCGCCCGCGGCGAAACGCGTTGAGCGGGCGATTGGCGAGGACGCCGAGCTCCGCGCGCCGAGCCGTGTCCAGGGTGGTGCGATCGAGCCCGGGACCGTTCGTCAATGCCGTCGCGGCGCCACCCTCCAGCAGGTTCAGCGGGAGCTGCACGACGCCAAAGTGGTGGCTCTTGCCCACGACCGACTCGGCCAGCGCGACGAGCCGATCGAGCGCGAGTGCTTCGGCTGCCGTGGGCGGCGCGCCCAGCGCGTTAGACGAGACGCCGTACCAGCCGAGACGCCCGCGGGTGACCTCGGCCTCGAGCGCCACGAACGCGCGGCCAATACGGGCGTACATCTCGTCACGCCGGGCTTCGAGCGGCCGACGATCGCGCCGTCGCTCGAGGTCCAGCAAGAAGTACTCGGGGTTGTGGAGCAAGTAGACGTCGAGCTTGGTCTGGCTCGTGCGCTCCAGGCTGCGTGTGAGCTCGTGGCTCAGGAAATCCGGATGGAGGCAATGCCAACAGCCCTCGGAGTAGCGCACGACCTCCGACCAGCCCGCGTGGCGATGCTCGCGCTCGACCGCGTCCCGGAGCGCCGCGCCTTGGAGATAGCCCGCCTTGGAGACAATGACGACACCGTCTCGTCTAAATTCCCCTCGGGCCATCACGCGTCCGACCAGCAGCTCGCCGTGTCCGTCGCCGTAGTTGGTGGCCGTATCGATGAGGTTCACGCCGCTGCCGAGCGCTTGCCCCAGCGCCGCGACGTGGTCCTCGACCTGGTCGTGGACGCGATAGCAGCCGAAGCCGAGCGCGCTCACCGTGAGCCCGGTACGGCCCAGCTTGCGATACGCAGACGGGTGCCGTCCGAGCTGCGCCACGGCGTGCTCTGCGAGCTCAGCGGTCCCCGTGCGCGTGGCGTTTCGGAGGATGGGTTGGGTCGATTCCTGCATGTTCGGTCCCGCGACACGATACACGAGCGGCGTGCCGGTCCCAAGTTCGCGGCGACTTCGCAGTGGAGACGTGCGCGCAGATTTGCGATCGAGGGTGGCCCCTTCCATGCTAGAATCCGTGCCCGTCTTCCGGAGGGACTTCATGCGTCACTCACTGTCCGCTGTCAGCCTTACTTCCCCGCGAGCCAATCGGGGCCGCGTCGCGGCTACCGCACTCATTGCGGTGGCGTCCGTCGCGTGCAGCACCGGTGGCTCTGGGCGCAAGGCACCCGAGCCGGTCCCGACGGGAGCCGACGCCGAGGCCGTCTCGGACATCACGACATTCGCGCCCAGTGACACGGCCACGGCGACCATCTCGGAGACCAACGCCAACGTGACCGAGGTCGTCGAGTGCAGCAAGGAGGGCGCGCAAGAGGTCTGCTTCGCCGGCGACATGGCGCTGGTCGGCACGGGCATCTGCAAGGCCGGCAAGCGGGTCTGCAAGAAGGGCTTCTGGGGCCCGTGCGTCGGCATGGTGGCGCCCACGCCGGAGTACTGCGACGAGCTCGACAACGACTGCGACGGCGAGACCGACGAGGGCGTCAAAAGCGCCTGCGGCACCTGCGACCCCTACTGTGGCAAGTCGCTCGGCGGCGCCGGCACGACGGACCCGATGACGCCCGTGGACGTGAACTCCAACAACATCGTCCAGACGCCGGACGGCTGGCTCACGCTCACCCTGACGCAGGTCAACATGAACGTCATCTGGATCTCCAACTCGGGCGAGAACTCCGTCTCCAAGATCGACACCACCAATGGCCACGAGCTCGGGCGCTACAACATCTGCTCCGATCCGTCGCGCACCGCCGTCGACAAGTACGGCAATGGCTGGGTCGGCTGCCGCGGCGGCCAGAAGGTCGCCAAGATCATCAACTTTGAGGGCGAGTGCCTCGACAAGAACCAGAACGGGACCATCGAGACCTCGCGCGATCTCGATGGCAACTTCAAGATCTCGACCGAGGAGATGCTCGGCGTGGCCGACGAGTGCGTGCAGTTCGTCTCGGACACGCCGACGGCGAGCCTCGTTCGCTCGATGGGCACCGACTCCGAGCAGAACGCCTGGGCCGGGCTCTGGGAGGCCAAGATGCTGGTGCGCTACTCCGGCAAGGACGGCGGCGTGCTCGATACCATCGACATTCCGGTCAACCCGTACGGCCTCGTCATCGACAAGCAGGGCACCATCTGGGTCTCGGGTCGCGGCGGCAGCAAGCTCGTCGAGGTCAACACCCAGACCAAGGTCAGCCAGATGCATGCGCCGGGCGGCGGGTTCGATCCCTACGGCATCTGTCTCGACGAGAAGGGCCACGTCTGGACGGCCAACATCGGCTCGGGCGGCAACGTCGCGTATCGCTTCGATCCGGTGAACAAGGAGTTCGCTTCGGTGGCCATGTGCGCTCGCCCGCGTGGGATCGTGTCCAACTTCAAGGGGCGCATCTTCGTCGCGTGCGACGAGAGCAATCATGTCGGTGTCATCGATACGGCGACCATGACGGCCTTGGCCCCGATCAGCATCGTCGGCGCCTCGTTCCCGGTGGGCATGTCCGTCGATTCGGCGGGCTTCGTCTGGGCGGTCAACCAGAGCAGCAGCAGCACGACGAAGATCAACAGCGACACGTTGCAGATCGTGGATACGTACCCCGTGGGGAGCAGCCCTTACTGCTACAGCGACATGACCGGCTCCTCGTTCTTCGACATGGTCCCGCCGGGCTGGTATCGACACCGCTTCGAGGCCATCAAGAAGGTCGGGCTCACGGGCCTCAAGGCCATGGAGCACGCGGTCTGGAAGTCGCTCAACATCAACGCCGTGACGCCGCCGGGGACGTTCATCAAGTTCCGGGTGCGGACGGCCGAGACGCCGGGAGAGCTCGAGAAGGCGCAGTGGACGCCGCTCGTCGGGCCGGTCCCCACACAGGTTTTCCCGGTCGATCTCACGACCGTCGTCGACAAGCCGGGCCACTGGCTCGAGGTCGAGACCTGGCTCTATCCATCCGACGACAACGAGATGCCGCTGCTGGGCGGCTTCGACGTAGAGTACCAGCATGTCCCCTGAGTCGGCCCGCATTGGCCCAAAGCTCGACCTCGACTTCGTGCTATGGCACCGTGCCCGCGGGGCGCCATGAGAGGGATTGACCATGTCCGAGGCGACGCATTCCGCTGAAGCGACCATGGACGCGACCGAGGCGCCGTGGCGAGCCATGGCCACGGCGGTGCGCGAGCTGGGCGGCACGCTGCGAGAGCGCATGCCACTGCCGTTCGACGTGCCCATGGACACCTTCGAGAGCTGGGCGCGGCACCTCGAAGGCTTCCGCCCGTCGCCTCGGGCGGAGGCTCCCTCGGGACGCCGTGATCTGGAAGGCGCCGAGGCCTTCGTGCGCGAGGTCTGCCGGCTCCATCAGACGGGTGTGGCCATGGCCCTCTCGGAGCTGCGCCAGGTCGTGTGGTCGTTCACCGAGACGCTCGGGCGCGCCGTCGTCGAGAACACCGAGGCCGATCACCGCGCCATGGAGCGGCTCGACCGGCTGCGCGACGCGGTCGTGTCCAACTCCATCGCCCAGATCAAGGACGCCGCGCTCTCCACGGTGCAGGAGCTCACCGACCTCATCGAGGCGCGCCGCTCCCGTGACCGCTTTCAAGCCGAGCAGCTCGGACGTCGCGTGCAGCAGCTCCGCTCCGCGTTGGCGGAGGCCCGTCGCGAGGGCCACCTCGACGCCCTGACCGGGCTGCGCAACCGGCGCGCCTTTGACGCCGAGCTGGCCGTCGCCTACGAGCGCGCCCATCTCCTCGGCGAGCCGTCGGTGTTGATCCTCTTCGATCTCGATCACTTCAAGGGAATCAACGATGGATTTGGCCACCTCGCCGGCGATGACGTGCTGCGCGTCTTTGCCCGGACGCTGGCGTCGACGTTCCCGCGGCGCAACGACACGGTCGCGCGCTATGGCGGTGAGGAGTTTGCGGTCATCCTGCGGCACGCACAGACCGAGGACGGGACGCGCCTCGCCGAGCGGCTCTGCCAAACGACGCGCGTGCTCGAGGTCGCGACCGATCGCGGCGCGGTTCGGCCCACGGTCTCCGCGGGCGTCGCCCCGGCCGACGGCTCCGAGAGCGTCGCCGAGTGGGTCGATCGCGCCGATCGCGCGCTGTACGCCGCAAAGCTGGCTGGTCGCGACCGCGTGGTGCTCGCGCGCTGAGGACCCTCTTTTTTGCCGTGATGCCGAGAGCTTGCGGTCCATCACGAACACGTTCTCCACAGATTCGTCACAGCCGCGGATCCAAATTTTTGCGCCGGGCACCGACTGGTCTTACCGTCCTCGACCACGATGAAGGGACCGCTCAGCCACGTGGGCCGCTATCGGCTGCTCGATCAGGTCGCACGCGGCGGTATGGCCACTGTCTATCGCGGCGTCCTCGAGGGCGCCGAGGGCTTCGCGCGACCCGTCGCGGTCAAGGTGCTCCACCCGGAGCTCGCGCAAGATCCCGAGTACGTGCGCATGTTTCAGGAGGAGGCGCGCATCGCTGCGCGGCTCGAGCACCCGGCGTGCGTGCCGGTGCGAGACCTGGGCTCCGCCGAGGGCGTTCACTTTCTGGTGATGGACCTCGTCGAGGGCGAGACGCTGGCCTCGCTCGCCGAGCAGTTCCGGCGCAAGGACAAGCCCTTTCCGCGCGGACATGCCCTGCACATCGCGGCGCAGACGCTCGAAGCGCTCCACTACGCGCATGAGCTCATCGATCCGGCGACGAAGCAGCCGCTTGGCCTCGTGCATCGCGACGTGAGCCCGCGCAACGTGATCGTCGAGCGCAACGGGCGCGTCCGCATTCTCGACTTCGGCATCGCGCGCACGGAGCCGACACGCGGTCGCACGCTCGTGGGCGTCGTCAAGGGGACGGTCCCGTACATGGCTCCCGAGCAGGCGCGCGGCTCGCCGATGGTGGACCGCCGGGCCGATCTCTTCGCGGTCGGCATGCTCCTGCACGAGCTCATCACCGGAACGCTCGCCATCGAAGATGGCGGCACCGACGTGCAGCGACAGGCGCTCGCCGAGGGCCGACTCGAGATCGACTGGAAGCGCATTCACCTCGGCTTGCGGCCGCTGCTCGTCAAGGCGCTCGCCAAGAACCCGGAGGAGCGCTTCGCGACGGCGCAGGAGATGGCCGAGGCCACGCGTGAGAAGCTCGAGGAGCTCGAGCCCGAATACGACCCCGCGATGCTCGTCGCGCTCGTGCAGTCGGTGCCGCGCAAGGCCAGCAAGGCGGGGAGGTCGCAGAAGCCTGCACCGACCGCGGTGGCCGTGACCGGAGCGCGGCGTGGCGCCAGTCGGGTCGAGCGGCCTGCGCGTCGTGCGGAGGACGGAGACGCACCCGGTACGATCGCCGGGTCGGCCCGCGCGCACGCTCGGGGAGGCGCCGGAGAGCCGATCGAGTGGGCTGCCGCACCGACGATGGCCTTGTTTGGCGCGACCATCCTCGTCGCGGGGCTCATCTACACGTTCATGAACGGCTCGGTCTGAGCGCCAGCCAGAGGCCGCCCGCGAGTGCCACCACGCCCATCGCCACGGTCGTCATCGTCGGCGGCTCGAAGAGCGCCTGGCCCCGTGCACGCCGGTTGAGCTCCAGGACCGAGAGCGCGTTGATGAGCGCGTGCAGCGCGATGCAGGGCCAGAGCGAGGCCGTGCGCCGGCGCAACGCGGCGAAGAGCGCGCCCGCGGCCAGGTAGCTTGGCAGACCAAACAGATCGAGGTGAAAGGCGGCGAAGCCCACGGCTTGGACCGCGCTCGACGTGGCACGCGAGAAGCGCGCATCGAGCAGCGTGAGCCACGTGCCGCGAAAGAAGGCCTCCTCCGCGACCGCGGGCGTCACTGAGAGCACCAGCCCCACGAGGAGGCCCGTCTGCCAGTCGGGCGCGACGACCGCGGTCTCGTACCACGAAGGCGGAGTCACTCCGAGGAGCGCGCTCCACGGGCCGAGGACGGCGGGCTCGACGGCGAGGTAGCCGAGCGCGATGCACGGCAGCGCCAGCCACACTCGCGCCTCGGGCACCGGTCCGGTGAAGTCGCGCAGGCGCAGCCGGCTCAGCCGGCCGATGACGATGGCGACGCCCAAGACGACGAGCAGCTCACGCAAGGCCAGGCCGATGAGAAAGCCGCTGCGGCCGGGGAGCGTGACGTGGAGCCCGACGCCCGCCGTCAGGTCGAACACGAGGCTCGTCGCGACCAGCAGGCCGAAGGGCCACAGCGCGGTGCTCACGGGTCTCCGGAGACCGAGAGCCGCTCCCACAGGTCGAGGACGTCCGCGTAGATGACGGCGGGCTCGCGGCGCGCGCGGACGTGCGCGAGGGCGGCCTCCAGCGTCATCCCGCCATGGCGGGTGAACCATGCGACGGCGACCGTGGGCGAGCGATTGATACCCGCTGAGCAGTGCAAGTACACCTTACGTCCTGCGCGGAGCAGGCCGTCGAGCGTCGTCATCGCGAAGTCGAGCTTCTCGAAGAGGTCGTCGGGGTCGAAGTCCGTAATCGGCGAGCGCAAGGCCAGGATGCCCTGCGCGGCGTAGAACTTCTCGAAGAGGTCCCAACGGATGGCCCGCATCGCGAGATCGGCGTCCGACTGGACGTTGAGCACGGCCGTGATGCCGAGCCCCTTGAGGTGGAGTACGTCCTCCGGCGTTTGGGGATAGCTCCCGACCAGGAGGGCGTCGGAGAGGGCCGCAAAGTTGATGTTGGGGCGCGCCATTCGGCGACGGTAGCACGCGCGGAGCGTGGCGGCCATCGAGACGTTGACCGCGGCGACCGGCGCCCCTACGGTGGGCGCGTGACCTCGTGGACCCAATGGCGCGCGGCAGGAGAGCGCGTCGAGCTCGCGACCGAGGGGGGCACGCGGCGGCTGTTCGTGCGCGACTCGGGCCCCCATCCCGGCGGTGCGCGGCCAATGCTCCTCCTCCATGGCTTTCCCACCTCCAGCCTCGACTGGGCCTCCGTCTGGCCGGCGCTCACACGCAACCGGCGCTGCGTCGCGTTCGACTTCCTGGGCTTTGGCGCCTCCGACAAGCCGCGGCCGCACGACTATCGCCTCGTCGAGCAGGCGGATCTCGTCGAGCGCGTGGTCCAGGCCACGGGGCTGGCGTCGCCCATCGTCGTCGCACACGACTATGCGGTGTCCGTGGCGCAGGAGCTGCTGGCGCGAACCCTCGCCGGGACCGGGACGCCACTGAGCGCAGTCGCGTTCCTGAACGGGGGCCTCTTCCCGGCGCTGCATCGGCCGCTTCCCATCCAACGGGTGTTGGCCTCCCCCCTGGGGGCTCTCTTGACGGTGTTCGTCACGCGGCGCGCGCTACGGCGCTCGCTCGACCGCATCATGGTCCACCCGCTCGATGCCGCGGCCTTCGAGTCGCACTGGGAGTCCATCGCGCATGACGCCGGTCACCGGCTCACCCACGCGCTCCTGGCCTACATCGCCGAGCGTCGCCGCTTCAGCGTCCGTTGGAGCGCCGCGCTCCACGCGACCCGGCTCCCACTCGCGTTCATCTGGGGGATGCAGGACCCCATCTCCGGGGGGCACGTCATGCGGCACCTGCGCACGACGTTACCGCTGGCGCGTCACGTGCCCCTGGAGGACGTGGGCCACTATCCGCAGCTCGAGGCGCCCGACGCCGTCGTCGCCGCGCTCGAGGCCTTTGCCGCAGAGGTCTAGGGGTGCGCCGCAGCCGAGCGACGTGCTATGAATACTTAACGACGGCTTCGCCCTCGAGGACGCGCTCGCCGTTTTGGTTGGTGACCACGGTCTCGAGCGTGAGGATGGGCTTGTCCTCGCGGGCGGTCTTGACGGTCACGGTCGCCGTGAGCGTGTCACCGATGCGCACGGGGGCCGTGAACTTGAGCGTCTGGCCCAAGTAGACGCAGCCTGGACCCGGCAGGCGCGTGCCGAGCGCCGCGGAGATGAGGCTCGCGCCAATCATTCCGTGCGCGATGCGCCCGCCGAACGGGGTCGTCCTGGCGTAGGCCTCGTCGAAGTGCACGGGGTTCGTGTCGAGCGAGACCTCGCCAAACAGGTCCAGGTCCCTCTCGGTGATCGCCTTCTCCAGAGACGCCGCTTGACCGACCGTGAAGCGCATCTCAGGCGCTCGCGGGCTCGGCCGCAGCAGCCTCTTCGGGGAGCGGCGAGAAGAGGGGCACCGTGCGCTCGATCTCGAGCGGGGCCTCCATGCGGGACTTGACGAAGTCCTCGCTGAACCGCACCTCGTTCAAGTAGACGCAGATCAGGATGTCCTCGAGCGCGTTCTTCTCGAGCAGCTCCGCCATCCAGGTCTCCGCGATTGCGTCCTCGATGAGCGTGACCTTCTCGACGTCCGGATTGATCGTCTCGACCTTCTCCTTGAGCGCGTTGTAGAGGTCCCGGTGCTCGTTGTTCCACAGCACGATGAGGAGCTGAGCCCAGAACTCGTTGCTCTTTTGATAGAGCTCCTTGGCCGCGATCTTGGCGAGCTGCGGCCGACCGAAGCGATCCATCTTGAAGCCCTTGAAGTTGCGAAAGAAACCGGCCCGGTCTCCCTTCGCGACTTGCTGGATGAACATCGGCGGCTTGATGACCTTGAAGAGGTGGTCGAGCAGCGGCTCGCACCGCTTGAGCGCATTGAGCGGCATGGGTTGTCCTTCTCGTTGTTGCCGGGCACTGGCGCCGGACGGCGGCGGACCATAGCGAAGCGCCGCGGTGGTGTCTAGGCCTGCGAGGTGCCCTCGCGGCCATAGCGGTCCTCGAGCCGGACCACGTCATCGAGCTCCGGCGTACTGACCTCCATGAGCTCGACCGTCTTCTCGGCGACGAATCGGTGGATGGTGCCCGGCAGGACATGGAAGGAGGCGCCCCGCCCCAGAACGCGGCGCTCGACTGCGTCGGCGGGACCGAGCTCCAGCACGAGCTCGCCCTCGGTCACGTAGAGCGTCTCTTCTTTCTTGACATGATACTGCCGGGATAGGGCGTGGCCTGCGTCGATGTGCAGCAGCTTGCCGACGTACCGGTCGGTGTGTGCCCAGATGATCTCGTAGCCCCAAGGCTTCTCTACCCGTCGCATGCGATGCTCCTAGAGAGGTGTGACGATGGTCTGCATGCCTTCGGAGGTGTCGAAGGACTGCTGGAAGCGCGTGGCCTCGTCGATGGTCTTGAACTTGCCGATGCGGACCCGGAAGAAGCGGCCCTTGCCCGGAACCTCGGCCGCAGTGACGAACGCCTTGTGGCCCTGCTCCTTGAGCACCGCGACGAATTTGGTGGCCTCTTGCTCGTCGCGAAACGCGCGCACTTGCACCGTATAGCCATTGGGCGAGGCGCCCTGCGGGACGACCTTGGGCGCCTTGGGCTCGTCGGCCTTGGGCGCTGGCGGGCGCTCCGCAGCGGCGGAGCCGGGCTTGCCGGCGTTGGTCGGAGGGTCCGCGGCGGGGGCAAAGTCATCGGTCGCGTCGCCGCCGAGCCGTTTGCCCTCGAACGCCGAGGTCGCGACGGGCGCCGGGACCTTGGGCTCCGCGGGCACCGAGGGCGCGTCGCTCGGCTCTTCCCGACTGGCCTCGGCAGCCGCCTGCGCCTTGGCCTCCTTCTCGGCGGACTTCTTGGCCTCTTCGGCCTTCTTGTCCTCGAGCGCCTGCGACACGAGCCGCCACGTCGGATCGTCGAGCTGCGCCTGCGCGGACGGTCGATTCAGCGTGTCGTGATACGTGTAGCGTGCCTTGTCTTCGGCCACCGGGCTCGCCGCGTTGGGTGCGGCGGCGGGTGCCGGAGCTGCGCCGTGGGCGATGGAGGCGAGCTGCGCCGAAGGGTCGCGTTGTCCCCGCTCTGGCGCCGCAGCGACGGTCTCGGGCGCCGGTCGCGCCTGGCTCCCGACGAGGTAGCCGGCCGCAAAGACGCCGGCCGCGATCGCGACGCTGCCCGTGATGAGCCACGCGATCTGGCGGTTGTCGAGCCGGATCTCCACCTTCTCACGAATCTTGTCGAGCCCGCGCATCTCCATGGTGTCGCCTCCGTCTTCCGCCCTTGCCTACTCTGTAAAGTACATCCGCTCGGGCGCGCTGACGCCGAGCACCGCGAGTCCGTTGCCGATGACGGTCTTGAGCCCCTGGCACAGCACGAGCCGCGCCGCCGTCTTCGCCGCGTCGTCCGAGACGACCTTCTCCGTGGCCTTGTACTTCGTGTAGTAGCCGTGGAACAGCCCGATGAGCTCTTGAAGATAGAAGACCACGAAGTGCGGCGCCCGCTGATCGGCGGCAGCGCGCACGACGTCGGGCCACTCCATCGCCTTCTTGATGAGGCCGAGCTCTTCGGGGAGCACGATGGCGCGGAGATCGGCGCCGTCGCTCGGCGGCGCGTGCCCGAGCTCCGCGGCCTTGGCCAGGATCTGGGCCAGCCGCGCGTGACCGTATTGAACGTAGTAGACCGGATTCTCCATCGACTGCGACTTCGCCAGCGCCAGATCGAACTCGAACTGCGCGTCCGCAGACCGCATCACGAAGCCAAAGCGCGTCGCGTCGACGCCGACCTCATCGAGAAGGTCCCGCAGCGTCTCGAAGTTGCCCGACCGCTTGCCCATCCGCACGGGCTGGCCGTTCTCGACCAACGTCACGAACTGACACAGCAGCACCTCGAAGCGCTTCACGTCATAGCCCAGCGCGGCGATGCTGGCGCGCACCCGCGGGATGTAGCCGTGGTGATCGGCGCCCCACACGTCGATGGCGCAATCATAGCCGCGGTCCATCTTGTGCTTGTGGTAGGCGATGTCGGCCGCGAAGTACGTCGGGACGCCGTTTTCGCGCACCACGACGCGATCCTCGTCATCGCCAAAGTCTGTCGAGCGAAACCAGCGCTTGCCAGAGTCGTCGGTGTAGACGTGACCTCGAGCCTCGAGCTCGGCGGCGGCCTGCGACACCGCGCCCGAGTCGTGCAGCGTGTGCTCCCGAAACCACGTCTCATGGCGCACGCCCAGGCGCTCCAGGTCCCCGCGGATCTCGCCGACCAGCCGATCTCGGGCAAAGTCTCGGACCCGAGTCAGGGCAGGCTCGTCCTCTGGCGCGACGTGCGCGATGCCGTCGCCGAGAGCGGCGCGGGCCGCCTCCGCGACCGGGATGAGGTAGGCGCCCGGATAGCAGTCCTCGGGCACCGGCCCGGTCTCGAGTCCCAGCAGCTCCCGCGCGCGAAAGAGAACGCTGCGCGTGAGCTTGTTCATCTGATTGCCGACGTCGTTCTCGTAGTACTCGCGCTCGACCCGGTAGCCGGCCCAGTCCAGCAGGTTGGACAGCACGTCGCCGATGACCGCGCCGCGGCCGTGACCGACGTGCATGGGGCCCGTGGGGTTGGCGCTCACGTACTCGACGAGCACGCGACGGCCGAGCCCGGCTTGGGAGCGGCCGAAGCGCGCGCCCTCGCGGGTCGCCGACGCGAGCGCCGTGAGCCACGTGTCGATCGTCAGGCGCACGTTGACGAAGCCAGGGCCGGCGATCTCGATGGACGCGACGCCCTCGGCGCCTTCCAGCTTGGCGGACAGCGCGGTCGCAAGCTCGCGCGGATTCTTGCGGGCCGCCTTCGCGAGTTGGAGGCAGATGGAGGTGGCAAAGTCCCCATGCTCGGCGCGCTTGGGCGTCTCGACCGGGATCGTCGCTGGGAGCGCGTCCTCGGGCAGCAGCCCCTGCTGCGCCAGCGCGCGCAGCGCGTCGTGAATCAGGCGTTCGACGTGGACCTTGACGGACATGCTGGCTCCAGACTTGGTGCAGCGCCGCGCGAAGGCGTCTGCCGGGTTCATGCTCATAGGCCCGAGCTGCCTGCCGGTCAAGAAATCCGGCGTCGCGCGGGTGCCGTGTCCTAGCTTTCGCCGCGCCCGAATGCAAGGCGCAGGCGCCGTTGCAGCACGCTGCAATCTCCGCTACGTCACGCGGCCATGAGCCGCCTCCTCACTGCTGTTTTCGCTCTCGTCATCGCCGCACCAGCCACCGCCGAGCGCGTGCGCGTCGCGGTGCTCCCGCTCGAGCCGCTGGTGCAGGCCTCGTCCAAGGAGGCCCAGTGGATCGAGGGCAAGCTCCTCCGCGAGCTCAAGGACGCGGGAGCCACGGTCGTGACGGGCAAGGCGGTGGCCGACGCGCTGGCCGCAGCGGGCAAGCAGCGCACGAGCGCGTGTGACACCGCGTGTCTCCTCTCCATCGGCAAGGCCCTTGGCGTCGACCGCGTCGTCGCCTCGACGCTGTCTCTGCAGCGCAAGGTCCAGAGCCTCGGCACCGCGTGGGTCTGGCGCATGGAGCAGGTGCACGTGCCCAAGGGCGTCGCGTGGGGCACCTTCCAGAAGATGTGCATGTGCCCCGAGCGCTTCTGGGACCACATCGCCGCCGTGCAGGTCAAGGCGATGCTGAGCTACGATCCTGCGGCTCGGCTCCAGCTCCCGCCGGGGACGCCTCCCGCTGCACCGACCAAGGCGCCGAAGGAGGTTCCCGGGATGGTCTACGTTCCCGCGGGCCCGTTCATCATGGGCTCCGACCTCGGCGAGTGGGACGACGAGTCGCCGCGCCACCTCGTCGAGCTCAGCGCGTTCTACATCGACAAGTATGAGGTCACCAACGCGGAGTACGGCAAGTGCGCCGCCGCCGGCAAGTGCCTGCCGCTGCGCTATCGGCTGGACAAGACGCTCAACCACCCGAATCAGCCCGCCGTTGCGGTTGGGTGGGATGACGCCGTCGCGTACTGCCGGTGGGCCGGGAAGCGCCTCGTGACCGAGGCCGAGTGGGAGAAGGCCGCGCGCGGCACCGACGAACGGTCGTTTCCGTGGGGCAACGAGTGGAACCCGAAGTGGACCAACATGCACAACCCGGACGATGGCTTCGAGAAGACCGCGCCGGTGGGCAGCTTCCCGAAGAACGTCAGCCCGTATGGCGCCTACGATATGGCAGGCAACGCCTGGGAGTGGACGCTCGACTACTACAACCCGACGTACTACCGCCACTCGCCGCCAAAGGATCCGCAGGGTCCCAAGGGCGGCGTCACGCACACGATGCGCGGCGGCTCATGGATGTATGATGTACCGTTTTTCCAGCTCGCGCACAACCGGAGCCCGGGACGACCGTGGATTCGGAAGCAGTATGTCGGAGTCCGCTGCGCCAAGTCGCCATGACCCGGCCTGGAGATCGCGCGTTGTGGCAACGACATGGCGCTGTGGATAGAGTGGCTCCGATGCGTGCACCCCTCTCAGCTCGGCTCGTGTTGTGCGTCGCGGCGCTGCTGGCGCTGGTCAACGCCGGCTGTGAGACGGAGATCATCATCGAGGTCGTGGCTGACGCGCGTGACACCAAGCTCAGCATCGATCTCAAGAAGCCCGACGTCGCCGATCCGGGTCCCGTCGACGACGCCGACGAGCCTGATGGTGACGAGGACATCGATCCCGACGGCAATGGTCCCGGACCAGACGACGCCGAGGATGGGCAGTCGCCCAGCGGTGATTTGCCGGAGCAGGACGGTACCCTCCTCGATGGCGCCGCGCTCGACGCCGCCGAGACGGCGCCCTGCACGCCGAGCTGTGTGGGCAAGAGCTGCGGCAGCGACGGCTGTGGCGGCGAGTGTGGCGTGTGCTTCGCCGGGGCGGCCTGCAACGCGTCGTTCCAGTGCGCGCAGACGGGGGCCGGCTGTTTCGGCGCGATCCCGGTCGCCGCCTCGGGCTTCGACGGCACCGCGAGCGTCAAGGGGCATCCGGACGTGCTCTCGTGCGACGGACCCTCGGGGCCGGTCGGACTCGGCACCGGGGATGTCACCTTCCGCCTCGATTCACCGGACACCGCACGGTATCGCGTGACGCTGAACGGGAGCGCCGGCCTCCTCCTGTATGCCCGTGAGACGTGCAGCGGCAAGGGAGCGTGCCTGGCCACGGCCACCCCCGGACAATCGCTCGACCTCGATCTGCTGGCGGGGCAGAGCGTCTACCTCGTGGTCGACGGCACCGCGGCCCAACCGGAGTTCCAGCTCAAGGTGACCTCGTGTCAGGATCCCTGCGCCGGCAACGTGTGCGGGACCGGCAAGTGCGGGCTCCCCTGCACCTGCGCGTCGAGCCTCGTGTGCGTGGAGTCCAAGTGCATCCCACCTGCGGCGGGGGACTCCTGCGAGCAGCCCCCGAAGGAGGTCAGCGCTCTACCATACAGCGACAAGGACAACCTCGCCCTTCACACCGACGCGACGGTCTGCACCGGTGCCCCAGGTAACGGTAAAGACGTTGTATATCGAATCAACCCGGCCAACCCAATGCGGGCGCGGGTCGAGCTCATCGCGGGCTTCGACGGCTTCGTTCGCGCCGGGCCGGACTGTACTGCCGGGTCCTGCGGCACCATCATCCCGGCTGGGGTCGTGGCGGGTCTCGACGTGCCTGGGAACAAGGTCACGCACCTCGTCGTCGAAGGCGCGAGCGCCGCCGCGTCGGGTGCGTATGTCTTGACCATCGTGGACTGCGCTTCAGTCCCTTGCGACGGCACCATCTGCACCTGCGCGCTCGGCAAGACGTGCCAACAGGGGCAGTGCGTCGCCTCGGCCGGAGGAGGCAGCTGCGGAGAGCCGCTGAAGCTCACCCCGGGGGCCAGTGGACAGACGCTCGACGCGTTTGGGAACTCCCAAAGCTGCAAGTCCGTGCCCGGTGGACGCGATGCCGTTCTGACGTTCCAGGCGCCGTCGACGGCCACCTGGTACTTTGGTGTCACCGCGACGTTTGCCGCCCGCATCTTTCGGCTCGGTACCTGCGGAGACGCCGCCAGCTGCAGTGGGATGGCCGAGGGCCCCGCAGCGCTGGAGCTTTCACTCACCGCGGGTGAGCTGGTCACACTGGTCGTCGAGGCCACCGACCCGGCGGCCTCGGGAGGTTTCACGATCGCCGTCGAGGACTGTCAGGCCGCCTGCGCCGGCAAGCCGTGCGATGCGGTCGGCTGCGGCAAGCTCTGCGGCTGCCCCGATACGATGACCTGCGTCCTCGGGGCGTGCCAGGAGAGCGGCACGCTCGATTCGTGCGAGACCGCGGGACTGATCACGACCGTCCCGTTCTCGGCCAAAGGGACGCTGGCGACGGCGGGCGATCTGCTCGGCTGCGGCCCCGGCGCAGGGCAGGGCACGGCGGACGACACGTATCGCTTCGTCGCGCCCTCGACCGGGGTCTATGTCGCCTCGGTCGACGGCGATGGACCGCTCGTGGTCCTACGTCCCAAGGCCTGCGCTTCGGGCTCTCAGCAGTGTGTCGGGCCGGTCGCGGCGGCCGCCGTCTTCCTCGCGCATCAAGGAGAGACCGTGTGGCTGACCGTCGACTCGCTCGACGGCAAGGCGGGCGCCTACGACTTGAGCATCGCCCGCGTCGTCGGCTACCCGGGCGGACTCGGCGCCGCGTGCGCGACCGTCGCGAACTGCCCGCTTGCCGATGCCTGCGTCGCGGGAATCTGTACCGTGACCTGCGATCCATTGAACCCGCAGGGCTGCGACGGCGCCTCCAGCGGTCCGCGGGGGAGCGCGTTCGGCTGTCCCGCCGATGTCGTCGTCCCGACGACCAGCACCGTGGGCCCGAGTCGCGTGTGCCTGCCGGGTGTCGGAACCGGCGAGGCCGTGCTCTGCGATGCCGAGTCCGATTGCAGTGCGACGTCACGCACCTGCGCGGGGCACGTGCGTGCGGCCGCGGCCCCCAGCGCGCCAATTTTCGGCGGCGCGTGCATCGCCACGGGGACACTCGGCAAGGTCGGCACCGCCTGTGCCTCGGATCAGGGCTGCGCGTCGCACCTCTGCCGTACGGGCAAGTGTCGATCCCTGTGTCTCGAGAGCACCGGTTGCGGAGCGGGTGTGTGCGCACTCGATGTCCTCGTCTCGGGTGCTTCGGGCACGTGCCTGGCGACCGGATCGGCGTGCGCCAGTGACGCGGGGTGCGGCGCGGACAGCTACTGCGGTCTCGTCCCGGCGCCGGTCGTCGACAACGGCGCCGTGTGCCTGCCAAAGCTCGGTGGTACGGCGACGGGCGCGCCCTGCACCGTCGATGATGCCTGTATGGGCGGCGTCTGCTTGTTCACCGAGGTGTCCACGCTCAAGCCCAGCTACTGCTCGCGCGCGTGCGTTGCAACGAGCGACTGTCCTGCGGGGTATAGCTGTCGACCGTATCCAGTCTGGGATCACGGCACGCCGTCCGATCCTAAAGACGACGCGACGCTGAACCTCTGCGTCGACGGTACGCCGTCGTCGACCTGTCTGCTCGCGCCGTGGGACACCTGCAACGAACCGTTCGTGTGTCAGGACACGCTCGCGGCAGCCCCCTACGGGCTGTGCTTCTAGCCGGCTGCATTGCGTCTGGGCCCCAGCGGCCTGGGTCCCGCAAGCCCGCATTGTTCACCACTGTCGCGCGCCCGCATCCGTGATCGCACGCCTGAGGCCGCGCTCGCCTTCCTCCGCGTAGCACCACTACGCGTCGGTCAGCGAAACGCTCGCTGCGCGAGTTCGCGCCCTCAGTCGCGCGCTCACTGCGCCGGCAACGCGCCACTGATGAACAATGCGGGCTAGCCGCGCGCGTATGCGAGCGCGTCCATGAGCCACGCGATCGCGACGTGCAGCAGGACGCCGCCCCAGATCGACCCCGTCGAGAGCGCGAGCAGCCCGAGCACGCCGCCGGCCAGGCTCGCGCCAAGGGTCTCGAGCAGCGGCTTGTGGAAGTGGACCATCGTGTACGGAACGACGGCGGCGAGGATGGCGTAGGGGCCAATCGCGCGCCAGAGACCAAAGAGGACGAAGCCGCGAAAGAACAGCTCTACCGAGAAGAACTGCGCGGCGTACGCGACCTCCCACACGGTCACGTCGGCCACTCCGCGAGCCGTCTTGTAGAAGGGGTAGGCGCGCTGGAACTCGGCCGTCCCGCTCGCGAAGACGACGCCGACGGCGACCGGTAGAAACAGGAGGAGGTACGCCGGGAGATGCCGTCGAAAGTCGGCGACACGCAGCCCGTAATCGGAGAGAGGCCGACCCAGCAGGTTCGTGACGACGGTCGCCGGCACCACGAGGTAGAAGAAGATCACGCCCAGAGCCCACGCCAGGTTTCGCCATAGGCCTTGGTAGTGGGTGCCCCAGGCGGCCGCCCGCTCGCCGCCGAACCGGCCGAGGAGGCGCGGCACCTCGTCCATCACCGCGTCTGGAAACCTCGCGGAGAGTATCGTGTACTGCATCAGCGTTACGACGAAACACATCGTCGCGATGACGACGAGGGCCTCGCGCGTCGCCTCCGGTGTGGGTCTCGGCTGCGCGACCTCCAGCCCGTGCCAGCGCTCGGTGAGCCAGCCGCGGACGAACGCCACGGGGGCTCGTGTCATCGAGGCGCGTGAGCGGTCCAGCAACGCGGCCTAGTTGGCCGGCTTGACCTGGATGCTGCAGTTTTGCGTGCAGGCGAGGTTCACCTCGTCGATCGCTCCGCTCGACGCCTTGTGGTCGATGGTTCCAGTGCACGAGAACGGGCCCGTCAGCGAGGTCCCCTTCACCGTGATGTCCGTCGTCCCCGTGACCGTCCCACTCGCCGACGTGAGGCCCGCGCCAGTGAAGGAGAAGTTGCAGCCGCTCTGGCTCACCGTGAAGGTCGTCCCCACCTGCTTCGGGTCGCAGTGCTTGCCGACCGTCCAGGGCCCGGCCATGTTCGTGCAGGTCGAGCCGCCGCCGCCGCCCGCGGTGTCCTGCTTGGTCGTCCCGCCAGCGTCGGAGCTGCCGCTCTTCTTGCCCGCCACGCAGGCGCCGTTCTCACAGGTCAGCCCCTGAGCCGCGCAGTTCTTGTCGCTCTTCCACTGATACGTCGCGCCGTTGGCCTTGCATTCCAACGACTCCGTCCGGGACGTGTTGCAGACCTTCAGGTCGCTCTGGGCCTGGGCCTCCTTGCACTCCGCGCCGAGCGTCGCGGTCGCCGTACCCGCGCTACCCGACGTACATGCGGCACCGGCGATTGCCATGACGAATACCAGAATACGCACTTGGACCTCCTCCAACTCGCGATGCGAGGGCCGCGCAATGAGCCGATCCGCCGCCCTCTGACGAGATCGCGCGGACGCTAGACCTCGCCGCGAATTCAGTCAATTGTTCCGACTCGGGGCGGTCGCGACCGGCGCCTCGGGAAGCCATGTTCGCCACCACGTCGGACCGGAGTCGAGCCGTCATGCCGCACGCTGCGCTTCATACCATGACCCGCGCCTGGTTCGCGGAGGCGTTCGCGGCACCGACCGAGGTCCAGATCCGCGGCCTCTCGGCCATCGCCTCGGGTGCCCACGCGTTGCTGCTCGCGCCGACCGGCTCGGGGAAGACCCTCGCCGCGTTCCTGCACGCGCTCGATCGCCTGCTGCACAGCGTTCCGACGCATTCCGGCTGGCGTGTGCTCTACGTCTCGCCGCTGAAGGCGCTGGCCTACGACATCGACAAGAACCTCCGCCGCCCCCTCGCCGAGATGACCGCCATGGCCGCGCACACAGGGACGACCGTGCGGCCGTTATCGATCGACGTGCGCACCGGGGACACGTCCGCGCGCGAGCGAGAGCGGCAGCGCCGTCGCCCGGGGGACCTGCTCATCACCACGCCGGAGTCGCTCCTGCTGCTGTTGACCGGCCGCAGCCGAGCGTCCCTCGCGACGGTCGAGGTCGTCATCATAGACGAGGTGCACGTCCTGGCACCGACCAAGCGCGGCGCGCCTCTGGCGCTGTCGCTCGAGCGGCTCACCGCTCTGTGTCGGGCGCACGACGGCCGCGAGCCGCAGCGTGTCGGGCTCTCGGCCACCCAACGGCCGGCGGCGACCGCGGCGCACTTCCTGGCCGGAAGCGGTCGACCGGTCTCCATCGTGGACACGACCGCGTCGCCCCGCCTCGATCTGCGCATCGAGATGCCGGCGCGAGACGAGGTCACTCCGGAGGCGGTCGCCGCGCTGGCCGGCACCTGGGCCGATGACCGCGCCCCGACGAGCCTCTGGCCCGCGATCCACCCCCGGCTCGTGCGCGCCATCACGGAACATCGCTCGACCATCGTGTTCGTCAACAACCGCCGCCTGTGCGAGCGGCTCGTCGAGGCGCTGAACACGCTCGCCGGGGAGGCGCTCGTGCGGCCACACCACGGGAGCATGTCGCCCGTGCAGCGCCGTGACACCGAGGACGCGCTCAAGGAGGGCCGGCTGAAGGGCATCATCGCCACGTCGTCGCTCGAGCTCGGCATCGACATGGGCACCGTGGACCTCGTCGTGCTGGTCGAGTCACCGGGCTCCGTCGCGCGCGGGCTCCAGCGCGTCGGCAGGGCAGGGCACCAGGTCGGCGGCACGAGCAAGGGCCTCATCTTCCCCAAGTTTGCGGGCGATCTGCTGGAGGCGACCGTCGTCGCCCGCGCGATGCGTGAGGCGCGCCTCGAGCCGACCCATGTGCCCGAGTGCCCGCTGGACGTGCTGGCGCAACATCTCGTCGCGGCCTGCGTCGTCGAGCCTCAGCCGCGGGAGGCCCTGCTCGCGTTGGTCCGGGGCGCCGCACCGTATCGGCATTTGCCCGAGCCGGCCTTCGACCGGGTGCTCGACATGCTCTCGGGGCGTTGGCCGTCGGATGCCCTCGCGAGCCTGACTCCCAGGCTCGTGTGGGATCGCGCGACTGACGTGCTCACGGCGCGGCGCGGCGCCAAGCAGGTGCTCGTGACGAACATCGGCACCATCCCCGATCGCGGCCTGTATCGGGTGACGGTCGGCGCGGGCGGCAAGAAGCTCGGCGAGCTCGACGAGGAGATGGTCTACGAATCGCGTGCGGGTGAGGTCTTCCTGCTCGGCGCGTCGGCTTGGCGCATCGTCGAGATCGGCAAGGACGCGGTCGTGGTCGAGCCCGCGCCCGGCGAGCCCGGCAAGATGCCGTTCTGGAAGGGCGATGGCGTTGGTCGTCCGCTGGCACTCGGTCGGGAGATCGGCGCCTTCGTCGCGCACCTGGACGCCCTCCCGCGGCCCCGCGCGCACGCCGAGCTCATCGACTGCGACCAGCTCTCGCCTGCGGCCGCCGATACGCTGCTCGAGCACCTGGCCGAGCAGCGGCAGGCCACCGGGACACTGCCGTCGGACACCGCCATCACGATCGAGCGCTTTCGCGACGAGCTCGGCGACTGGCGCGTCGCGCTGCTCACGCCGTTCGGTGCCCGCGTCCACGCCCCATGGGCCTTGTGCATCGACGCCCTGCTCGCCCGCGCGACCGGCGCCGAGGTCAAGACGATCACCAGTGACGACGGCATCATCTTGAGGCTCGCCGGCGCCGACTCGGCTCAGGCGGGCGCGGTTATCGACGTGGGCCTGCTCTTGCCCGACCCGGAGCGCGTGATGGAGCTCGTGCTCGAGCATGTGGACCGCTCCGCCCTCTTCGCCGGTCGCTTTCGTGAGGCCGCGCGGCGCGCGTTGCTCCTGCCAAAGCGGCGGCCCGACGAGCGCGCGCCGCTGTGGCTCCAGCGACAGAAGGCGCAGACGCTCATGGCGGCCGCCGCGCAGATCGACGGCTTCCCGCTCACCGTCGAGACGGCGCGTGAGTGCTTGAGCGACGTCTACGACGTTGCCGGGCTCATCGAGGTCCTCACCGGCATCCGCGCTGGCTCGATTCGGGTCGATCAGGTCGAGACACCGCGCGCGTCGCCGTGGTCGCGCGCGCTCGCGGCGTCGTTCGTCGCCGCCAACCTCTATGAGCTCGACCAGCCGCTGGCGGAGCGCCGCGCGCAGGCCCTCCACCTCGACCGCGCGCTGCTGGAGCAGCTCCTGGGCGCGGGCTCGGTGCCTGCGTTGCTCGATCCCGCCGCCGTCGTCGCCGTCGAGCAGGAGCTTCAGTGCCTCGTGCCTGAGCGGCGCGCACGCCATGAAGACGGCCTGCACGACCTCCTGCGTCGCTTCGGGGATCTCACGGAGGCCGAGCTCGCGGTCCGGTGCACTGAGCCTCCCCGGCCTTGGCTCGATCGGCTCCAGACGAGCCATCGCGCGACGCAGGTTGCGATCGGCGGCGAGCGCCGCTGGATCGCCATCGAGGACGCCGCGCGTCTTCGAGATGGGCTCGGCGTCGCGCTGCCGGCCACCATCCCCGCGTCGCTCTTGTCGCCGACCGACGGCGCTCGGGAGAGCCTCGTCGCGCGGTATGCGCGCACACGGGGGCCATTTGCGGCGTCTGAGCTCGCCGCTCGTTTTGGTCACGATCTGACCGACGTCCTGGAGCGCTTGCGCGCCCAGGGTCGGCTGGCGTGTGGCACGTGGCGCGCCGCGGGCGTGACCGAGTGGTGCGATCTGGAGGTGCTGCGGGCCATCAAGCGGCGCGCGCTCCAGGCGCTGCGCCGGGAGATCGCCGCGGTCGATGGCGCCACCTTCTCGCGCTTTCTCCTCCGGTGGCATGGCATCGGCCAGGAGCGCACCGGCCCCGACGCCACGGCGGACGCGCTGGTCAAGCTAGAGGGCCTCACTGTGTCTTTCCGCGAGCTCGAGGGAGGCTGGCTCCCCGCGCGTGTGTCGGGCTTTCGCCTCGACTGGCTCGATGCCGCGCTGAGCGCCGGGGACCTCGTGTGGGTCGGCGATGGCGCGCTGCGGGGCGACGACGTGCGCCTCGTCTTCGCCTCGCGCGATCGCGCGGCGGCTCTGTTCGGACCGATGCCCTTGCCGCCTGCGGACCCGCTGGCTCTGCGCGTGCTCACCGTGCTCGAGTCCCGCGGTGCGATGCTCCTCGGTGAGCTGGCGCGCGCGCTCGGCGACGCCACCGTCGGCCAACTGCTCGACGCTCTACGCGTGCTTTGCTCGGGCGGCCACGTCTCCAACGATGGGCTCTCGCCGCTTCGCTCGCTCATGGGCGTCCCGACGGCCGCGTCCAGCGCGTCGCGGAGGCCCGTTCTGCCCGCCGGTCGCTTCTGGTCGACACGGTCTCTCCGCGAGGAGGCGCCGTCGCCAGAGGCGCGCGCGCTCGTGATGTCGCAGACGCTACTCGAGCGCTACGGCGTCGTGGCGCAGCCCATGGCCGCCAGCGAGGAGCTCCCGGGAGGCTTCTCCGCGGTCTACCGCACCCTGGCGCTCCTCGAAGAGTCGGGTCGCGTGCGGCGCGGCCACTTCGTCGAGGGTCTCGAGGGGGCCCAGTTCGCCCTCGCCCCCGTGGTCGAGCTCCTTCGCGTGGCCCGTCAGCCCAGCCCGCTGCGGGCCGTCGTGGTCGCCGCGACGGACCCGGCGCTCGCGTTCGGCGCACTGCTGCCGTGGCCCGAGTCGGTCGCCACGCTCCGTCGCGTGAGCGGAGCTGACGTCGTCCTCGTCGACGGCGTCCCCGTGCTCGCAATCGACAGTGGCGGCACCCGCCTCATGGTGCTCGTCGCCTCGGACGACCCGGCGCTCACCGTGGCGCTGCCATCGCTGCGGGAGGTCGCCACTCGTGCGCGCAAGCGTCGGCTCGTGCTGGAGCAGGTCGGCGACGAGCCGGTCCTGCAGTCGCCGCTCGCGACGCGCCTGCGGGCCCTGGGCTTCGTCGAGGATCTGCACGGCCTTCGGCTCGAGGCGCCACCGGTCGCTGCCTCAAGGACCCCATGACCCAGGTGCGTCTCGCCGTCGCTGGCGGTCTGCTCGTGCTGCTCGGTTGTCGCGTCGACCCGCGCACGACCGAGTCACCCTGGCGCGCCGGGCTCGAGCGCAAAGAGGCCGAGCTGGCGACGCGGTGGCCTCTCGCGTATCGGGCCGCGCAGGCCGACCACGCCGACCCCTCCGGAGTCTACGTCGAGGCCGGTCTCCTTTGGACGTTCTCCGCTAGCCATCCCCATCAGCGTGGGTTCGTCCGCGATGCATCCGGTCACTGGCGACCCGCTGGCAGCCGCGTCGGTCCGCGCGCGACGCAACGGTGCCTCGCGAGCCCCAGCCCGCTGGGCGCGCTGTGCGTCGGTGCCGAGGAGCCTCGGGGACTGCGCTCCTTTGGCGCCACGCCGACATTCGGGCTGCCGGAGCGCGCCGGGTTTCGCGACGTGGCGATGGACCGGGACATCATCGCTGTGCTCGACACCGTAGACGACGCCGTCGTCGTGCTGGATTCTCGGGGTGCCCGTCGTGGCTCCGCGCCGATTCCACCGGCCGGACTGCGTCTCGGCTCGCTGGGCCCGGGCCACGTCTGGGTGGCGACGGGGCTCTCGCCCTTCCTCTCCGGGGTTGCGCTCGGCAGTGCGCGTGGCCCCACGCTGGTCCCCGCGCGCGCGTCCCGAACGACGCCCGTTCGAGACGCGGCGTGGGCGGCAAGGGACGATGTGCTCTGGACCGTCGGCCCCGCCGATGGGCCGGTGCGGCGCGAACAAGGACCGCTCGAGGGGCTCTACTCCGAGCTCGTCGGCTACTCGGGTGACGGGCTGCGCGCGGGCGACCACCGCGTCGTGGCGCGGCTCGACCTCCGCCGCCACGCCCTGGTCGATGCGACGCGCGTGCTCGTCACGTCCGACCATGTCGTGCTGTCCGCGACCGGAAGCGATCGCGTGCTCGCCGTGCGCCTGGCGGACCTGGCGGATGCCCAGGTGTGGCCAGTGGGACCGACGCCCCTGGGCCTCGCCGCGTTCGCCGACCGCGTCGTGGTCGCGTGCCGTCTGGACGACGCGCTCTGGGAGCTCACCCCGGATGCAGGTGCACGGAGGCTGGCGCTCGACGATCGGCCCCGTGCGCTGCCGCAGGACCTCGGCGAGCGCCTCTTCTACGGCGCCCTCCTCTGGCGCCCCAAGCCGGGCGAGGGCGTTGCGTGCAATGGCTGCCATTGGGACACCGGTACCGACCACCGCGTCCATCCGGGCTTCCTCGAGCGGCGCCAAGAGGTAACCCGCCCGCTCGGCGGCATCGGCCAGGTCGTCCCGATCTTCACCACGGGCGGCGCGCCGACGCTGTCTGCGGCGGTCGAGGGGCTCTTTCGTTCGCTGGACCCGCGGCTCTGGAACGCCGCGCACGACCGCGAGCGCTGGTGGGAGGAGCCGGTCGTGGTCACCGAACCCGGCGGACGCACGACGACCCTCAGCGCCCAGGCCGCGCGCGAAGCGCTGCTCGATTTTCTCATGGCCTTGCCTGTGCCGCCGAGCCCGCTGCGAGCCGCTGGCGAGACGCTCTCACCCGAGGCGCGCGAGGGCTGGACGCTGTTTCAACGCGACTGCGCTCGGTGCCATCGACCCGCTCCGACGCTGCGCTCTCCCGAGGTGCTCGAGGGCGACCAGGTCGTGCGCCGGCTCCAGCAGGCGCCCCTCGTCTTCGGCGCAGCCGCCTACGCCAAGGTGGCCGCAGGTGAGAATTTCACGTCCAATGGCAATCGCATCTCGCCGCTGCTCGATCTCGGCCGTGGCGGCCCGTGGTTCGCCTCAGGGACCGCGCGCACCTTGGACGACGTGCTGCGCGGGTTCCGACCCGGGCGCGACGGCTCCCATGGCGACGGTACGGTTGCGCCCACCTACGACGGTCGAGATACCGCGCGCCTCCGCGCGTTCTTGCTGTCGTTGTAAGAGTCTCGCTTCCTCGACCGCGCTCCGGCGGCGGTAGAGCCAGGTCCCCAGGACAATGCCGGTGAGGGTGAACAGGCAAATCCAGCGCCCTTCGCCGACTTGAGCGAGCGTCGTGCTCGGACAGCTGTCGGTCGGTCCCCAGCCCGCCCCGAAGAGCAGCGCGCCGACGACGAGGCCCGGCTTGACCGGCTTGGTGGCCACCGTCATGGGACCTCCGAGCCGCGCCGGTCTGCGCGCCAGCCACGCAAAGCCGAGCGCGCTCACCGCGATCGCGACGCCCATCACGATCGCCAGACGCGCGTCTTGGAGGCGCATCATGCCGGAGATGACGTCGTAATCGGTGGCGCCGATGCGGACGAGCATGAGTCCCGAGAGCAGGCCGAGAGCGAAGACGCGCATGGACCCTCCGAGCTACAGGTGTGCGAGGAGCACAGTGGTCATCACCCCGCCCACGAAGAAGAGGGCGATTGCGACCAGGCTCGCGCGCGCGCCCAAGGCGGTTCCGACGATGCCATGGCCAGAGGTGCAGCCGCCGGCGAGGCGTGCACCGAAGCCGACGAGGACGTCGCCCGCGATGAACAGGAGCGCCTTGGGGAGGACGCTTGCGGTCACTAGGGAGTCGAAGGCGCCCGCGGAGAGGCCGATGGGTCCTTGGCCGGCCAACAGCGCGGCCACGACGCCGCCCCGAGGATGCCGCCGAGAAAGAGCAGCCGCGACGAGCGACGGGCCTTGGAGTCGCTGACGGCCAGGACGCAGTCGGTGAAGCCCGTCGAGACGCCGAGCGGCTGCCAAGCCACGAGCTGAAAGAGCAGCACAAAGCCGCCGACAGCGAGGCCGCCGAGGACTGGGGGCCAGCGCGTGGCGACGATCGCATCGACTTCCTCGGACGGAAACTCGCGACCGAGCACCCAGAGCCCCGTCAGCGTCACGAGCACGGCAAAGCCACGGCGCATCCGCTCGGAGTCCACACGACGGGCGAGCCCGCCACCGGCGAGCGCGCCCATCGCCGCTGTGGCCGTGACCTGGAGGCCGACGGTCCAATCGACATGATCGTGGGCGAGGTGACCGACGAGCCCCGCCGACGCGTTGAGCGCGATGACGAACAGCGAGGTCCCGACCGCCTGTCGCATCGGCATGGCGCCAAAGAGCACGAGCGTCGGCACGACGAGGAAGCCGCCCCCTGCGCCGACGCGCCCCGTCACGAAGCCAACCCCGAGCCCTTGCGCACAGGCCACGAACCACCGTTGCGCGCGCGGCGCAGCCGCTGGACCAGGGAGTCGGCGCGTCATCGCGACGCCCTTCACGAGCATGAGGACGCCAGAGTCGCTCATGAGGACCGTGGGTGAGAGCCAGCCGGAGACGACGCTGCCGCCCACTGAGCCCAGCATCGCGACGGCCCCGAACAGCAGGCCGGTCCGCCACTGAACGTTGCCTGCGCGGAGGTGGGGACCAGGCCGACGAGCCTCGTGCCTGCGACGACGAGCAGCGAGCTCGCGATGGCCTCCTTGGCGGGCATCCCGAGTGCAAGGACGAGGATCGGGAGCGTGAGGATCGAGCCGCCGCTTCCGAACGGGCTGAGGGCCAGACCGATGACGGTGGACAGCGTCAAGAAGAGCAGCCAAACGTACCGAATTCTGCTGGGAACCGGCGAGGTTGGCACGTTTACCACGGGGTCGGGCTTCGACACGATGCCGCCCAGAGGCGCCAGCGTGAAGTCGACCGTGCTGAACAGCGCGCCGCCCTGCGAGGTGACGCCGTGCGGGCTGTGGTCGCTCGTCTCGCTCACCGTCGCGAGCGGCGACGAGGATCCGCTTCTCTATCAAGCGACGCTGAGCCGCCCTGGAACCTCGTCGGTGCGTCCGCTCGGAACCGGGGCTCTCGGACTCTTTCCGCATGGAGACCTTGCCCCCGGGCAGGCCGGCTATGCGATCTGCGTGACACTCTTCGACGCACTGGACGAAGTGCTTGGTCTCCCAGTGCGCATTCGCCTCATGGTCGAGGACCTCTCAGGAAACCGAGCCGTCGGTGAGCCCCTCGAAGCGTGCGTGACGATTCCAGCCTACTCGTCGCCGTGGACGACTGCCGACGCCTCCGGAATCGCCGTGGTCGAACGTTCGGCAGCAACCCAAGCAGTGGACGAGAGCTCGGTCTCGGAAATCCTGCCGAACGGCGCCCCTCCGTCACCGTCGGCGTGCGCGTCGTGCGGCCATGGAGCCAACCTCTCAGGACTGGCGATGGCGACGGCGCTGCTAGCGGTGGCACTCGTCGTGCGGAGTCGGCACTAGCCTACCACCACTCGTTGTCCTTGTTATAGGCGCTCTCGGCCTTTGGCTTCTCGATAGGGGAGATGACGATCGTGTTGTCGTTCTTCTCGTGCAGATCGACCTTTCCGCCGGTGCCTTTGCCCGACGTGATCTGGACGTCGACGGCGCCGTACGTGTCGAACTTCACCCGCTGAAACGCCGCGGTCGTCCCCGGCGCGATCTTCTCGTAGACTACCTTGTCGCCGCCAGCCGAGGCCGCGAGCGTGACCGTGATGGCCTCGGGGCCGTCGTTCTTGACCGCCGCGCGCGTGTAGACGCCGCACGCGGAGGCCATCAGTCCCAGGAGTATCGTCAAGGTGAGTGCTCTCATGTCGGGAGGGTCCTTTCCAGTGGGGGAGTCTCGGGCAGGCCATGGAGCATGCCGTCGATCTCGACGACGAGCGGCGCGGCATGCAGGTAAACGGCCGGCAGCCACATCGGAACGTACAGGAAGTCGGCGGCCACGTAGCGAAACGCGCCACTGGCAGACGTGAGGGCCTCGACTGCGGGGCCCACGACGGCGATGAGGAGCGCGAGCCACACCTCCGGCAGCGACCGACGGGCCATCGCGCGAAACGCCCACAGCGCGGCGAGGCCGCCGGCCAGCATCATCGGCCGCGCGGCTCCAGGTCCAGTGACCACGTACGCCGAAGCCAGGGCGAGCGCCGTCGTGACGAGCTGGGTACGCGATGCGGGCGCAATGCGCGCGCCCAGCATCGGTCGCAGCAGCGCGTAGAGCCGCATGGTGACCACGGTGACGACCCCGAACATGGGCGGGACCCACCAGGCCTGACCCAAGAAGCTCTGGTCGTTTTGGACGATGACGCCATACATCACGTGCACGCGGTCGCACAACGACAACAGCAGGCCGCCGACGACGAACAGCACGAGGTCCTGCTTCAGGCGATGCGGCATCGGCTGACGCTAGCCCGCGCGCACCTTGGGGTCAACGGGCCCCGCGCCACGGCGCTCAGGGCGAGAAGAGCTGGACCGTGAAGGTGTCCACGATGTCCTCGCCCGCGTTCTCGACGATGTAGTAGGTGCCGTTCGATGGCAGTGTGATGCTCGCTGACGTGTTGGTGTTCGCGCACGAGTTGCCGGTGGCGTAGATCTGGGCGAACGCGCTGTTGAACAGGCGGTGCACCATGCAGCCCTTGAGGCGGGTCGAGGTGAAGTGGATGACCTGACCGGCGGTGCCCTCGAAGCTGTAATACAGGACCTGGCCGATCGCGTTGGTCTGCGCGACCGCGGGGCCGTTGATCGTGATTGGCGTGAACGCGTCGTCGGGGACGAGATACGAGGTGAGCGTGACGTTCGGCGTGCCGGTGCTCGTGGAGTCCGCCGTGACCTTGATGAGCCCGTCGACGGGGACAACGAAGGAGTCGAACCAGCTCGTCGTACCGCACGTGTTGTCGGTGCCGAGGGAGGCGCCGTTCGTGTTGCTGGCGGACGTCGCGTAACACGTCGAGCTCTGCGAGTAGGTCACGCGGAACGCCACCCGCTGCCCGGCGGTCGCGGCGATCTCGAAGAAGACCTTGTTGCCCGGCTTGGGCGCGCTTCCGGACGCAGCGGACCCGGCAGTGAGGGACACGACGGCATCGGGCGCCAGGAACCAGACGGTGACTCCGTAGGTTCCAAAGCCCGTGCTGGAGGGGTTGATCTCCACGGTGTAGACGCCCGACTCCAGTAGAGTAACCGCGTATAGTACGGTCGTCGAGCCGCACGAGCTGTCTGTGCCTGCCGAGGCGCCGCTCGGCGCCCGGAGCGTGAAGGCGTGACAGCCGGTGCCAGGTGAGAGAACGACGGTCACTGTGACACGGTCTCCGGCGACTCCGGTGAACGTGGCCTTGGCGTTCTGGCCCGGGGCCGTCGTGACGAGCGGCGTGATGGCCTCAGGCACGGTAATCGTCGCGGTCGGGTCGGGTGGCACATCGTAGATTGTCGCCGTCTGGTTGGACACCGTGAACGAGCTCGGATCCAGGATCGCGATGTAGGTGCCGGTGACCGTCGCCTGAACCGCATCGGTGAACGCCGTGCCGCAGGTTGCGTTTGGACCCGAGATGACCGCGCCCGTGGGATCGATCACCTTGACCGACGTGCAACTGCTCGCGCCTGTTCCCGGGATGGAGAAGCGCTGGCCGGCGGTGCGCTCGAACGAGAAGGCCACGGTCTGGCCGGGGACCGTGTTGGCCGCCGAGCGCGCGACGCCATCGGCGGCCGAGGCGACCGCGACCGGCGGCGGCACGAGGAAGACCTGGACGTCATGCGCGACCGCCGGTGTCCCGAACGCGGGCGTCAGCGTGTAGCGGCCTCCCTCGGTCAGATCGAGCGCCTCGATGTAAAGCGACGTAGCGTGGCTGCCGAAGGCGACCTGCTTGCCCATGCGGTCGACCAGCTTCAGCGAGAAGGCGCCGCTCGTGCCGGTCGCGCGGATCGAGAGGCCTGCGCCCTTGGGCAGGCACAGGACGCGCGCGGACAGGTCGGACGGGTCGTAGACCCTGACCTGACCGTCCGGCAGAATCGTGGGCGTACAGCAATCCCCCGCGATGCACGTACCTGACGTGCAGTTCGCAGACGTCGTGCACCGCGGGCACACGTCCGGGTCCGTGGTGGTGTCGAAGACGGCGCCACAGGTCCCCGCCGAGCAGCTATCGAGCGTGCACGTGTCTCCATCGTTGCAGACCTTCGGCGCCCCGGCCTGGCACACGGAGCTCAGGCAGTAGTCGCCTTCTGTGCAGGGGTTGCCGTCGTCACACAGCGCGGTGTTGTCCTTGGGATGGCTCACGCTGCAATAACCCAGCGGGTTGCACTCGGCGCCGGTGCATCCGTAGGGGTCGCTGTAGCAGGTGTCCTTCGTGCACGGGTTGCCGTCGGTACAGTCGATGGCTGACGCGCAGGTCGTGCACGGCGTAAACGCGAGGTTCTGGCAGCCATAGGGCATCTCGGGCGGGCACTCGAACTCCCCGCAATATGGCGACCCACAGTAATCGTCGGTGCACGGGTCATCGTCGTCACAGTTCAAGAACTGGATCTCTGCGGGCCAGTCGCAGACGCCGTTGACACAGACTTCGTTCAGCGTACACAGGTCTCCATCGTCGCAGAGCGTGCCGTTCTGGGCGACCGGTGCGCCGCACTGATGATTGACGCAGAGGCTCACGAGGCAGCCGCCCTGGGTCACCGGGCAGTCGCCGTTGGCGTTGCAGTAGGTGCAGCCCGCGACCGGCGTGTGTGTGCACGCCTGACCGGTGACGCAAGCGTCGGTGGTGCACGGGTTGAGGTCGTCGCAGCCGCCGGCCAGGCCCTGACACTGGCCGTTGGTACACGTATCGTCCGTCGAACACGGTGAACCGTCGTTGCACGCGAAGCCGTTCTCTGCCGGTCCGGACTGGCACAGCCCGGCGCTGCACTGCGGTACCGTGCAGCCCGACGGGAGGCCGCAGAGGGCGCCGTCCGCCTTGGCCGTGAAGATGCAGGCGCCACCGGGACAACCGTCGGTCGTGCACGGATCGCCGTCGCTGCAGTCGGCGGCGTTCGCGCAGGCCACGCAACCCGGAACCACGACGGCGACGCATCCGCTCCCCGCGTCACAGGCGTCGGCGGTGCACGCCTTCCCGTCGTCACACAGGGGAGTCTCCACTCCAGCGACGCATTGGCCATCGACGCAGGCATCGCCCAACGTGCAGGCGTCGCCGTCCGAACAGGGCCCAAACAGCGGCTCGGGCGCCCCGCACGTCCCCTCGGAGAGGCAGCTCTCGGCGGTGCACGGCGAGCCGTCAGAGCAGTCGACGTCATCCGCACAGCGCTGACAGCCCGGGATCGCGAGGTTCTCGCAGAGCTGACCGCCGACGCACGTGTCCAGAGTGCATGGGTTCTGATCGTCGCACGGCGCGATGCCCGCGGTAGGAACACATGACCCCGCGTCGCAGTGTTCGGCGACCGTACAGGGGTCGCCGTCCTCGCACGACGGCGCAGCGACGGGAGCATGAACACACTGGCCGAGCACGCAGGCGTCCGCCGTACACGCGTTTGCGTCCTTGCATTGGAGCTCGACCGCGCACGGAGTGCACCCCGGCTTCGCGACGTGATCGCACCCGAGACCCGGCACGCAGACGTCGAGCGTGCACGCGTTGGCGTCATCGGCGCACCCAGGCGGAGCGCCGCCGAGGCACTGGCCGTCCTTACAGGCGTCCGCGGTCGTGCAGGGCTCCGCGTCGTCGCACTCCGCACCGTTGGTCGCTGGTTTGAATGTGCAGACCCCGTCAATACAGCGATGGTCGGTACAGGCGTTCTGATCGTCGCAGGCCGCGTCGACCGAACACGCCGTACAGCCCGGCCTCGGCGCGTGAGTGCACTCTACGACCGGATTGCCCTCGGCGTCCGGCCCGGACAGCTCGGCGCAGCTGTCGTCGGTGCACGCGGCGCCGTCGTCGCAGACGTCCGCGAGATGACTGCATGCCCCGTCGGGCTCGCAGGCGTCTGTCGTACACGCGCTGCCGTCGTCGCAGGCCTCTGAGTTGGTGCACCCGAGGTCGGCGTCGCACACATCCTCCGTGCACGCCAGACCGTCGGCGCATTGGGCGTTCTCGGGCGTATGGGTACAGACGATGGGGCTTGGTGACGCGCCGTCCGGGACGTAGTCCGGGTTCGCCGCGCAGTGGTCGACTGTGCAGGCATGTCCATCGTCGCAGGCTGCGGCCACGACCGTGAGGCACGTGCCGTCGGGCTGGCACACCGAGTCGGAGCAGAGGTCGGAGTCGGTACACTTCGGGCCCAGGTGGCAGCCGATCTCGAGTGAACAGAGCGCGATCGTGCACGGGTCGGTGTCCGTGTCCGCGCAGAGGCCCGCCTTCGCGACGTGTGTGCACGTGTACTGCGACCCGGTGGCCGAGCTCGCGTCGGGGCTGCACGTGTCCTCGGTGCAGTCGACGCCGTCCGAGCACGTCACCGTCAGGTGCTTGCAGCCGACGCCCTCGGCGCAGGTGTCTGTGGTGCATGCGTCTCCGTCGTCGCACTCCTTGTCACCCGCGCCTCCGACGCAACGGCCCTGGCCGAAGTCGCAGATCGATGGCGCACAGGTCGTCGCGCCCACGGCGTCGCAGTCGCTGGACGAGTCGCATGGGACGCAGCCCAGGATGGCCGAATGTACACAGACCGAAGCGGTACACGTGTCGACGGTACAGGCGTTGGCGTCGTCGCAGCCTGCCAGCGCGCACGGGAGCGTCGGTCCTCCGGTACCGCTCCCAAGGACCGTCAGAGTGCGGTGGTCGAGCAGCGTCAGGCCACCGCCAGGAAGCCCGCCCTTGAGCGCGATCGTGACGATGGCCGAGGTCGCCGGAATGCCGGCCTCGATGCTCAGGCCGCCGGCTCCCAGGGGCTTTCCGTCTCGGAACCAGGCGAGCTTGAACCCGGGCGGCGCGCCCGCATCCAGCGCCGCGTGAAAGGACACGGTGCCACCTCCAGCGACGACGAGGTTGGTCGCCGGCGCGACGATTCGGGCCGTCGCCGGGCACGCATCGCCGATGGCATCTCCGTTCGTATCGCCTTGAGTGGCGTTGGCGATCATTGGGCAGTTATCCGCGCCGTCGGGGACGCCGTCGCCGTCCGCGTCGCCGTTGCCCGCCCAGGCCGTGCTGCAGGTGTTGGTCGCGTCGACTCCGCACGGATCGGCGCCGTCGAGCAGACCGTCGGCATCCGTGTCCGGAGTGAGCGGATCAGTCGACAGCGACCGTCGCGCCGTGAGCTCGTCGCGGGTCGAGAGTCCGTCCTGGTCCGGGTCCGCGTCGGGATCGAGGACCGACGGCATCGCCGCCGCAGCCCCCAGGACGCGCGCCACGCCGCTGCGCGCCAGCAGGCGGACCCGGGTCTCCGTGCTCGACGGTGCCGTTGCCTCGAGCGCTGCGACGAGCTCCGCAGCAACCGTCGTCGCATCGGGGGAGAGCGGCGCGCCCGCGTCCGCCTCGGTCACTATCGCGCACGCCTGGCTCAGCGCGCCGTCGAAGGGCGGTGCACCCGCGGCGCGGCCGACGACTCGGGCCGAGATGGGGGCGAAGGTCTCGCTGGCCGCGAGCGCGGACAGAAGAGCATTGGTGGCCTCACGGTCGGCCGGAATGGGCGCTGTGTCCGCGGTCCAGCTCGGCCAGCCGAAGCGCAGATGGGGCGTGGACAGCTCGGGGCCGACGACGACACCGTCGTCGTTCGTCCAACGCCGTTCGGCCTCGAGTAGCGCCACGGGCGCCGCGGTCGCGGGGTTCAACACCAGCGACACCGAGCGCACCAGGCGCGCGGCCGCGAGCGTCTGGAGCGCTACAGAGAGACACGTGATGCTCGCTGTCGAGGGCGCCGTGACCAACGCTGAGAGGCAGGGGTTCGCGACGACCAACGGATCGGCTGGTTCCAGATGCCACGACGCCAGCGCGCGCGACGTCACGTCCGCGCGGCCCCACAGTGCGCCGCGCTGCACTGCGAGCCAGTCCGCGTCTGGCAGCCCGCGGAGCGCGACCACCTGCGGCAAGCTCGCTGGAAGGCGCATCGAGAACGTCGCGCGGGAGGTCACCGTCCGCGGAGGAAAGACCTCGGTGCCCGTGGCGTCGACAGCGGCGACCTGTCCCGCACCCCCCGCGGCCTCTGTGTTGGCGGTGTCGACGAACGAGGTCACTGTCACGAGGTGCTCGACCTCGGTGGTCCGGCGCGCCGTGGGGCGCTTCGTACTGTCCGTCGGGCTCGTCCCGCGTGCGACCTCGTCCCAGTCGAACCACCCGTCGCCGTCGGCGTCCGCCGGTTGCGACGCCGCGCTGCGTGGGTCAGTGCCGCGAATCACCTCGTCGAGGTCGCTCACGCCGTCGCCGTCCGAGTCGACGGTCGCGTCGTCGCGTCCGGGCACCAACCCGAGCCGTGGCTCGAGGAGATCAGCCAGCCCGTCGCCGTCCCCATCCTTCAGCGTTCCGCCCGGGGTGAGCGTGTAGCGCAGAAGAGACTCGACGAGTGGCGCGCCCTCACTGCTGAGGACGCGCACGGTGACGATCGTCTCGCCGGGCGAGTCCAGAACGACGGTCGCGCTCAGCGCGGCGACGGGGCTCCACGCGCCATTCCCCACCCGGAGCTCGAGCGAGGCGCCCTGCGTGCCGTCCGATGCCGGTAGCGCAGCGACGCCGACGACGAGTGGCCCGGGATAGGTCCCAGGCGGCGGAGCGCTGGCCACACCCGGTGCGCCAGGCGTGCTGGCGTCGTGCGTCGGCTCGCCGAGGCTCACCAGCGACATCGACGGTCGCGACTCCGCCGGAGGGAACGAGTCGGTGGCGTGGTTGATCAGCACCTGTGACTGCGCCGTCGAACCGGGGATGGTCCAGAGCGGCGCGCCCGGGGCCGGCGAGTTGAGTACGACCTGACCGGTGGTCCCAAGGACCGCCGAGTACTCATAGGTGCCATCCTCGGTGAGCCCGACGGCCATCGACGCCACCAGAGCGCCATGAGTATCGAGGATCCAGACGTTCGCAGGTGGTGTCGCCGCCACCGCCGTCGCGGTGGACAGGAGCGCCACGCCGAGGCACGCGAGTCGCATGACGCGGTTCATGGCAGCACCTCCACCCAGCCCGTGACGCGTCGCCAGCGCACCTCGCCGCCTCCATCGAAGCCGAGCACCTCGTAGCGGTAGTGCCGACCCGCGACGTGCGGGAAGCGGTCGACGAAGACGAGGTCGGACGTGGCGGCGCCCAGGCTGGTCGCGATCACGCCGACGTGGGGATCGTCGAGCGTGAGCGCGGTGGCGGTCACCACGTGATGCCAGGTCGTCAGCATCGGGGTCACCTGCACGAAGTCGGTCGGCGCCGCTTCGGTTGAGGCCCGTGACTGGCGGTAGACGATGATTGGAAGCACTGACTCGGCCAGGCCTCGGAGGACTGCGGCCTTGTCGAGCGCGCCGGTGCCTGTGAAGACCGCCGTGCGGGACAGCGCGCAGCCCGTCGCGTTTCCACACAGCCCCGAGGACGCTGGATTCGTAGTCACCGGGAAGGGCAGGGTGCCGATCCGGACGATGGGCACGCGCTCTGCCGTCAGGTATTCGGCCAGCATGGGCGCTCCGGTCGCGGGGCCCGGGGTCGCAGGCCACGGAATGGGCGCGCGCTTGGCGCCCGGTCGCGCCAAGACGACGGGCGGTGACCACGGCGAGTGACGTGATGCGCCTCCGGGCTCCGACGGGGAGACGCTGCGCACGGCGATGCGGACGTGGTCCGCTGAGGTCGCTCCGGGCCACGGGACACGGTAGATCCGTCGGGCCGCGGATCCGCCACTCCCCTCGGATTGAGACTCCGCGATCGCCGACAGCGTCATCGCGGGGGCGTCTCCCGCGTACAACCCGGAGGACGCGACCATTGGGACCCATCCCGCGCCGAAGTCGAGCGACGCGGGCTCGGACTGCGCCTCCGCGACGAGCCCATTCGCCTCGCTCAGGCCAATCAGGATGCGGGCGTCCGGCGTAGATGGATGCGCGAGCGCGAGGAGGAAGCCCGGTGGATCGGCCTGCCAGGTCGCTGACAGGATCGTCGGCGGTGGTGTCTCTACGGAGCCCGACGCGCCTTGAAACGCTGGAAGCGGCGTGGCCGCGCCTTCGACTCCGGAGGCCGAGCGACGCGACACCAGGAGGACGACCCGCCCGTCCCGTGGGCCCACGTTGAGCGGTGCGCCGAGCGCGGCAGCGTCACACAGTTCGGCGACCAGCACGGCGTGTGATCCGGTGGAGCGACGGACGACGAGGCACTCTCCCGGCGAGAGGGCACCACTCAGCAGGCGAATCGGACCCATCGCCGACTGGCCGGCGAGGAGCGGCTCCGTCTGGGTGCAGTCCCAGTCGAGCGCGACCGGACTGACGCCGCACGCCGCCAGCGGATCCGGAGCGAGCGGCGCCGTGGCGAGCGCCCGTCCGTCCGGACCACGAAACGTCACGGCGGCGGGACCCAGTGGCGCCTGGCCCGAGCACGTCGTGCCGTAGAGGGCCTTGACGCGTTGTCCGCCGTCGAGGGGCGAGGTCAGGCTCGGCCTCGGAGTGGCGCTCGTGGAGCAGGTGCCGCAGCGATGTCCCCGCAGACCCAGAGTCGATGCGGCCTCAACCTCCGAAAGCGACGACTCGGTCCCGACTTCGCGCCTCAGCTCGAGTGACCTCGCCAGGCCTGTCAGGTCGCCCGCGACCCAAGCGCCGTCGGCGTCACTGCAGCCGCCGTCCCGAATAACCGTTCCGCAACCGCCCGTGGACGCCATCGCCAGCGCCGCGGAGCCCGTGAGGACCTGAAGGCGACACTGGCCCAACGAGACGCCGGACGGAGCCAGGCCAGGCTCCAGGCGTCCAACCGATACGGACGCGGGCGGTGACAGCGGCCCGATGACACCGTTCTTGCCACGCGCGGCGGCCCGCAACCAGACGCGTCGTGCGGTCTTGGGCGCCGGCCAGGTCCCCGTCCAGGCGCGCGCGCCTTGCGAGGTCGGCTTCAGCGCGTCGGGACCGAGCGTGAGCATCAGCGCAGTCGCGAGAGCCGGCGGAGCGGCGGCGGGATTGCATGTGAACGCCGCACCCGAGGAGGCCTCTGCGCTGTCCCAATAACCGTCGCCGTCGCTGTCGCCCAGGTGGGCGTCGGGCGAGAGGTCGGTCACGGTGCCGTTGGTGTGCTCGACCGCATGCAGATAGATGAGCACGGACTCGACCGCGGTCGCGACGGGCAATCGCAGGGCTCCGGGAGCGCACGTGCCGTCCGGCGCGTAGGTGATGCGCGAGGCCGCGCCCGCCTGGTCGAGATCGCAATAGGTGCGCGGGCCGAGCGCGCGCACCGTCGACGCCAGGGTCACCTCAGGCACCTCGATGGCGACGACGGGTGAGCCGTCGCTCGCCGGGGAGGTCAAGCTCGCGTTGAGTTCAGGCGCCAGTGGCAGCGCCGCGTCGTGTACCGAAGCCACGGTGCCCGCCGTGGCGCCATAGCCGCCAAAGACGTCCAGGGTCACCGCGTAGACCGCGTACCGACGGCCAGGGGCCAGTCCCACCTCGGCGAGCCAGCCGGGACTCGCGATCCATCGGGCGGGAGCCGCGTTGTCGGTGCCCTCCTGGGGCGGCGGAACCAACGGAAGCGGCGTGAGCTCGACCAAGCCGGGGATGGCGACCGTCCCGTCGGCCTGGTGACCTTGCTGGGCCGCGAGGGCGCGCACATCGCGGGGCGGCGCCACGGAGACCCCGTCCGCGAGGGGCGTCGGGTCGACGAAGACCGCCACGCCGGCCAGGCTCTCGCCCCACAGGACGCGATCGGTTGGGGACATGCCGGGGGGGCGAAACGACAGGCCGAGGACGCCGTCGGCAGCGCCTCGCTCGGTGCAGGAAGCCAGGTCGGAGCGAGACAGGGCCTTGAGCTCCTGCACCGCAGGCAGCACGTTGGTGAGCGTCGGGGTGACGGTCGCGACGCCGAGCCTGAGGGGAGCGGCCGCGCCCCGGAGACCCAGGAGCGTGTACGTGCGCGCGGTCCCTGCCGAGGCCGGAGCCACCGAGTCGATCCACGCGTGGTGGCGCGCACGGGCGAGGTTGATGTCGAGCCGCTCGCCGAGCCAGGCGAAGACCGGATCGGTCAACAACCGCTCGCGGGCGGTCACCAACACGTCCTCGGGCGCCGCCGGGAGCTTGGGCTCGAGCCACAGCAGCCGGTGGCGAAGCTCGCGCAGGCGCCGATCGTTCTCGGGCTCCCCGTAGATTGCCAACAGCTGCGCAACCGAGGCCACTCCGCCGACCGGCAAGGTCGCGATGCTCTGGTCGCCTCGGCGGAGCTCGTAGTGCGTCACGTCGGCCGGCAGCGTCTCTTCGCCGACGTCCCAGCGAAGGTAGACGACCGCGACGTCGCTGCCCGGCTGACTGCGCGAGCCGGCGGGTCCGACCCAGGCCGTAAAGCTAAAGGGCGACCGTTGGGCTGGCGCCACGGCCGGACTCAGCGCGGCGAGCAGCGCCCACCCCAAGGCAAATCGGAGGGACATCGCGCTACTCCGCCGTGGCATGACCGTCCTCCAGCCGCGGGCAGAAGTCCGCCGATTCGAGCGAGAACGCGCCCGGCAACGCCAAGGTGCGACACGCGCCGTCGAGCGTGATCGCCGCGGGCGAGGTCCAGGTCGACGGCTCGCAGGCCAGTCCATGGCCGGTGCCCAAGACATAGCCGACAGTAAGCGCTCCCCCGGGTGCTGGAAGCCCGCTGAGAGGGCCTGCCACGGTGCCGAGCCCGCGCGCGGCGCCAGCAACCCAACCGGCGACCGACGCGCCGGGCGCTCCTTGCGGGGTGCGCCACGTCGTGAGGCTCAGCAGGGACGTGCCGTCGACTCGCGGGACGTCGGGCGCAGGGCGATGGTCCAAGACGACCGTTGCGGCTTGAATCATTCCTGCGGGTAGAAGCTTGCCGCCAAAAAGCGACGACACGGTACCGGCAGGCAGGAGGTCCAGGCGTCCGGAGACCCAGCGCGTCGAGGTCGGGCGACCGCCGAGTGCGGCCCGCGAACTCGTCGAGGAGAGGTGGCCCGAGGCGCTGTCCACGAACGCCACGATCGGGTCTTCGGCAACGAGCGGCGCGTTCACAGCGAGCCCGTCGAGGGAGACCCACCCGGAGTGGCGCCAGGAGCCGAGGATTGTCCCCGACGGGAGGACGTCGACCCGCGCGGCGGTCGATCCATGACGTCGCACCGTCCAGCCGAGCGGTCGGGCATCGAGCACGACGGAACCGGTCACCGTCGCGCTCCCTGGGCAGCCGACCGTCGCGGGCGCGGTCAGGAGCCAGTCGTCTGGGGCGCTCCCATTGGGGACGGCGCTCCCCGCCGGCGTCCCGCCCAGCTGTACACAGGTGCCCAAGACCGGAGAGGCGGGCGCAGTCGACGTGGTGTCCGGCTCGGCACCCAAAAGCACCGTGCGGCTAAAGTCGGAGAGCGTGAAAGACATGGCGTCGACGAACGCGCTCCAAGCTCCCTCCGAGGTCAACAGGTCGGTCGCGCACTGGGCACGGCGCGCGGACTGCATCGCCGGAGCCGCTTCGATGGACTCCGAGACGAAGCCGGCCAGCCGCGCGGTGGACGAGAGGTCGGGCAGCCGAGCGAGCTCTCGAACGGCGTCCTCGATTGGCCCCGCGCTCTGCGCCTCGCTCGTGTCTCCCGCTGGCACGACCGCGAGCCTGCAGCTCGACCGCGGCGCCACGAAACCGTGTACTGGCTCGTGGCCCTCGATCTCGATGACCCCCGCCGAGGGCGGGCGCGCGGCGCAGGCGCTCACGACGACGGGCCCCTGCGCACCGGAGAGGGCCACTGGGTCTATGGCGCTTCGTGCGACGTATCCTGTGACATCGGAGTACGTGTAGGACTCGCCTGCTGCCAGCCGCGCCAGGTGGTGCTCGAGGGCCGTCAGCGCGCCGAGCGGACCGGACAGCGCTCGCCGCGCCGACGCGAGGGCGCCCCGCCGCGCCTCGAGCCGCTGATGGGCGTGGCTCAGGGCGGCGCTCACCGTGGGGACCAGGGCCTGCACCTGCGAAGCCACGGCGCCAATCGCTGGCGTGATCAGCAGCGCCGGGTGTCCTGGCGGGAGCGTGAGGCTCGGAGTGTCGAGCGCCTTGCGCCACGACGTGATGTCGCCCCCGAGGCCCGAGGCGGCATCCAGCAGCCCGCGAAACGCGCGGATGCGCGACGTGACATGGGCTGGGATCTCGCTTTCGAGATTCCCGAGCATCGCGAGCCCGCTATGGCCGGCCAGCGAGGACGGCAGCGCCTCGAGCTTGACCGTCAACTCGGCCCACGCCTCCTTAAAGGCGATGCCTGTGGCGACGTTGAACTCCTCCCAGTCTTGATCGGCCGACGCCTGGCTCTGGGTCGCAGTGGTCACCGTGTACTCGTGGTTGACGTCACGTCGGAGCTTCTCCAGGCGCTGTCGATAGTGTCGCAGAGCCGTCCCGACCGCGATGAACTCCGGGTCGTCCGGCGCGGGCGGTTGGCCTGACGCGGCCAGGCTCGTGAACGTCGCGGCAGCCGTGGCGAGCGCGGTCGAGAGGGCGGCGACGCCGTCGATTGGAACGCCCCGCGCCAGCGCGTCCGTGGCGTCCTGTAGCCACCCTCCGAGACCGGAGAGCGCCGCAAAGCCGCGGGTGACGCCCGTGCTCGCGTCCGTTGGCTCCTGAAGGGCCTGACCAATCAGCGTCGCGAGACCCGGGATGCGCTCTGCGTCGACGCAGTTCGACTGCCGCGCCGAGCGCGCCGGACCAGACACCAGGGACGCGACGGTCGAGAGCGCCTGGGTGTCGACCCCGAGTGTCGCGAGATGGGCCTCGGCGGCCGTCGCCGACGCTGCATCCGTGAGATCGGGCGGCCACGCCGCCGCGCCGGTCACGACTCGCCGTGCGCCGCTGGAGTCGACCGTCCAGCGCGACGAGACCCCAGGCGCAAGCGTCAGTGCTCCTGGCGCCAAGGGACCCTGGAGCTGTCCCTCGCCAGCGACGGCACCGACAGAGGGCGAGAGGTCGACCGTCTGTGAGCTCGTCCCGGCGTCTGTCCTGGCCGAGACCACCCCTCCCGGCAGCGACGCCGGACCGGCTGTGTCATACGAGAAGGCCGTGACGCTGAGGGCGAGCGGAGCCGCGCTGAGGCCGGGGACCGACAGGGCACCGGAGGCCCAGAGCGGCGCGACGCCATCGACCGCCGTGCCGAGGCGCAGCCCGTCCGTTCCGAGCCAGACCGGCAACGTGTCCCCGGGTGCGCCCAATCCAGTGGCATCCACCGTCTGGCCCACCCCGGGCGCGGCGAGCAGCGACCCTTGGCTTGCGAGCAGCGCTCCGTCGGGCGACCACAGCGCCGTCAACGCCACATCTCGGTCGAGTGACGGGTGCGTCACCAAGTGCTCGACGAGCACGCCGAGGCCCGCCGTCGCCCCGGATCCGTCGAGCCGCGCGAACCGCAGGCCAAGGAGGCGGGACGCCACCTGCCACGCCGCGAGCACCAACTCGCAGATCTCGTCGTCGCCGGCGACGCAGCTCGTCGGCACAGCGGACCCGAGCGCGCCGTCCGAGTCGACGGTCAGACCCAGAACGCCCGCGGAGAAGCCCGCAGCGCCAGCGAGCGTGACCTGGCCCTCCAGCGACGAGTGCACGATTGCGTTGTCTTCCACGACCAGCGCGCCGCCTTCGATGGTCAGCGCGACCCCGCCGGGCCACGCCTCACTGACGTCATCGACCGCGAGGACGCCGCGGACGCCGCTCGGGCGAATCACGAGGCGCGACGCGCGATGCGTGGGGATCGAGCACGCGCCCTCTGGACACGGCGCAGGCTGTTCCGCGCCGCCAAGCCACATGCGGGTGCTCGTGCCCTCGAGAGACGTGCCGCACGCCGCGAGCGACTGTCCGTTCACGTCATAGCGCTCCGGCCCGAGCGTGAGGCCCGCCTCGAGCACGTTGCCTCGCTGAGCGGCGTCCGAGCCGCGCAGCGCCATCCCAACGGGAGCTGTGAGCTTGCCCGTGGTGCCACACGCGCTCCAGCCACCGAGGAGGCCGTCCGATGCGGCGCCACCCGCCGTGCCCTGCAGGCGCCAGCCCGGCCAGGTCAGCAGCGCCGGGCGAGCGGCGTCGCCTGAGCGCGTGAAAGCACGCACGCCGGTGTGGGTCGCCTCGCCAAAGGCCGTGTTCGCGACGCCCTGGACGCGGACGACGACGGCGCCGTCGGGCCCGATGGCCGGTGGGGAGGTCGCGGCGAGCTCGTGGCGCACGGTCGAGGGCGCGTTGGTCACCATGTCGGGCCCGAGCAGCACGATCGTCCCATCGTCGACCCAACGGGACGGATGCGTGCCTTGCAGAAGGACGATGGTACCGTCGTCGACCCACTTGGAGGTCGTGGTCGGCAACCCGCTCTTGAGTACGAGCGTCGACGGCCCGAAGGCGACCCCGGTCATCGGGTAGTGCGTGCGCCCGACTCCTGCGCCGAAGGCGGTCGTAATCGACAGGCCCTGCGGTGTGAGCAAGAAATCCGGCTTGGGCTGCTTGAGCGCGGTGGCGGAGAAGCGCACGTCGTTGGTCGGCGCGCGGACGGGAGCCCCGAGCGCTGCAGCCCGGGGATCGCCGGCCGCGTAGTCGTAGCTGCGCAGAGCGCGTGCCCCCAAGTGGCGGCCGCCGACGCTCGAGGACTTGGCGAGCAGCGATTGGAGCTTCCAGGCGAACGGCAGTCCCTCCGCGTGAAGGAATCCGCCTGTTGCGGAGCCCTCGAACCGGCGCAAGTCGGAGGCTGACCCCCGGAACGAGAACGAGCTCAACTGGACCGTGGCGGAGCCCTGGGGCACCGGCCGGTCCGTGACGTCCGAGGCGTGCCACGACAGGCCGTCCGGCAGCGCTACGGAGGCCTGGGTGACGCGGACCCCGCGCGAGCCCAGCCTGACCGAGAGCTGCGACGACAGTCCCCCAAGCACGAGCGGGACCGGGCCGACCTTGAGCTCCGTGCGTCCCACGAGGTCCACCGCGGCGCCCACCTGGACTCCGCCGGCACAGAGATCGTCCGCCGAGACCGGCACCGCCGCCAACCCCGGGCCTGGTGCGTAGGTCACCGACGAGGCCGGCACCATCCGCTGCCCGCCGGCCGGACACGCCGCTCCGGAACCCAGTCCGCCGACCGTGAGCGTGGCCTTGACGTCGCCGAAGCGCACCGTTCCCGTGAGGGGCACCGCAATGAACGACGGCGACGTGTAGATGATGTCGTTGGTCGTCGTCTCCTGCGGTACGGCTCCGGGGATGACCCTGAGTCGTAGGAGCAGTCGGCGGCCCTTGACGAACGAGGCCGCGAGCCACGAGCCGAGCGGCACACCCGTGTGGTCGTTCCCGATGAGATCGAGCGTCAGCTCCGTGTCGATGTCGTTGGTCGCGAAGTTCACGATCTTCAGCGTCTTGAAGCTCACGACCGTCGGGACGGTGCCCGGCGCGACGAGCGCGACTGCGGCTGGCACTGCCACGGACACGAGGTCCACCGCCACCGCCCCCCCCGTCGTGCCCGGCGGTGCGTCCTTGCGCGTCGCCCGGACATGACACAGCGTGGTTACCGGTGGCTGACCTGGGACGACACTGCCCTGCGCGGGGATGGGGCACGTCAGCGCCGTCGCGACGAAGTCGAGGGCCGTCGCTGTGCCCGCGGGCAGTAGCGTCAGTCCGACGACGACTGCGAGCTGGCGGCACCCACGTGGAATGAAGTCTGCTGGTCTCGGCCTCATGCCTCGTCTCCTTCCATGGACGTCCCGCCATCGCCGCGCGCGGCGTCGGGGCTGACTACCCGGCCGTCAGATTCCCGAACGTAGCGCTCTGTGTGGCGTCTTGCACGTGGAATCTTGCCCGTAGGTCTCGACCTGGGCTTCTTCCACCGCCATCGCCTCGAGCGCGGTGAGGTCACAGCCGGCTTCGACGGCCGCCAAGACGTCGGCTCGGCCGTGGAGGGCGGGGTGGCGTGGCACGAACAGGCTGCAGCAGTCGTCATGGGGCCGCTGGCTCGTCTCGAGCGTGCCGATGCGCCGCGCGAGCGCCATGGTCTCCTTCTTGTCGTAGGTCACGAGCGGCCGGAGCACGAGCCGAGAGGTCGCGGCCCCGATGCACGCCAGGTTCTCGAGCGTCTGACTGGCGACCTGCCCGACGCTGTCTCCCGTAATCAGCACCTGCGCGCCGCGCACCGTGGCCACGGCGTCAGCGATGCGGAGCATGGACCGGCGATAGAGCAGCACGAGCAGCTCCGGTGGCGCGCGCATCCGTAGGTGCTCCTGGATGGCCGTGAAGCGCACCTGGGTGTGCGAGAGCGTGTGCCCGCCGCAGTGCGCCAGGTGGCGGGCCAGATCGCGGGTCTTCTCGAGCGCATGCGGCCCGGTGTGAGGCGGCGAGAGGAACGTCAGCGCATCGAGTGCCACGCCGCGCTTCAGGGCGAGCCAGCCGGCGACCGGCGAGTCGATGCCACCCGAGAGCAGGAGCAGGCCGCGCCCCGCGGTCCCGACGGGAAGCCCGCCCACGCCGGGGACGAGGTGCGAAAACACGAACGTCATGCGTTGCCGGATCTCGACGCGCACCGAGACGTCCGGATGGCTCAGATCGACCGTCATCTCGCCGGCTTGCGCCAGCACGCGGGCGCCGAGCTCCCGGTTGAGCTCGCGCGAGCCGATGGGGAAGCGCTTGTCGACCCGCGAGGCGTCGATGCGAAACGTGCGATCGGAGCGCCTGCGCGCGCTCTCGAAGACGCCCCACGTCGCGGCCGCCAGCGTGTCCAGGGTGGGCTCGGCGAGCACCTCGCACGGGGAGGCGAAGTCGATGCCAAAGACGGAGCTCGCGGCCTCGGCGATCTCCAGCGCGTCGGTGAGGCGCTCGCCGGGCGTGACGGGCAACACGACGATACGGCCGAACGGGCGAATGACCCGGAGGCCGCGCCGGCTGCGAAGGCGCAGCATCACGTTCCGCTGAAGCTCGTTCAGGAAGTGCGTGCGCCGGCCGCGCTTGATGTAGACCTCGCTGTAGGCCAGCAGGACGCCGCCCGCGTCGGTCATCATACGTCCTTGCTTACAGCGAGCGCGCGGCGGGAACGACCGACTTCAGCACTTCGATGCAGCGGTCGATCTCTTCCTCAGTGGTCATCCGAGACAGCGTGAAGCGAATCGTGCCCCACTCCGCGGCCTCGTGCTCGGTCCAGCCCATCGCCTTGAGCACTGCGGAGGGCCCGTGGCTTCCGGCATGGCACGCCGAGCCCGCCGAGACGTAGACCAGGCTCTCCTCGAGCATATGCAGCAGCGTCTCCGAACGCACGCCTTGAAAGCTGATGTGCAGGTTGTTGCACAGCCGGCGCTCCCGGTGGCCGTTGAGCCGTACGTCATCTACGTGTTCATGAATGCCCGCCAGCAGCCGATCGCGTAGCGCAGCCGTACGAGCCACGTCCTGCTCCAGCGTCTCGTGCGCGAAGTGCGCGGCGAGCCCGAAGCCGACGATGCCCGCGACGTTCTCCGTCCCCGGCCGCATCCCGCGCTCTTGCCCGCCGCCAGCGAGGATGGGCCGGACCTTGGCGCCGCGCTTGACGATCAGCGCGCCGATGCCTTTGGGCCCGTGAATCTTGTGCGCCGCGATGGCGATGGTCGTGGCTCCAAGCCGCCGGAGCCTGACGGGCAAGCGCGTAAATGACTGTACGGCGTCGACATGGAAGATGGCCTCGGGGCAGGCGCCCGTGAGGTAATCCGCGATGCGCGCGACGTCCTGAATGGTCCCGACCTCGTTGTTGGCGTGCATGACAGCGACGAGCGACGTCTCCATCGGTCGCACGAGCTCCTCCAGCGCGTGCAGGTCGGTGATGCCCTCCTTGCTGCACGGCACGAGCTCGACGGTGAAGCCCTGGGACTCGAGATAGCTCTTGTTGTCGCGGACGGCCGGGTGCTCGAGCGCCGAGAGTAGCGCGTGTCTTCGCCGAGGCGAGGCCGCGAGCGCTGCCCCGCGAATGGCGAGGTTGTCCGCCTCGGTGCCACCGCTCGTGAACACGATCTCGTCGGGTTCCGCGCCCACGATCTCGGCCAGCCGCTCTCGCGCCGCACGGACCGCCCGCGCTGCGGCAGCCCCCAGGGCATGCGCCGAGCTAGGGTTGCCGAAGTCTTCCCGAAAGAAGGGCTCCATCGCGTCCACCACCCGCGGATCGGGTGGGGTCGTGGCACCGTTGTCGAGATAAACCATCATGGTTCGTTCGTCCCGTGCCCGTCGTGGGGGCTCCGTCACGCGAACAGGTCGCTGACCGAGTCCCCGTCGTGAATCCGTCGAATGGCCTTCGCAAAGATCTGCGCCGTCGAGAGGATCTCGAGCTTCGGGAAGCTCTTGCCCTCCGTCGGGATGGTGTCGGTCACCACCAGTCGCTCTATCGGCCCTTCCTGGATCTTCTTGACTGCCGAGCCCGACAACACCGGGTGGACGCACGTGGCCTCGACCGAGACGGCGCCCATCTTGACCAGGAAGTCCGCGGCCTCAATCAGTGTCCCGCCCGAGGCGACCTCGTCGTCCACGATGAGGCAGTGCTTCCCGCGTACGTCGCCGATGACGTTGACGGCCTTGGGCTTCTCGTCGTCGCCGTAGCGGCGCTTGTCCACGATCGCCATCGGCAGCTCCAGTCGATTGGCGTAGGCGCCAAGCTCCTTCGCCTCGCCCGCGTCGCCCGCGACCAGCACGTAGTCGGTGAGGTCCCGCTGCTTCCAATAGTCGCACACGAGCCGAGACGCCTTGAGCTGGTCGACCGGGATGCGGAAGAAGCCCTGAATCTGCGGCGAGTGCAGGTCCATCGTGAGCACGCGATCGGCGCCCGCCGTCATCACCAGGTCCGCCATGAGCCGCGCGGTGATGCTGATGCGCGGCTTGTCCTTCTTGTCGGAGCGCGCGTAGGGAAAATACGGCAGCACGGCCGTGACGCGCGCCGCGGACGCGTGCTTGAGCGCGTCGATGGTGATTAGCAGCTCGAAGATGTGCTCGTGCACCGGCGGCGCCGTGGTCTGGACCACGAACACGTCGCACTCGCGCACGTTCTCCTCGATCTGCACGAGCAGGTTCTCGTTGGAGAACTTGACCACGCGGCTCTCGCCCACGGGTGCGTCGAGGTGATAGCAGATGCGCTCTGTGAGCTTCTTGTGCGAACCACCAGAGAAAACCTTAAGTCGTCCTTCCAAAGGGACCTCCTGCGGGGACTCTAGCATTGGCGGGGTCCCGGAGGCTAGGGTGCGGGGCTCCATTTGCAGCCCTGCCGTGACGTCCCCCGTGACGCAATCGGCTCCGTCTGATATGACCCGCGGCATGGTGTCCGTCCCCGACCTCGACTCCAAGATTCACGTTCTCCGCGGCAACCTCCGCGACATGCGGCGCGTGCTCGTGGCGTTCTCCGGCGGCGTCGACTCGACCTACCTGTTGGCCGAGGCCGTCGGCGTGCTGGGCGACGACGCCATCGCGCTGACCGCCATCTCCGGCACGCTGCCCGAGGCCGAGTACGCCGACGCCAAGGCGCTCGCCAAGGAGCTGTCGGCCACGCACCTGCTGGTCGACTCGCACGAGCTGGAGCTCGACGGCTACCGCAAAAACCCCACCAACCGCTGCTACTTCTGCAAGACGGAGCTCTACGGGCTCTGCGTGGCCAAGGCCACGGAGGTGGGCATCCCGGTCATTCTGGATGGCGTCAACATCGATGACCTCGGCGACTACCGCCCGGGCCGCAAGGCCGCCGCCGAGCATGGGATTCGCTCGCCGCTCGTCGAGGCGGGCTTCACCAAGGCCGATGTGCGGGCCGCGAGCGAGCGCCTCGGGCTCCGCACCGCGCGCAAACAGGCGTTCGCGTGTCTCGGCTCGCGGTTTCCGTACGGCACCGAAATCACCCCGGAGCGCCTGCGTCGCATCGGCGCGTGCGAGGACGTGCTGCGCAACCTGGGGTTCCGCCAGTTCCGGTGCCGCTTCCACGACACCATCGTGCGCATCGAGGTCGCTCCCGACGAGTTGCCGCGCCTGTTCGAGCCCGCGCTCCGGGAGCAGGTCACGCGCGCCATGCGGGCCCAGGGCTTCCTCTACGTCACGGTCGACCTCATGGGCTACCGCATGGGGTCGATGAACGAGGCCATCCAGCCCGTCGCGACGGCATAGCGCGTGCGCTCGGCGCTCGTGTTCGTCGGAGCCGCCCTCCGCGTCCGTCACTCCGCGCTCTGGGCCGCGGCCATCGCGCTGCTCGCCGCGCTCCTCTGCGCGTTCGTGCCCCAGTTCGACATCCTCAACTACTACTTCTCCCTCGCCATGGCGCTGCCGGTGGCCCTCTCCGCTGCGCTGCTCTCGGCCCGCCTCGCGTTCGTCCACCGCGACGCGCCCTTGCCACGCCTCGTGCTCGCCGCGTCCGCTGCCGCCACGGCGCTCCTGCTGGTCCCGCTCGCGGTCGTCACCGTCGGCGCGCTCTGGGCGACCAACTGCAACCCGTGGGGAGGGCTCTTGCACTACGCGATGGGTCCGGGCTGCGGGGTATGGGTCGCGGCCAGCTTCGGCCTGCTCGCAGGCTCGTGGGTCCACCGGCGGTGGCACGCCACGGCGCTGGTCCTGGGCGCGCTCTTGTTCGAGCTCGCGTGGGGCTTCGCACGCTTCTATCGTGAGCCGCCCATCTTCGCCTACGACTGGCTGGTCGGCTTCTTCAGCGGCGCCGTTTACGACGACGTCATCGAGCTTTCCGTCACGACCCTCTGGTATCGCGCCGCGACACTCGTACTGGTCGCGCTTCTGCTCTCGGGGACGGCGCTCGCGCGGTCCCGCTCGCGGCTCGCGCTGAGCCTCACGCTCCTTCTGGCCACGGGGCTCTCGGTCTTCATCAGCCGCTTTGCGGTGCTCGGCATCACTCCGACGGCCGAGACCATCGCGCGGGCCCTTGGGGGCCACATCGAGACCGAGCACTTCGTCATCCACTACTCGAGAACGCACTACGGCGAGGCCGACGCGCCGGCCGTACGCCACCTCGTCGCCGATCACGAGTATCGCTACACGCAGCTCTGTCGCGCGCTGGACCTCCCGAACGGCCTGCCGTGGCGGATCACGAGCTACGTCTATGGCACGAGTGGCGAGAAGCGGCGGCTCATGGGGGCCGACCAGACCTACATCGCCAAGCCGTGGCGGCACGAGGTCCACCTGCACGCGTTGGAGCTGGGCGCGCCGGTGCTCAAGCACGAGCTGGCGCACGTCTTCGGCGCCGCGCTGAACGACGGCTGGCTCGGGCTCCCGACGGACCTCGGGCTCCTGCCCAAGATGGCGCTCGTCGAGGGCTTCGCGGTCGCCGTGACCGGCCCGGAGGGTCGCCTTGGCGTGCATCAATGGACGGCGGCAATGCGGCAGCTGGGTCTCGCGCCGTCGCTCGAGCGGCTGCTCGGCCGCACCGGCTTCCTCGCGACGCACGCGGGGAAGGCCTACACGATCACGGGCTCCTTCCTTCAGCACCTCGCCGAGACCCGCGGCGCGTCCGTATTGCGGGCCGTCTACGCGACGGGTGACCTCGAGGCTGCGACCGGGCAGACGCTCGCGTCGCTCGAGGTCGAGTGGGGCGCGCGCCTCGACGACCGGAGCCAGACGCCGCTCACGGACGCCGATCTCGCCCTCGCGCAGCTCCACTTCGACGCGCCGAGCCTCTTCGACTCCGTCTGCGCGCTCGAGACCGCGGGCTGGGAGCGTGACGCCGCGGCCGCACGCTCGAAGGGCGACCGGGACCGCGCGCTGGCGCTGCGGGAGCACGTGCTGTCGTTCGATCCAAGGAGCCCTCGCAAGCGCCAGGCGCGGGTCGAGGCGCTGATCGACGCCGGTCGCGTGCGGTGGCCCGAGGCGCTGGCGGCCGCCGAGGCGCTGGCCGACGACACGCGGATCGGCAAGGTCGCGCGGGCTCGCGCTCGAGCGCGTCAGGCCGACGTGCTGTGGCTGCTCGATCGCCGCGACGAGGCCCGAGTCCTCTACGATCGCGACATCGTGCCGGCGCCGCTCGACGGCAGCCTGATCCGCACCGCAGTCGTGCGCGCCAAGGCGCTCGCCTTTGCCGACGCAACGCTGGGTGACGCCGTGCGCGACTACCTGGAGGCCCCCGGCAGCGACGATCGTGCTGCGGCGGAGCGGCTCGAGACGCACGCGGCGCGGTCCTCGGAGCCCGAGGCGCGGGCCATCTTCACTTACCTCGCCGCGCGGCGCTGGATGGGCGCGCGAGACTGGACCCGCGCGCGCCGTGGGTTCACAGCCGCCCTGGAGGCGCTCGACCACGGGATGCTCGTCCACGAGGCGCACGTTCAGCTCGGGCTGGCGGCCTTCCACGACGGCGATCTGGACGCGTCGGCCACGGCCTTCGACCGCGCGGCGAGCACGGCGACCGGCGCGGGTACTCGCGAGCTCGACGCGGACTGGGCGGCACGGGCGCGGTGGATGCAGAGCCGATCGGCCTCGGTGGACAAGGCCCGCTAGACCCCGCCAAAACTGGCGATTTTTTGACTTTCCCACAGCCTCGCGATCATCCTAGGAACATGAAGCGCTTGTACGATTTCGCTTGGCCGTTGCTCGCAACCCTGATAACGCTGCCGGGTTCAGCTCTCGCGGGCGATCGGACCCAGGCCGGCTCCACGCCGCCGCCCCCGGGCGTGCAAGTCGTCAAGGACAAGACCGGCAAGGAGATGGTCCTGATTCGGCCGGCCACGTTCTGGATGGGCGATAACAAGGACTTCGACGACGACGCGCGTCCCGCGCACGAGGTCCGGATCACCAAGCCGTATTATCTGGACCGCTATGAGGTCACGCGCGGTGACTTCGAGAAGTGCGTCAAGGCGGGCAAGTGCACCTGGCCGATGGGGCCCCGCAAGTCCAAGATCGCGCCTCGCGGTTCGACCCAGCGGGACAACTGGGGCCTCAAGTACTGCGGCGCCAAGATGTACCACGAGCCGGCGGACCACCCGCTGACCTGCGTCAACTTCCACGAGGCCAAGGCCTACTGCGAGACGTGGCGTGGCGGGCGGCTCCCGAGCGAGGCCGAGTGGGAGCTGGCTGCGCGCGGCGGGCTCGACCGCAAGCGCTTTCCGTGGGGTGACGACCCGCCTACCCGCAAGCTCGCGATCTACGAGACCTACCGCGGCACGATGCCCGTGGGCACGTATCCGCCCAACGGCTTTGGCCTCTACGAGATGGCCGGCAACGGGTGGGCGTGGACGGCCGATTGGTACAGCGGAAACTACTACCGCAAGAGCCCCAAGGACGACCCCCGCGGCCCGTGCCCTCCGAACGCGGAGAAGTGCGAGGGGACGCAGCAGCACCGCGCGATGCGTGGCGGCAGCTGGATCACCGGTGGCTATGGCCTCCGGGTGACCTACCGCAACCACCACCTGCCGTGGAATCGCTTCGAGGTCGTGGGCTTCCGCTGTCTAGCCGACAAGGTCAACTAGCCTCATCGCAAACGTGAGCAGTACGCGGTAGTCCGGGTCCTTGAGCAGCACCGGGTGATCGGGCGCCATCCACGCGGCGCGGCGCGCCTCGGCCATCGCGGGGTGGGCCAGCGCGTGGTCGATCGCTCCCAGCAGGCGCTTCCCGTCCGACGGAGCCTCCGCCAGGGCGCGCTTGAGCTGGCCCCGATACCGGCGCAAGACGTGAGCCACGAAGCGATTGGGGGCCGTATCGTAGGTGACCAGCCGGCGCTCTTCGACGACGCGGGTGAGCTGAAAGCGGCGCGGCGGGTTCTCGTCGGTCTGAAAGTGCACCGGCTCGTCTTTGGCCGTCACGATGGCGTCCGGCTCCTGCACGAGCGTCATGAAGCCCTCGGCGTCGGCCTCTTCCAGTGCCTCCACGGGGACGATCTCCGCTCGCGTCACGAGCTCCCGGTGCGGACGCAACAGGATGCGGGACAGCGCGACCTCCAGCGGCGGCGGCCCGGCGGCCAGCGCCAGCAACGCGCTCAACGAGCCGGCGCTAGAAGAAGCTGGCAAAGCCCGCCTCCGCCAGGCGCTCCTGCATCCAGGCCACCTTGGCGCGCGAGCGCTCGAGCTGCCACGCCGTCGTCACGTGCTGCAGCCGCTCCAGCGGGCGCGCGAGCTCGTGCTCGGTGCCGCGCAGCTTGGGCAGCACCTTGGAGAGCAGCAGGAAGTCCGCCACCTCGGGGGACATGACTCCGCCGGCCTGTACGGTGTAGTCGAGCATCTCGCTGGCCACGCGGTAGCCGAAGTGGTGGCCGGATGGAGCCAGCGCCTGGTGAAGCGCCTCCAGAAAGGCCTGCCCTGCGCTCCAGGCCGGATGCTCCGAGAGGGCCGCGGCGTAGTTGACCTCGGTGAACTCCAACACGAAGGCGCGGTCCAGCACCTTGGGCGCAAACGCGTGCGTGGTCTCGTCCACGTTGATGGTCCCAATCAGCACCAGGTTCGGTGGATACGCCACCCGCGGCGGAATGGGGTAGAGCAGGCACAGCGTGTCCCGCTGCTCGTCGAGCGGGGGCAGGTCGTCGTTCGGCCGATCGACGAACTCGTGCCCCTTGACCAGCGGCTCATAGAGGAACTTGCGCGCGTCCAGCTCCCAGAGCGGCACCTGCTGTTCGAGCGCGCCCGTCCGCGCGGCCGCGAGGACCCGCCGTCCGCCGGTGTCCACATTGCTGAAGGCCTGCTGCGCCTCGGCCTGGCTGCGCTCGTCGTGCAGGCCGCGCGTTCCCGTGGAGACCAGCATCGAGTCGAGCGGATGCACGCGCGCCAGCTCACCGACGCGAATGCGCCCGGGTCTCATCGGGTCCAACGAGGCGCCCGACTCCATGAGCGAGAGCACGTCCGAGAGGTAGTACTCGACGCGTGCGAGGTTCATCTCGTCGAGCACCAGAAAGTGCGCCGCGGCGTCCTCGCCAAACTCCAGGAAGCTGCGCCACGCGTTCAGCATCACGACGAGCGCGTCGGTCGGGTAGAAGCGCCCCGTGAGCGGGTTGTAGTGGCCGAAGACCTTCTTCGCGTCGGTCCAGTCGGGCCGCACCGGCAGGAAGCCCACCTGCTTGCGATGCGGCGGCGGCGCCTTGTCCTCGCCCTGACCGAGGCCCACGTCCTTGACGCCGACCCAGTCCGGGTACCCCGGCAGCGCCTCGAACAAGGTGGACGTCTCGCCGCGCACGGCGTCGTCGAGTGCCTGCTCGACCAGCAGGAGCCCGCGGCCATTGCCGAGCTGTCGGTCCAAGGTCGTGACGGTCTGCGCCAGGCGCCGCGCCAGCTGCGTCTTGCCCGTGCCCGAGAGGCCGGCGAGGATGAGGAAGCGCTTGGTGCGGAGCGCGCGAACGAGCGCGCGAATGGTCGAGTGTCGTTCGACGATGAGCGAGGAGGGCATGCCGAGACGCTAGCGCACGCGCCGCGACCGGGCAACCACCCGGACGGATCGGCGCATCTGAGTTGCCACGCTCCGCGCCTCGTGCTAACTCGCCGCGCGCGGGCCCAGCCGCTCCGCGGGAGGCTAGTTTGATCCTCGATCTGCACGTGCACACGAACTTCAGTGAAGACTTCGACATCGGGCTCGAGGACGTGATCCGCAAGGCCCGGGACATGGGTCTGAGCGGCATCATGCTCACCGAGTGCGACGTCGTCCCTGACCTGGAAGAGGTCCGCGCCATCTCCGAGCGCCTCGGCTTCCCGGTCTTCGTGGGCCTCGAGGTCAACGCCGACGACGGCCGCGTCCTCGCGGTCGTGCCGGACCCCGCCGATCCGCGCTTCGCCGATCAGCCCTGGCTCTCCAAGGAGGATCTGTCCATCAGCGACGTCGTCGAGATCATGGAGGAGCTCGGTGGCGTGGCCATCGCGGCGCACCCCTACCTCGACGACGGCCCGTTCCTCGGTGACCGCGTCTTCAAGACGCAAGGGCTCACGGCCATCGAGGTCGTCTGCGGCGTCCCGGGCCATCTCCCAAACGATCTCGCGCTCGAGGCGGCCGCCAGTCTGCAGCTTCCGACCGTTGGCGGCTCCGACAGCGGACCCGAGGGCCAGCGCATCGGCTCCTACGGCACGGCCTTCGCCGAGACCATTCGCTCGCAGGAGCACCTCGTCAACGCGCTCCGTTCCCGCTCCTACTGGGCGTGCACTCTGCGTCGCCCGCGCCGGGACGGCGATCGCGGCGGCGGCCGAGGGCACGGCGGCGGTCGCGGCAATGGCAACGGCCATGGGCACGGCAATGGCGGTGGACGCGGCGGTGGCGGTGGCGGTGGTCAACGCGGAGGTCGCGGAGGCTTCGGCGGCCGATGACCGCGGTCACGGCCCCGTGCACCCTCTCGCACGAGGCGGGCATCTACGAGCTCGCGCTCCACGGTCCGCCGTGCAACGAGATCGGCACGACCATGCTGTCCGCGCTCGAGGACGTGCTCACCCGGCTCGATCCGGCGCAGGGCCGCGCGCTCATCATTCATAGCAGCCTCAAGAGCGGCTTCTCGGCCGGCGCGGACCTCCGCGAGCTGCACCAGGGACTCGTCGATCGCCCCGAGGCGCTGCATGGCCCGGAGATCCGGGCCTTCCTCGACCGCACGCACGCGGTCATGAACGCGCTCGACCTGCTTCCCATGACGACGATCGCGGCGATTCACGGCGTCTGCTTCGGCGGCGGCTTCGAGCTGGCGCTCACAGCGGACCTTCGCGTGTGCGACAAGACTGCGCGCTTTGCCTTCCCGGAGCTGCGCCTCGGCGTCATCCCGGGCTTTGGCGGCATCCCGCGCCTGCGTCGGGACGTGGGCAATGGTCTGGTGCGCGACCTGCTGCTGACCGGGCGGAGCATCAACGCCAAGAAGGCGCTCGACGTCGGCCTCGCGGCTCAGCTCGTCGCGCCGGGTCAAGCGCTCGAGGTCGCGCGCTCGATGGCGCGGCAGGCCATCAAGTTCGACCCGGACGCCATGACGACCTGCAAGCGGTTCATGAAGCCGCTGCCGTTGGCGGAGCTCGAGCTCGAGAAGGACCACTTCGTCCGACTGGCTCAAGGTCCGGTGCTGCGCGCCGCGCTCGATCGGTTCACGTCCAGCACCGACGTCCGCCCCTACCTCCCCTGATCTCCCCAAGCGCTCGTCGAGGTGACCGTGACCAGCAACCCAAACGACACTTCAGCCCGGCTCATGACCCTCGCCGCCAAGCGCTTTCGCGTCGATGCAAGCACGCTCGCGCCCGAGGACGACTTCTTCGAGAAGCTCCAGATCGACAGCCTTCAGGCGCTGGAGCTCCTCTCGGACGTCGAGGAGGCCTTCGGCGTCGAGATCCCCGACTACGAGCTCCAAGGCGTGGTCACCTTCGCGGCGCTGGCCGCCAAGATCGACGTGCGGCGGGTCTAGGGGGCGCTCGCGATGGCCACCCCCCTGCACCCCTTACACCTGTCGCGCCTGTCCGATTTGGGCGAGGCGCTGCTGGACGCCGTCGTCACCTATCGCGACAATACGGCGCTCATCGAGGTCGATCGGCACCGCGACACGCGCCGCCTCAGCTACCGCGACGCGCGCGTCGAGGCCGAGAACGTCGGCTCCGCGCTTCAAGCGCATGGCTTCGCACCCGGAGACCGGCTCGCCATTCTGCTCTCCAATCAGTCGCGGTGGCTCACGACCGCGATGGGCGCGTTCTGGTCCGGTGCCGTCGTCGTGCCCGTCGACTACAAGCTCACGCCCGCCGAGCAGGTCGCGCTGCTCCGGCACGCGCAGCCCAAGGTCGTCGTCACGGAGTACCCCACGTGGCAGAAGCTCCGGATGGAGGACGGCGCGCGCGAGGTCCTGGAGGACGTGCGCATCTACCTGTCCGACGTCCCCGCCGGTGCGTCGCTCCCGCCGCGCGTGGGCCGACTCGAGGCTATCGGGCTCGAGCCGTCGGGTCCCTTTGTCCGGCGGACGCGCCTTCGGTCGGACCAGGCCACGCTCGTCTACTCCTCGGGCACGGGTGGCACCCCCAAGGGTTGCCAGCTCACCCACGGCAACTATCTGTCGCAGGCCGAGGTGCTGGGCAACCTGTTTCCCATGGCGGAGGACGATCGCTACTTCTCCATCCTGCCGACCAACCACGCCATCGACTTCTGCTGCGGCTTCCTCATCCCGCTACTGATGGGCGCCTCCGTCGTGCATCAACGCACGCTGCGGCCGCAGTTCCTCACCTCGACCATGAAGCGCTACGGCGTAACGCACATGGCCATCGTGCCCTTGTTGCTCAAGACGCTGCGGCAGAAGCTCGAGGAGCGCCTCGACGCGCTGCCCAGCTGGCAGCGTATCGCTCTCGACGGCTTGCAGAGCCTGAACGAGCTGGCCACGCTGCGGGCGCCACGGCACCGCGTGTCCTCGACCCTGCTCAAGCCCATCCACGACGAGCTCGGCGGACGGCTACGGCTCATGTTCTGCGGCGGCGCCTTCGTCGACGCCGAGACGGCCGAGTTCTTTTCTCGACTCGGTCTCCCCGTCGTCATCGGCTACGGACTGACCGAGGCGGGCGTCGTCCTCACCGTCAATGATCTCAAGCCGTTTCGCGCCGATACGGTGGGGCGCCCCATTCCGGGAACCGAGGTCGTCATCCGTGACGCCAACAGCGAGGGCGTCGGCGAGGTGTGGGTCCGCGGGCCGTCGCTCATGGCCGGCTACCGGGACGCGCCGGAGCTCACGGCGGAGACCTTGGTCGACGGCTGGCTCCGCACCGGGGACCTGGGCCTGCTCGACCTCTCGGGCCACCTCAAGCTCGTGGGCCGCTCCAAGAACATGATCGTGACCGAGGGTGGCAAGAACGTGTACCCCGAGGATCTCGAGGCCGCCTTCGAGGGCCTGCGCGACACCGCCGAGCTCGCGGTGTTTGCGGCCAACTTCATCTGGCCGACGGGCAAACTCACCGAAGAGCAGCTCTGTGTCGTCATTCGGCCCAAGACCGGCGCCGAGCTCAGCCCCGCGTGTCTCGAGGATCTCGGCCGCCGAAATCGTCAGCTCACCGACTACAAGCGGCTGTCCGGAGTCGTCGTCTGCTCCGACGAGTTCCCAAGGACGGCGTCCATGAAGGTCAAGCGGCTCGAGCTCGCGCTCCGACTGCGCGAGTCTCTCACCCGAGACAACCTCCGGCCTCTCTAGCGCGATCCCACCATGTCCTCGGCACGGACCCATGCGTCGAACTGGTCGGAGGTCACGTAGCCCAGCGTCATCGCGGCGGCCTTGAGCGTCGTGCCTTCCTTGTGGGCCTTCTTCGCGATCTGCGCGGCCTTGTCGTAGCCAATGTGCGGATTCAACGCGGTGACGAGCATGAGCGACCGGTCCAGCAGGTCGGCGATGTGGGCGCGGTTGGGCTCCAGCCCGCGGACGCAGTGCTCCTCGAAGCTGAGCGCGCCGTCCGACAGGAGCCGCACGGATTGAAGGACGTTGTGAATGATGAGCGGCTTGAACACGTTGAGCTCGAAGTTGCCCATGGCGCCGCCAAGGTTGACGGCGACGTCGTTGCCCAT
>SXOX01000002.1 GCA_005776585.1 Pseudomonadota bacterium | reverse complement strand
CTGCGCACGCCGTCGGGCGTCTCGTACGTGCTGGAGAGCCGCGTGGTGAGCAAGCGCGTCTTTCCGGGCGTCGTCGACCAGGCGCGCATCCACCGCGTGGATGTCTACCCCGCGCGCCTCGCGGAGACGCTGCGCTCGCTGGCCCCGAGTGAGCCGGGCGCGGTCGTCGTGCTCACGCCTGGGCCGTACAACTCGGCCTACTTCGAGCACAGCTTCCTCGCGCGGACCATGGGCGTGGAGCTGGTCCAGGCTCCGGACCTGTTCGTCGAGAACGACCACGTCTTCGTTCGCACCACGCGCGGCCCTCGCCGGGTGGACGTAGTTTATCGGCGGACTGACGAGACGTTCCTCGATCCCGAGGTCTTCCGCCCCGACTCGCTGCTCGGCGTCCCTGGCATCATGCGCGCCTGGCAGAAGGGCCACGTGACGCTCGCAAACGCGCCCGGCAACGGCATCGCCGACGACAAGGCCATTTATCCATACGTGCCCGACATGGTGCGCTACTACCTCGGCGAGGAGCCCACGCTCGCGCAGGTCGACACCTACGTCTGCGCGCGCGAGGCCGACCGCAAGTACGTCGTCGAGCACCTGAGTGAGCTGGTCGTCAAGGCGGTCGACGAGGCCGGCGGCTACGGCATGCTCATGGGCCCACAGTCCACGGCCGCCGAGCGCGACGAGTTCCGCCGGCGCATCGAGGCCGAGCCGCGCAAGTACATCGCGCAGCATCGCGTCGAGCTGTCCACCTGCCCTACCTGGGACCCCGCGGAGGGTAACTTCGCCGCGCGGCGCGTGGATCTCCGCCCCTACATCCTCACCGGCAAGGACGGCCCGTGGGTGCTCCCCGGCGGACTCACCCGCGTGGCGCTCGTCCCGGGCTCCTACGTCGTCAATTCGAGCCAAGGCGGCGGCTCGAAGGACACCTGGGTGTTGAAGGATCACGTCGCGTGATATCGAGGGTGGCCGATCACTGCTTTTGGCTCGGGCGCTACTTGGAGCGCGCCGAGAGCACCGCACGCGTGCTGTTCGTGACGCGCAACCTCGCAGGAGACGGCGAGCTCACGCCCGAGCAGTGCTGGCACCCGGCCATCATCGTCTGGGGCGAGGAAGCGGCCTTCATCGAGCGCTATGGCGCCTCCGCCACGTCGGATGCCGAGCGCGTGCAGGAGACGCTCGTCTGGGACGAGGAGGACCCGTCAAGCCTCGTGCAGTCGGTCGGGGCCGCACGCGACAACGCTCGCTCCATCCGCGAGGTCGTGAGTCTGGAGGTCTGGGAGGCCACCAACGCCCTCTATCTCTGGCTGCACTCTGCCGCCGCCCGCGACCTGTGGCAGACGGCACGCATGGACTTCTACCGCCACGTCCGCGAGCAGACGCAGCTCGTGCTCGGCCTCTCGCGCAGCACCATGCTCCACGACGAGCCGCTGGATTTCTTGTGGCTCGGCGTGTTGCTCGAGCGCTGCGGACAGACGGCGCGCATCCTGGACGTGCACCACCATGCGCTGTCGCTCCGCGAGCGCACCCACCAGGTCATCGAGACGGGGCTCTGGCTGTCGCTCCTGCGCGCGTGCTCGGGCTTCGAGCCGTTCATGAAGCGCAACCAGGGTCGGGTCACGGGTGCTGCCGTCGCGGCCTTCCTGGTGCTCGAACCGCACTTCCCTCGCTCAGTGCACTTCGCCGTGCACTCGGCGCACGAGCGGCTCGATGCCATCCGGCGCGAGGCCGTCCCCGATGGACCGGGCGCCCAGACCGCCGCGCGGCTGAAGGCCCTCGATCGCTGGATTTGTGAGCTCACGCCGGGGCAGCTCGCGGAGCTCGGCGTGCACGCGGCGCTCACGCACGTCGTCGATGAGACGGCCGGGATCTGCGCCGGAATCGGAGCGGACCTTCTGGGCTTTGGTCCCGCCGCGTCCGCCACGGCTGGGGAGTCTCCCGCTTAGCCATGCCGAACGTCCTCGCCATGAGCTTCGAGGGAGCCCTCGCGCCCGCCTTTGATCTCGCGTGCCTGGAGCCCGGGGGCCGCCTCCCCGACGGCTGGGGCCTCGGCTACTACCACGGGGCGGAGCCATCGGCCTCGGTGCTCAAGGAGCCCAACCCGCAGCAGGGCAGCATCCGCAGCCAGCTCGTGCGCGCCTGGGATCACCTCGCCTCGCCGCTGTTCCTGCTGCATCTGCGCACCGCGACCTGGGGCAACCTGACCGACGCCAACACGCAGCCCTTCAAACGAAGCTTCGGCCGACGGGACTGGCTCTTTGCGCACTCGGGGAGCCTCGAGAGCCGGCTCGAGCCCAAGGGCCCGCAGCGCTTCGAGCCCGTGGGCTCGACCGACACCGAGGTGCTCTTCTGTGAGCTGCTCGGCCGCATCGCCGGCAAGGGTGTCCGCACGATTGGGGAGCTGGATCTCGGGCTGCTGCGCGACTGGATGGCCGAGTTCAACCAGTACGGCAATGTCACGAGCGTGCTGACCGACGGGCACGACCTCGCCGTGTACGCCGACAAGGACGCTAAGGGCCCAGTCTACCTGTGGGCGGTCGTGCCGCCGTATGAGCAGGTCGCCTTCGGGGACGAGGACCTCATGGTCGACCTCACGCGGCGCGGCGCGGCGGGGCAGCGCGGCGTGGTGGTCTCCTCGTCGCCGCTGGAAGCGCGCGGCTCGCTGCCCGTCGAGTGGACGATGCTCCCGCCCGGCACGCTCGTCGTCATCCGCCAAGGGGCTGTGCGTGCGCTCATCAACCCGGATTCGCAGGCACAGGCGCCCACGTCGCCGGCATTTCACGTCCGCGCACGCCAGAAGCTCCCGGAGCGCGCCGAGCCCAAGGTGCTCGACGTCATCCACCGCACGGTCTACCGCTACGAGAAGGCTGTCGAGCGCAGCACGCACCTGCTCAAGCTCACGCCCGCCCATGATCACGTGCAGCGCCTCATCAGCCATGGCATCGAGCTCTCGGTCGAGGGCCGGTCCCGGGACTTCGACGACGTCTTCGGCAGCCGCGCGCGCCGCGTGCTCATCGATAGGCCGTACACCGAGCTGTCGATTGTGGCCCGCTCCCGGGTCGAGACGCTGGACGTGGACCCGCTCTCGTTTCGGCCCATCCACGCGAGCACGCAGATCCCGCTCGTGTGGATGCCGTGGCAGCGCCACATGCTCCAGCCCTACCTGCTGCCGCCGGAGCTGCCGGAGACCGAGCTGCGCGAGCTGACCGACTACGCGATGGGCTTCGTCAAGCGCAACGACTACGACCTGCTCGACACGCTGCTCGACATCAACGCGACGCTCTTCGGCGAGTATCGCTATCAGCAGGGAGTCACCGACGTCTTCACCTCCGCGTATGACGTCTACGTCAACCGCCGCGGCGTCTGCCAGGACTTCACGAACCTGTTCATCTGCCTCAGCCGCCTGCTGGGCGTGCCGTCGCGGTACGTGTGCGGCTACCTCTACACGGGGCCGAAGCACCCCAATCAGCGCATGGCCGAGGCAAGCCACGCCTGGGTGCAGGTCTATCTCCCCGAGGTCGGCTGGCGCGGGTTCGACCCCACGAATGGGGTGCTCACGCAGACCGATCACGTGCGCGTCGCCATCGGCCGCAACTACGTGGACGCGACCCCCACCTCCGGCACGCTCTACGTCGGCGGCGGCGACGAGCGGCTCGAGGTCGAGGTGCGCGTCGAGCGCCTCGTCTGAGCCATGCGGGTGCCCGACCGGCTCGACGTCCACACGCACCTGCTGCCGCACACGCTCCCCCGCTGGTGCGACCGCTTCGGCTACGGCGGCTTCATTCGACTGGAGCACAGCCCCGAGCACCACGCGCCGTGCCGTGCCCGGATGGTGCGCGACGACGGCCGCTTCTTCCGCGAGATCGAGGACAACGCCTGGGACCCCGCGGCGCGACTGCGCGACTGCGACGCCCACGGCGTCGGGGTCCAGGTCCTCTCGACGGTCCCCGTGCTGTTCTCGTACTGGACGCCGCCCGCCGATGGCGCGGAGATCGCGCGGTTTCTGAACGACCACCTGGCCGGCGTCGTGGCCGGGCACCCGGACCGCTTCATTGGCCTCGGCACGCTCCCGATGCAGGACCCCGAGCGCGCCTGCCGCGAGCTCGAGCGGTGCGTTCGCGAGCTGGGCCTCGCCGGCGTGCAGATCGGCTCCCACGTGGGCGACTGGAACCTGGACGCGCCGGAGCTGTTCCCGGTCTTCGCGCTCGCCGAGTCGCTCGGCGCGGCCGTGTTCGTGCATCCATGGGACATGATGGGCGAGGCGCGCATGCCCAAGTACTGGCTGCCGTGGCTCGTCGGCATGCCGGCCGAGTCGAGCCTGGCCATCTGCTCGATGCTGTTCGGCGGCGTCTTCGAGCGCTTGCCCCGCCTGCGCGTCTGCTTCGCCCACGGCGGCGGCGCGTTTCCGTTCACGCTCGGGCGCATTCAGCACGGCTTCGAGGCGCGGCCGGATCTGTGCGCAATGGACAACGCGGTGGCGCCGGCAGCGTACGTCGGACGGTTCTGGGTGGACTCGCTCGTCCACGACGTGCGCGCGCTGCGGTTTTTGGTCGAGCTGTTTGGCCGCGAGCGCGTGGCGCTCGGGACGGACTACCCGTTCCCGCTGGGCGAGGCGGTGCCCGGGGCGCTGATCGCGCAGGCGTATCCGGACGCCGTGAGCGACGCGGAGTGCCGGGCGTGGCTGAACGCGCGCGCCGGGTGGAGCTGGTTGCTGGGGACGTGAACCCTCGGAATTTCCCTTGACGCCCCGCGCCGCTCGCGACTAGAACGACCCCACGGCGCCACGTTTGGCGGCGCTGCCCTGCTCACCCCACCGAGGTCGTCATGCCGCGTCAACGCTCGTTCTCTTCCCTCGTGCTGTCCCTGGCCTTGCTTGCCAGCACGGCCGCGGTGGCCGCCGCTCCCAAGATGGACGTCCACACGGCGCGCATGTCGGCCAGCCAGCGCGGCAGCTTCGCCGGCGGGCGCTTCGCCCCAGCGGCAGGGCGACCGGGCATCGACCTCCGAGCGGACCTCTTCATCGAGCTCGATCACGCGGCATTGCCGGCGCTGCGGGCGATGGGCGTCACGGTCCGCACCGTGCTCCCGAGCGGCCTCGTGACCGCGAGCGCGCCCGTGCGCGCGCTGGAGCAGCTCGCCGCCCACCCGGGTGTGCGCTTCATCCAGGCCGCGCGCCAGCTCCACCCGACGATGGACCTCGCCGCCGGGAGCACCGGGGTCAACGCGCTGGCCGCGCAGTCGTCGGCGCTGAGCGGCTTCGGGGTGATCGTGGGCATCATCGACTCCGGCATCGACATCGAGCACCCCGACTTCCAGGGTCGCATCCTCAAGGTCTGGGACCACACGATCGATCCCGCCGACGTCGCGAACGCGGCGCCGAGCCCCACGCCCTACGGCTACGGCACGGTCTGGTCGCAGGCGCAGGTCGCCGGCGGCTACGGCTCCTGCGCGCACCGGGACGAGAACGGTCACGGCACGCACGTCGCGGGCACGGCGGCAGGCGCCGGCCTGGCGCCCATCAGCCCGGTCGATGGCGATCCCGCGGTAGGCTTTCGTGGGCTCGCGTTCGAGTCGGAGCTGCTGGTCGTCGAGTACGACTTCGACAACATCAAGAACCGCAACTCCAGCGCCGCGATGGTCGACGCCGTGGGCTGGATCTTCGCCGAGGCGGCCGCACTCGGTCGCCCCGCGGTCATCAACATGAGCCTGGGCTCAGACTACGGACCGCACGACGGATCCCTGGCCGAGGAGCGGGGCATCGACCAGCTGTCGGGCTCGGGCAAGATCGTCGTCGTGGCGGCCGGCAACGCGGCCGTGTCGTACACCTCGCCCAATCGGGCGCTGTGGGGCCCGCCGCTCCATGGCTCGGGCGTGATCTCGGGCACCGCGGAGGCCGTTCCGGACGCGTCGGTCGTCATCCCGGCCTACACGCCGACGGCGGGCAACGGCAACGACTACGTGTTCCACGACCTCTGGTACACGGGCACCTGTCGGGTCCAGATTACGTCACCCAACGGTCAGAAATGGCCGCCGTCGTTCAGCGGCGCCTACAAGAACACCTGGAAGACTGGCAGCCCGGGCTACGGCTTCTCGACGCCGCAAGGCTACGTGTACGTGGCGAACCTGCCCGGCAGTCAGAACGGCTGGGAGACGAACAATACGGACAACAACCTCTACGTCGAGATCTCCGACGGCGATGGGACCAACCCGGCGGTGGGGACGTGGAAGATCGACCTCATCCCCATCAGCATCCCCGCCGGCGCGACGTTCCACTCGTGGCACGGCCAGAGCAGCAACCTCAACCTGACGACGTACTACTACGAGGGCCAGCTCTCCGACAGCGTGATGACCGTGGGCGCGCCCGGCTCGGCCAAGTCAGTCATCGGCATTGCCGCGTATCAGACCAAGAACGCCTGGACGGCGCGCCAGTACGTGGACTTCACGCAGCCGGCGCTCGGCTTCAGCCTCATCACGCAGGCCTACAACGTGGCGCCGCTCGACTACTACGACCAGTTCGTCATGCACGGCGTCGCGAACTTCTCGAGCCGCGGCCCCACGCGCGATGGGCGGCAGCAGCCCTTCATCGGCGCGCCGGGCGTCGGCATCGTGGCTGCCCTGTCGCAGACGGTCCTCAACGACCCGGCCGAGAGCTATCACCGCCGCCTCAATCGCATCAACCCGACCGGCTGGTACACGACCCTGCAAGGCACGAGCATGGCCACACCGTGCGCCACGGGTTCCGTCGCGCTGCTGCTCGAGCAGGCGCTCGCAGTCGGCGGCAACATGACCCCCGATGGCATCAAGTCGGCCCTGCGCCTCGGTGCGCGCACCGATGGCCTCACGGGCACGGTGCCCAATGGCGACTTCGGCTGGGGCAAGATCGACGTGAACCTCGCGATGGCCTTCGTGCAGCCGCCGCCGCCGTCCGACACGGTGACAATCACACAGGCCACGTGGAAGCAGAGCACGAAGATGCTCACGGTCAAGGCCACGAGCACGAGCGCGCCTTCGGCCACCCTCACGGCCACGTGGAACACGGGCTCGGGGGCGATGACCTACAGCGCGGCGACGGCGACATACACGTTGTCGAAGAAGGTCACGACCAAGCCACCGACGGTGACGGTCACCTCCAGCGCTGGCGGCTCCGCCAATAGCGCCGTGGTCACGCAGTAGCCTCTATCTACCGCCTCCGATAGCGCACCGCGCGCGCGTCGCGGAAGCTCACCTCGTCGACGCGGTGAAACGCCCGGTCCAGTGCCTCGGAGTGCTCGCCCTTCGCGGGGTGGCATTGCACGTAGACGAGCTCGCTCACTCCCTCCAAGGTCTGCACTGAATCGTCGCCGGGCTCGAGCCAGCGCACGGCGAGGTCGGGGCCGTAGAAGCCGAGGTTCGTGCGATTGTAGGCCTCGGCCACGACGACGACGCCCTGGGTCGAGAGCGCCCGCGCATGCGCCGACAGCTCGCGCCACTGCTCCTTGGTGCGGGGCAGCGTGACGTGCAGGACCACGCTCGAGAGCAGGACGATGGCCGCGGCCGACAGCGCTCCGAAGCGCCACGCGGGCCGACGCACCGCGAGCACGCCGCGGGCCGCGAGGATGGCCAGGGGTCCGAGCAGGACGATGGCGTACTTCGGGTGGAAGATGGGCTCGCCAACGATGGACAGGACCACCGGCAGGACCACCGGCACGCCGGCCAGCAGCGCGAGCAGGGTCCGGCTCTTGGCCCGCCAGCCGTCTGTGACGGGAGCCGGAACCGCGGCGCCGCGGGCGACGGCCACGAGCCAGACGAGGATGGCCGGGATGCCGTAGCCGCCCCAGGTCCAGAGCCAGAAGAAGGGCGAGCGCCAGTCGAGTCGGGGAATCCAGAAGCCCTGCTGCACACGGCCGACCTGTGCAAGCATGACAGGGACCCACGGCAGGAACCCGACGACCACGATGGCGCCGAGCGCCACGACACGGAGCCGGAGAACGGGGACCCACCGGAGCACGAAGAGGCCATGCGCGAGCAGCACGAACGCGCCGAAGACGTGCGTGTAGACCAAGAGCAGCGCGGCGAGGACATAGAGGCCGGCAGCGCGCCAGGAGGCAGGGGCATCGAGCAAACGCACGAGGCGCCAGGTCGCCAGCACGGATAGCAACAGCAGCAGACTGTACGAACGCGTCTCCTGCGCGTAGGTGACGGCAAAGGCCGAGAGGCCGACGGCGCCGGCAGCGATGAGGCCCGTGCGGCGATCGCGATCGAGCTCAGTGGCCAGCCGCTCGGTGACCGCGACCGCGAGCAGGCCGACCAGCGCCGAAAGCAAGCGGGTCGCCCACTCGGCCTCGCCGAGCGCGCGGACCCAGCCCCAGAGCAGGAACGTATAGAGCGGCGGGTGCACGTCCGAGTGCGCGAGGCTTCGCAGGACATCAGAGAGCGACCCGCGCACCTGGGTCACCGACCAGATCTCATCGAACCAGTACGACTCGTCGCCGAGCCCCCAGAACCGGAGCACGGCGCTGACGAAGAGGACCGCGAAGAGGAGGGCTGGGCGGGTCACGAGGCGCCGAAGCTAGCGCGCTCGGTTGGAGGTGTCACGTCCGCCCCTTGCCCTGACGGGCGCGATTGCCCATGCTCGGCAGCATGAGCACCCCCCGAAAGCCGCCTCGCAAACCGCTCGTGCTGGGCATCTCCGGCGGTACGGGGTCAGGCAAGACGACGATTGCGCGCGCGATCGTCTCCGAGCTTCCGCAGGCGTCGGTCGCCTACCTCCAGCATGATGCGTACTACCGGGACCGACCGGACCTCGCGCCCGAGGCGCGTGCGGCCGTGAATTACGACCACCCGGAGAGCCTGGAGACCGAGCTGCTGGTCGCGCAGCTCGACGAGCTGTGCCGCGGAAAGGCGGTGCCGAGTCCGCTCTATGACTTCGTGACGCATCGCCGCAGGCTCGAAACCACCGAGGTGCGCAGCGCGCCAGTCATCGTCGTCGAAGGGATCCTCATCTTCGCCGACCAGCGGCTGCGCGAGCGCTTCGACATCAAGATCTTCGTGGATACGCCGGCCGACATTCGCGTGCTTCGGCGTGCGCGGCGGGACATCGAGCAGCGCGGGCGCACGTTCGAGGACGTGCGACGGCAGTACTACGCCACGGTGCGTCCGATGCACGAGGCGTTCGTGGAGCCGACGAAGTACGCGGCCGACCTCATCCTGCCCGAGGGGGGCGATCGGCGCGTGGCCATCGACCTGTTGGTCGAGCGCCTGCGGCGTGAGCTCCGCGAGCGCGGCGTCGCTCAAGGGTAACGTCAGAAGACCCAGCCGAGGCCAACGCGGCCGACGAGCACTGCGCCAACGCGATTGAGCTTGCCGTCCTTGATCACCGGAACCGGCCCGCCGTCGAAGGACAGCGACAGGTTCATCTTGGCCGTCAAGGGCATCTCGAAGCCCGCGGAGAACACGAAGGGCAGCGCAGCATCGACCGACGGGAACATCAGCACCGTGAAAGGGAAGTGGAAGCCGCCGAGGACGGTCATGCCATTGTCGAACGTGTAGTCGACGATGACGCCGCCCGGTGCGCCGAACGAGGCGCCCACGTTGAACGAGGGCGTATAGCCGAGCCAGAGCGACGGCTCCCAATCGACGGCGACGTGGAGGCCGCCCTTGTCGTAGACCATCCACTTCAGCCGCACGCCGAACGTGTTACCGACCGCCCCCGGACCAGGACGAATGCTGCCCCCGGCGATGGCGGGCGCGTAGTAGAACGTGAGTCGGGGCTCGACCTGAAACGTGGTCACAATCGGCTGCACGAACCGGACGGAGACGTCGGGGTAGCCAAACTCGACGTGGAGGCCGAACTCCTTGACAGCGAGTGGCTTGGCCCCGAGCAGCGAGAACGCCGAGGCGGAGGCGGGGAGCAGGAGGAGGAGAGCGACCAAGCGAGCCATGGTGCTCGTGTGCCACCCGTGGCCAGAAGGGTCAAGGAAACGGGCTACTCGAGGGCGGGCTCGGGCACGTCGAGGGGCAATGCGTCGCGCTGCCGGCGCAAGGTCGAGAGCACGTCGTCGAGCGCGCGTTCCTGCGGCGACCTCCGGGTGGCGGCGACGATGGCGTGGAGCGCGCCCCGGAAGCTGTCCTTGCCGGTGAACCAGCCGCCCGTCACATGCACACCCGTGGCGTCGACCGTCGCCCGACCGACGAGGCTGCCCGCCGCGGCAAAGCCTGCCGTGACCCGCGCGGCCTCGAGCTCGGACGACGCGCGCTGCGTGTCGGCGATCTGCTGGTCCAACGCGGCACGCTCGCCCCGCATGGCCACAGTCTCCGTGTTCCAGACGATGCGGCTGAAGCCCATGAACAGCTGCGCCATCTCGCCGAAGTCCAGCACGCCGAGCGCGGTGGCGGCGGTGAGACCGGTCACGAGCGGCCGGACATCGGGCTGGACGAGATCGCCGAACGAGCGCGAGTCGTCGCCCGCGAGCCGCGTGAGCGCCGAACGGTCGGTCGTGACCGCGAACGTGCTGCCCGCGATGCCGGCGTAGACCGGTGTGGATCCGCGCACGACGAGGAGCTCGCCCTGGCGCTCGAGCAGCGACGAGAGGCCGGGGAAGTCCGCGGCGCGCGCCATCAGACGCTGAGCGCCGGCGACGTCCGTCAGACCCAGTGTAAAGACGACGCCGGTGGGGCGGTGCTCCAGCCGGGCCGGCTCCATGACGGTGAAAGCGAAGCCCACCTCGCCATCGAGGACCTTGAGGATGTCGCCCGCGAGGCCGACCCCGAAGGTCTTCATGACGAAGGCCTCGACGCCGTCCATCGACTCGCCCGCGACGTCGGCCACCTCGCCCACGAGGCCGAGCGCGGCGGTCGGGTCGAAGGTGCTCGATAGCGCAAAGAGCGGCGTGCGGTCGAGGGCGGACACGAGCGCCGGGGTGCCCGAGCCCTGACGCAGCAGCGTGGTGAGCTTGGCGCCGTCACCCGTGTGCAAGCGCAGCGAGCCGCTGAGCGAGCGACCGGTCACGTCCGCACCAGCGACGATCGCGGCCGTTGGACCGAGGTAGCGCTTGGCGAGCGCGCCGAGCTTGTCGGCCGTGGCGAGCTTCTTGGCGCAGTAGGTGTCCGAGCCCTGGTCCTCGAGACGGCAGTGATGCGTCTCTGCGGCGAGGCCGTCGTCGATGAGGCCCTGAAGGTCGACGTAGGCGCCGAGCGCCTGCCCCGACGACTTCGCGATGGCGCCTATGAAGCTCGGTGAGGCCGCTAGCGTCTCCTCACCTGACCGAAGAAGGGCGCGCGCAACGCTGCCGGCGGCGGCCTCGCGGCTAGGGCCACCGGCAGCGACGACGAGGAGCTGGTCTTCGAGGAGCAGAAGTGCAACGTGTGACTCGCCCGGGAGCGTGATGAGCGTGGCCTCACCGACGGCCTCGCGCACCGGCGTGACGCTCCGGTCCTGCGCGAGCGCGCCGAGCTGCTCGAGGAGCACGGCGCGGTCCGAGATGCGCGCGAAGAACGCGAACGTGTCGCCAATGACGTCAAGGACGGCCACTCCGACGGGGGCGTTCGGGTCGAGGCCCAGCGCGCCGAGGCGCGACGGGTTGGCGAGCACGTCGGCGAGCGCGCGCGTCGCGGGGCTCTCGCGGAGCTGGCCCAGCTCCTTGCCGAGCTCGGGCACGAGCGCCTGGATGGCGGTCCAATCGAGGCGCTCGGCCCAGGAGCCGAGGCCATCGGCGGCGATGAGGACGCGCGTGTCCGCCGGCAGGAGCCGCGCGACATCGAGCCGCGACAGGAGCGAGCGCGGGGCCGCGGCCTCCAGCGCCTGCTCCACGGCGGTCGAAGCGACGGGCCCGGTCGGCGCGGCATTGGAGCCGCCGCAGCCGAGCGTCGCAACCAGAGCGAGTGAGGACGCGGAACGACCAAGGTTCGTCAGGATGGACATGGGTGCTCTCCAGGTCGAAAGGTCGAGATGCTGAAACGCCGAGTGCGCGCACCCGGTCAGGCATGAGACGCACGAGCACGGCAAAGTCGTTGGGGTGGATTGATTTTGTACGAGATAAATTTCTCGTCCCGCATCGCCCCGAGTGCTACATCGCGCGCCGTGCACCGCCTCACTCGCGCGCTCCTGGCTCTGGTCGTCATCACCCCTACGTGGGTTTGGGCCGAGGACCGCCGCCCCGCCGAAAGCGAGCAGCGGGGCCTGGCCGCCTTCCCAATCGAGGTCGTGCGCGGTCGCCGGGCGAGCCCGGTGGTGGAACCGAAGCCCGTCGAGGTGACCGCGACGCCCAAGGTCGAGGCCCGGCGCTTCGAGTCCGACACGTCGCCTCGCGCGAAGGCGTTCAGGGCCGCCGCCACGCGCCTGCTCAATGGCGCGCCGCTGGGGGCCGCCGCTATCTCAGTCGCGGTAGTAGACGTAAAGTCGGGTCGCGAGGTCTTTGCCAAGGAGCCCGCGCTGGCGCTCAACCCGGCTAGCGTCGTCAAGCTATTCACCTCCGCCGTGGCGCTGGACCGGCTTGGCCCCGACCACCGCTTCGAGACCG
>SXOX01000322.1 GCA_005776585.1 Pseudomonadota bacterium | reverse complement strand
TCCGCCGATCGCCAGCATCGGCTGAAAGCCTACGCACACGCCACATACGCCGTCTCGCCCTGAAGGCGCTGATTTGACTCGAAAATCGCACGCCATGTGCGCGGGGGGTGTTAAACCGGGGTCACACGCCGCCTCCGCTTGCACCGTGGGATCCACGCCGAAGCGCGTTGAACCGCCGGTGTCCGGACCCACGTGGGTCATCTTCGCGCAGGACGGGCAGGTCTCCAGCACGACGCGATACCGCTCCTCGGGCATGGGTCGCTCCACTGTGTCGGAGCTCCGCAGCGCCTCGCGTGCGAGCGCCACCAGGGCCACGCCCTCGTCGCTGTCGGGCGCTCCAGCGCGCGACTTGAGCACCGCGAGCGCTTTCTTGACGACGAGAGCATCGCCTGCGGACAGCTCGAATCGCAACACGACGCGGTCCGGGAGCAGCACGTCGGGCTCGTCCTCGGGCGGCGCATCGCCGAGGTCGGCCTCGGCCACCTCACGCTCGAGCTGCCGGCACGACACCGCGAGCGCGCGATCCGTCCAGGCGGCGTCGGACGCCTTGGCCGAGCGCGAGAGCTACGATCGACGCACTGCGGGGAAGTTGCCGCTGGAGTACGTCAAGTCCGCATGAATTAATTACATCAAAAATTTCTTTGCGTGGGGCGCGATCTACCGCAGCTGACTCGGCGGCACTCGTCCAAGATCCAACGGCGTCGTTGCGCGTTTGACCCCGAAGAGGTGTCACCATGTCGCTCGCTCGGGTCGTGCTCGTTGCTGTTCTCATCCTTCCAAGCGTCGCACGCGCCAGCGATGAGGTGGTCACCCGGCCCCGCTCGTCTCCGCCGTCTACGCGCTGGTTGGAGGTCACCGTCACCGAGAAGCGGCCCAACCGACCGCAGACCGCCGATTACGTGCTGCTCCCAGTAACGGTAGACGGTGAACGGTCCAGCATCGAGGTGCGGATGGGGCCGAGCTACTACGTCGTGCGCGCTCGACTGGACCCGGCACGTCTCCCGGAGCTCATGCTCGAGCTGGCAGTGACGCGGACGCCCGCCGCGCATCCTCGCAATGGAGCGCTCCAGGACCTCGCGGTGGATGTGCGGTGCGCGCTCGTGCCCGGCGAATACACGGTTGTGGCGAAGCGGCACCAAGGCAGCGACCAGGCGACGCACGTGACGGCGACGATCCGCTGAGGAGCCGAGCCGGCCCGCCCTGCCTACGCGCGCGTGCGCTCTAGCTGGCTCAGCGCCAGGTTGGCCACGCGCTCGAAGTGCTTTCGGTTGAAGGTCATCAGGATGGCTCCCGCCGTGCGGCAGATGCCGGCAATGAGCGTGTCCGCCGTGCCAATGCCCTCGCCGCGCGATTCGAGCTGCCGCCGAATGGCCGCCGCGTCCTCCGCTGCGGCCGGCGTGAGCGGCAGGATGTCCAGCGCGTCGAGTAGTGTGATGACCTTCGCGCGCTCGCGGTCGCTCCGGGCTCCGGACAGGAGCTCGAACGCGGTGATGACCGTCGTGGCCAGACGGCTCGTGGCCGCGAGCTCGAGTCGCACGCGGTCGAGTGCAGGCTGACGACCGCGGAGGGCGTCGATGAGCACCAAGCCTCGGGCGCCCGTCCCCGCGAAGCCGCCTTCGCGCCCTGAGCGCAGCGCACTTCACACCTGTGACCCGAAAGCACGCACTGGGTGGCCGTAAAAATCGTGACCAACCAGTCACGTCATCTGAACAGGCCCTTCCGTCACGCGTTGGCACGCTTCCTGTACGGGCGAACCGGCGTGACTACGGAAAGGACCAAGACCATGACCCTCACCTCAGACCGTGTCGAGAGCCTGCCTTTCGCGGAGCGCCTGCCTGCGCGCACGGCCATCGTCGTGCCGGCCTACAACGAGGCGAAGCACCTGCCCGAGTTGGTGCGGCGCTGCCTCGCTGTCGGGCCCGAGCGGCTCGTGCTCATCGACGACGCCTCCACCGATGCGACGCCCGAGGTCGTCCAGCGGGTGCTCGCGAGCCTGTCCGCCGATGACGCCGCCCGCGTGACAGCGCTGCGCAACCCGAGCAATCTCGGCAAGCAGGGCTCGGTGCGCCGTGGGCTTCGCGCCCTTGCCGGGCTGGACCTCGACGCCGTTGCGCTCATCGACGGCGACCTCCAACACGACCCCGCCGAGCTTCCGCCGCTCGTCACGCTCGTGACCGACGGCTTTGCCGACGTCGTCATCGGCGCACGTCGCCACGACGAGATGCCGCGCCATCGCCGCGTATCGAACTGGCTCGTCAACGCGGGCTTCCGACTCGTGGGCGGCTTCGACCCGGTCGACGTGCAGTCGGGGCTGCGCGTCTACACCAAGGTCCTCGCCGACGCGGTCGCGGCGGGGCTCCCGGAGCGCGGCGGCTATCGCCTCGAGCACGAGTCGTTGGCCGTGCTCGCGCGTACGGCACGGGCGACCGGGACCGAGATCCGCATCGCCGCAGCACCCATCTCGTGCCACTACGGCGACGCGGTGAGCACCCTCAAGAAGCGGGACGTCTTCAAGCTCGCCATGGAGACGGTGCGACAGGCCCGACGCATCCGTCGTGCCGGTCGGCCGCTTCCTGCGGTGCCCCCACGCGCGGAGGTGGGCTAATGGCCGGCACCATGGTCCTGCGTAGCACGTTTGCAGACGTCGTCGTGACGTCCAACGCCCGGAATGAGACCGCGCTGGCAGTCGCAGCTCCTGCGGCGCTCACCGTCGAGATTCACGACGTCTCTCCGGCCAACGCCGCCGAGATCGCCACGCTCGTCACCGCCGTGCGTGAGGTGGGGGTCGGTCGCCTCGTGCTGCTCGTCGTTCCGAGCTGGGTCGACGCGCGCGGACACTTCGATCTGCGCGCCGACGAGGAGCTCGTGGCCTGGCTCCGTGACGAGGCCGCGCTCGGCTCCGAGATCGTGCTGCACGGACTGACGCACATGGCGCCGCGACGGCCGCGCGGGCTCCGAAACCAGCTCTCGCACCGCTTCTTCAGCCGGGGCTGCGCCGAGTTCGCTCACCTCGACGCGGACGAGGCGCGCAATCGCCTGCACGCGGGGCTGCGCATCTTGGAGGACTGCGGCTTTCGCCCGGAGGGCTTCGTCGCCCCGGCCTGGCAACAGAGCGATGCCGCGCAGGCGGCCGTGCGCGAGTTCGGATTTCGCTGGACTGCGTTTCTCGACCGCGTCGTCGTATTGAAGGACGCACCGGCGGAGCACCCGACCCACGCGCTCACGTTCGACGCGGCCAACCCCGCCATCGACTACGGCAAGCGGGCCTACATGCGCGGCGTCGAGGCCATCGAGCGGACTGCGCCGCTGCTGCGCGTGGCGCTGCATCCGCGCGACGTGCATGGCCGCGTTCCGGCTCGGCACGCGGTCAAGCGCATCCAGGGCCTGCTGCGCGAGCGGCAGCTTGTCACGGTCTCCGACTGGATCGCCCGCGGCGCGGCCTCGCATGCGACGTAGCGTTCAACTGGCTCGGAGCTTGAGCGCGAGCCTGGCCACGACGGCGCTCGACGTCGGGCTCTTCACCGCCGCTGCGAGTGTGTTGCCGAAGCGCGCCCACTTTGGGGCCCGCCTCGGCGCCAGCCTCGCCGGCGCAGTCGCCAACTTCGCCCTCAATCGGCGCGCGTTTCAGGCGCGCGAGGGCGAGCGCTCCGTCCAGGGTGCCCGCTACGCCGTCGTCGCGTTGGCGGCGATTGCGCTCGGCACGCTGATGTGGTCGCTGATGGTCAGCTCGCTGCGCATCGACCCGCGCTTGGCGCACCCGCTCAGTCTGGCGCTGGTGTGGCTGACGTTGACCTTCCCTGCGATGCGGAGTTGGGTCTATCGCCAGTGACCCCCGCGGACCGACCTATAGAGTCTTCAGATAGCTGATGAGGTCGGCGCGTTGCTGCGACGTCAAGCTCAGCGTCGTGCCCATCATCAACGCCGTTTTCGCAAAGACCGCCTCCAGGTTGGCCGCAGAGCCATCGTGGAAGTAGGGTGCGCTTCGGGAGAGGCCTCGCAGTGTTGGCGTATTCAACGCCATCAAGAGCGAGGACGGCTCCATATCTGGGTTGGCCTTGGCCAAGATGAGCTTCTCCAGCGCGGTCGTCGTGCCTACGACGTGCAGGCCTCCGTCGGTCAGCGCAGGTGGCGCATGACAACCGCTGCAGCCGAGCTCGGCGCTGTGGAAGAGCGCCTCACCCTTGGCAACGGCCTCCGCGTCGGCGGTGGGGAGCTTCGCGTCCACAGGCAGGCCTTCGGTGACGAAGGCGGTGAGCGAGGCCAAGGTCTCTGCGTCAACTCCGATTCCGCCGAGCCGTGTGATTGTCTGTTCGATGTTTTCCTTCAGCACCGCCTTCGTACCCAGCCAGTTGAACGGAGCCGTGTCCTTCAGACGTCCGGCGAGGAGCGGCGTTTGTCGCGGCCCGTCGGCTCCAAACCAGACCTGCCCGTCCTCACCACCTTCCACATGACACGAATTGCACGAGAATCGTCCACCGGCCGACAGTCCGGGGGCGCGCGCAAAGAAGAACGTTCTTCGTCCGGCGCGCTGCGCTTCCGGAGTCGGGTCCTCGGCGAAGACCGCGACATGGCTGCGAGCGATGTCGAAGGGAATTGTGGCCGAAGCGGTGTTGGCGCCGCCGTTTGCGACGAACGGCGCGAGGTCGATTCGACTCACTGCATGGTCAAGGGTGTCGAGCACATAGGCCGTGAGGCCGTCGTCGGAGAAGGCAATGGCACTCGGAGCGCGACCGACCTTGAGCTGCCCGAGCGGCGCACGCATCGGGTCCGCGGAGTTGGAGCCGAGCACCAGCACATTGTCAGTGCCCATGCCAACGACGCACAGAAGGCTATGCGTCGGGTGGTGCGCGAGATCGGACGGGCTGTCGACCAGGGCTGTCATGGGCTCCCCCGTCGCTGGATCCGAGACCGGAAGAGCCGGAACGACGGCCTTGCCGAGCCGGGTGACCGTGGCCTCGATGGGACGAATCAGGGCCGGCGCCGTAACGGTCTCCTTCGATGAGACGGTCTGCGTGCAGTTTTGGGCGCCATAGTACGTGGAGGTGCAGGTCTCCTTGACGGAGGTCGACTTGGTCGAAGCGCTCCCCAGTAGAATGGCCTCGGCAAGCTCCTCAGTTCCGGGTTTGGCGATCACGTGGGCCACGAAGGTGGCGCCCGAAGCGCCGAAGCCCGCCGCGACTGGCGCATTCGCGACGCTCATCGCTCGTGACGCGACGCTGGCGGACGCCACACCCGGGTTCAGCAACGCCTCCGCCGGGTTGGCAACGCGCAGCGGGCCGGTAGACGTCGGTGCATACGTGCCAGTCAACGTCTTCTCAAACCGCCAGGGCTTCGTACGCTCGTGAATGACCTCGACTGCCTTGCTTGGAGTGACGCCCACCGCACGAGGGTAAGGCGCTGTGGCGTACGTCCAGATCAGCGTCAGAGACATGGCGTCGAACACGTGAAGCTGGCCGTCCACGAAGGAGACCACGAAGAGCGTTGACAGGTCTTCCGAGAGCGCGAGGCCGGTCGGCTCGTGTCCTGCCTGAGCGGCGTTGGTGACCATTTCGCCGTTTGGAGCGATTCGCACCACTTGGTTTTGGCCGCGGACCGCGACGAAGACCGTGCCGTCCGGAGCGACCACGAGTCGGACCGGGCGCGCGCCGACCGGAACGGTCCGCAGCACGAGGCCCGTCAATCGGTCGAGGACG
>SXOX01000027.1 GCA_005776585.1 Pseudomonadota bacterium | reverse complement strand
CAGGCTTGCGCCGTCGTTCACCTCCTTCGCCGTACCACCAGTACGTCTCAGTCGGTGAATCCCGGCGCTTCGCGCCGCGACGGCTCAGCCGTGCGTTCGCGGCGTTGACATCGCGCCATTCATGCATAATGCGGGCTAGGCGCGAGGTGACAAGCACCCGTCCTCCGAGCTAGCGTGGCCAGGATGATCTTCGGACTCACTGGCAAAAACGCCGCAGGCAAGGGTACCGCAGCCGAGTTCCTCGTCGCGTGTGGCTTCACCTATCACTCGCTCTCGGATGTCATCCGTGAGGCGCTCGCCGCAGACGGTGAGGCGCCCACGCGTGAACGGATGATCGCCATGGGCAATGCGCTGCGGCAACGCGGCGGGCCTGGCGCGCTCGCGCACGCAGTCCTGGAGCGACTGGACCACACTCACAACCATGTCGTGGACTCGTTTCGCAATCCGGCGGAGGTCGTGGCCTTTCGTACCGCGGCTGGAGCAGGCTTTCGGTTTCTGGAGATCGTCGCCTCCGAGGGCGTTCGCTTCTCACGTGCGCAGGCGCGCGGTCGCATCGGCGATGGGGTCGATCTCGAGGCCTTTCGGCAGCTCGAGGCTCGCGAGCTGGAGGGTGATCCGGCCGCGCAGCAGCTCGTCGCGACCGCGGCGCTGGCGGATCTCCAGGTCTCCAATGAAGGTGAGGTCAAGGACCTCCACGACGCGCTGCGTCCTATCGTCCTCGAGGCGCTGCGCCACGCCCATCGCCCTCCGTGGGATGACTACTTCATGTTCATCGCCATCGAGGTCGCGCATCGCTCCAACTGTCTCAAGAGGCGCGTCGGTGCGGTGATCGTCAAGGACCGGCGAATCACGTCCACCGGCTACAACGGGACCCCGCGCGGTGCTCCGAACTGCAACGATGGCGGCTGCCCGCGCTGCAACGGGCTGGCCCAGTCGGGCACCCGGCTCGATGAGTGCCTGTGCAGCCACGCGGAGGAGAACGCCATCACCCAGGCTGCCTACCATGGAACCAGCGTCGCCGGCGCCGCAATTTATGTGACTCTGTCGCCGTGTCTGATGTGTACGAAGATGATCATCAACTCAGGAATTCGTGAGGTCGTCTACAACGCCGACTATCCCCTCGGCTCGACGTCCATCGCGCTGCTCGAGACCTGTGGCGTCGCCGTGCGTCAGCACCGAGTGCGAAAAGGGGGACGGTCCTGATTTGTTGACATTCGGGACGGGAGTAAGCCAACCCGCCATGTCAATATGTCAGGACCGTCCCCACCTTAGTCCGGCAAGCGAGCCATCGGCGGCGCGTGGGCAACGACGGTGCCTTCCGTCAATGGGCCCAGAAGGAAGTTGCCTCCCACAGCCAGGAACCCCCCGCCCGGAAGCGCAGCGCAGGCGTGGTAGTCCGGCACGGGCTGCTGGCATCCTGCGACTGGCGGGCTGGACGGATCGAACAGGTCGAACGGCGCCGTATCGTCACTCGTCCACGTTCCCTGCACCGAACGCCGGAGGAAGCTGCCGCCCATCCCGGTCGCGAGGCCCGATCCGTCGGGGGCCAGGCACACGCCCTGGAGCGGCTGGAGGCCGGCGATCGCGACCGGCACCCATGCGCCGCTCCGGCGCTCCATGACCTGTCCCTGCACCTGGCCGCCGACGAGCACGAGGTCGCCCGTAGCCGGGTCCCCGGTGACAGTGACCCAGTCGGTCGCGGTCCCTGTCGGCTGCGACGTCAGCGACGTGCCATCCCAGTGCAGCACCAAGTCGCTCCGTCCCACGATCCAGACGTCGTCCTTGGTGCGGCCCCAGACCTTGAATGGGCTCGCCTTGTCGCCCAGCAGCGGAGTCCCGACGGCCTTGAATGACGCTTCGCCGTTGGTTCGGCCAACGTAGGGAGCCGCGCTTCCGTTCGGCATGAACCCGATCGTCCAGGCCTGCTCGATGGACGTGCCCCAGATGCCGTACAGAGTAACCGTCGTGTCGGTCTTGACGGTCTTGAGCCCGACGCCCTCAGCGTAGGTCATGACTCGGCCCTTGGCGCCCACCATCGCGACCGAGCCATCATCAAAGCCGTGCACCCACCAGAGGTCATCGGTCGTTCCGGTGTCGATCGCGCGCCACGAGCAGCCCTCGTAGCGCCACAGCTGGCCCTTGGCCCCCACGAGCGTGATGACGCCCGCCGGGCTCGCCCATGCCGACAGGAGCTCTCCTTTGGGATGGCACCGCGCGAGGACTTGCCACGCCGAGGCGCCCGTCGCTACCGCGCATGCCGTCTCAGGCGAGCCTACGGCCTCCGCGTCGCGCCCCTGCGTCTCGGTCGTGGCGTCCACGCTGGCGGGCGGCGCGATGACCTCCTTGGAGGCGCACGCCACGAGTAGACACAGTATGCCGGCAGCCGTGACTCTCACTCGAGGTGCAGGCACTCGCCATAGTAGGCGCCGTCGAAGGGCTTGAGGCAGATGTCGTAGCCCGCTGAGACGCAGAACGCGTCGCCGTCGCAGATCTGCCGACAGATGCCGAGCTTGCCGCACATGAGCCCTGGTCCACATTCTGAGTCCAACGTACATTTGTCGTTGAGTCCCAGCGCGCCCTCGCCTTGGAGGCACTGCGGCTTGCCTTGCGGGGCGCGGCACTGCGAACCGGCCTTGCAACCGACGTTCTGCATCGGATCGCACTCGAAGAGCTCCAGCGCCTTCATGCACACGCCGCCACCGCAGTCCTTGGTGCAGGTCCAGAACTCGGAGCCCGGGAAGCACGTGCACGTCGACGACGAGCACCCCCACTCGAGACCCAGCAGGCAGATGTGGCCAATCGCGCAGCCGGTCGTCTTGCAGCCCGCCGGGTTGGGCGTCTTGCACGTATTGGGCGGGTCGCACACGTTGCCGAAGCAGCAGCTCGGGTCACCCGCCGAGCACCAGTCGACGCAGGTCTCGCCCGCGATGCACTTGCCCCCGGCGGGGCAGTCGCCGTCCTTGACGCACTCGTTGGCCGCCTGTCCGCCGCACGTTCCGGGAGACGTCCCTTGCTTGCAGACCGAGCCGCACGGGCAGATGGCTGCGCCGACGCACTCGGCCCCCCCGCAGTCGTCGGAAGAGTAGCACTGGCCGAGCGTGGGCACCGTGACACAGACGCCGTCGAGCGCCCCCACCGCGGCAAAGGCGCACTGGTACCCCGCGCCACAGTCTTTGTCCGCCGTGCAGCAGGCGCCGTCCATCGCGCACTTCCCAGGGAAGCTCGGCGCGCAGTCGGCGTTGCACGGGCAGAACGACGGTCCTTGGCACAGGCCGCCGTTGCAGTCGGCATTCGAGTAGCAGAGGCCGGGCTCGGGCGCCGCGACACACTCTCCGAGGCCGGTGCCCTTGGGGTCGGTACAGACCTGACCGACGCCACACTCGGCGCTCGTCGTGCAGCACGGCGGCAGCTGAGCGCACTTGCCTGGAGCGTCCGCCAGCGCGCCACACAGCGCTCCGCACGGGCAGACCATCTCGCCGATGCACGCGAGGCCCGCCGGGCAGTCGGCGTTGTTCCAGCACGAGCCGTCGTCGAGCGCCGGCTTGCACACGCCGAGCCCGAAGCCGTTGCCGGCGCAATGCTGCTTGGGGCCGCAGTCGAAGTCGCTCTTGCAGCACGTGCCTTCGACTGGGACGGGCACGCACTTGCCGGGCCAATCGGCCGCGAAGCACGCCGCCCCGCAGGGACAGATGTTGGCGCTGGCGCAGTACGTACCCTCCTCGCAGTCGACGTCCACCCAGCAGGTCCCGTTGCTCTGCGGCGGCTTGCACACGCTCCCCGCGCAGTGCTCGCCGTCCTTGCAGTCCGAGTCCTGTTTGCAGCACTCGCCCGGGATCGGCAGATCGCTGCACTTGCCCACGGTGTCGGCCACGAAGCACGCGGCGCCACACGGGCAGCTCGAGGCCCCGAGGCATTGCTGGCCCGGCTTGCAGTCACTCGCGGTCCAGCACTCCCCGGGCGCGGGCACGAGCTGGCAGACCCCGCCTTCCTTGCCCCCGATGCAGATCGCGTTGGGCGGGCAGGGCGCGCTGTCGGAGCAGCACCCGGGCGTCGGACCGGCGGTGCACGTGCCAGGCAGGTCGATGGCGCCGCACTCCGCGTTGCAGGGGCAGGTGCTCGGTCCGCCGCACGTCTCGCCCGCAGCGCACTGGGCCTCCGACCAGCACTGCCCCTTCTTCGGCGCCGCCTTGCAGACGCCAAGCGAGCCCGAGCCCGCGCAGACCTGGCCATCCTTGCAGTCCTTGTCCGATGCGCAGCACCCGGCGATCGGGGTGCCCGTGCAATGTCCCTTGCCGCTGATGCAGTTCATGTTGCACGAGCAGAAGTCCCCGCCATTGCACGTCTGACCGCCCGCGCAGTCCGAGTCCCGGTAGCACTCGTCCTTCTCGAGCAACGCCATGCACGTCGCGCCCTGCGCATGCGCGAAGCACGCGAATCCGGCGGCGCAGTCCTTCTTGCCCAGCGTGCAGCAGGCACCCATGGTGCCGCCTTGGACGTCCGCCAACGGCGCGCCATCGGGTGTGACCGGCGCGTCAGCGCTCGAGGGGACGTCCGGTGCGTTCGCGAGATCGGGCGAGACGGCATCCGACGGCTGAACCGTCTCGGGACTTGCCGCCCCATCGGCACCTGACGCCGTATCGGACTCCGGGGTCACGTCGGTCGTCGTCGCGGCCGGCTTGGCCTCGCACGCCGCGATCGCGAGGCCCCACAGGAGCGCCCACGCCGCGCTGCGTCGCGCGCGCACGTCCGACCTTTGGAGAGCTTCAGCACACATCGAGACCACCTCCGCCGCCGCGTTCAGTCTATGCAAGGGCGGGGCCGGAAGCCAGGGGCTTTCCATGGGCGCAGGGCTGGCTATACTCGCGCGCCCTGGCGGCCAATCGATCTCGCTTCGAGTGCCGCCGCGAGAGGAGTTCCATGACACAGCGCCCCATCGACGGCCTTCGCCCGACCGATACGTTTCTTCACCGCCACCTGGGTCCCTCGGATCCCGAGGTCGCCGCGATGCTGGACGCGATCGGCGTCCCGTCGCTCGAGGCGCTGGTGGCTCAGACGGTACCGGCGGCCATTCGAATTCGCGCACCGCTCGCGCTGCCTGCCGCGCGTACGGAGTCCGAGTGCCTCGGCGACCTCCGCGACCTCGCCAACCAGAACGCGGTCTGGCGCAGCTACCTCGGGCTGGGCTACTACGGCACGCTGGTTCCGGGCGTGATCCTGCGCAACGTGCTCGAGAATCCCGGCTGGTACACGCAATATACGCCGTATCAGGCCGAGATCTCGCAGGGCCGCATGGAGGCGCTGCTCAACTACCAGACGCTGGTCCTCGACCTGACGGGGCTCGAAGTCGCCAACAGTTCGCTGCTCGACGAGTCGACCGCCGCCGCCGAAGCGATGACGATGTGCCATCGCCTGCACGGCAACGACGCCGCGAACACGTTCTTCGTCGACCAGAACTGCCACCCGCAGACGATCGCCGTGGTGCGCCAGCGCGCTGAGCCGCTCGGCATCGAGATCCAGGTCGGCGACCACCGCGCGGCCCAGTTCTCGAATCGCCACTTCGGCGTGTTGCTGCAGTATCCGGGCACCGACGGCCGCATCGACGACCTGACCACGACGATCGAACGCGTGCACGCCGTCGGTGCGTTCGCCACCGTCGCCGCCGATTTGCTGGCGCTCACCGTGTTGAAGCCACCCGGCGAAATGGGCGCCGACGTCGTCTGCGGCAATTCGCAGCGTTTTGGCGTGCCGCTCGGCTACGGCGGCCCGCACGCCGCGTTCATGGCGACGAAGAAGGAGTTCCAGCGCCAGATTCCCGGCCGCATCGTCGGGCTGTCGATCGACGCGACCGGCAAGCCGGCCATGCGCCTCGCGCTCGGCACGCGCGAACAACACATCCGGCGCGAGAAGGCCACGTCGAACATCTG
>SXOX01000321.1 GCA_005776585.1 Pseudomonadota bacterium | reverse complement strand
CTCGGCGAGGTCGTGAAGTTCCTGGTCTACAGCGCGCGCCGGCGCGACCCGGCTGGGGATCGCCACGAAGCGTACTTCGTCGGCACAAACGACGTCGCCGGCGTCTGCGATCTGCGCTTCCAGGCTCAGGCACCGGACGTGCTGCACGGGCTTGGCATCACCCGCGTCCACCGATGGCTCTCGATGAGCCACCTCAAGTCCGCCGCGCTGCGCTCGGCCGGCATCGCAATCGTCGAGCACGTGGCCCTCCCTGAGTTCATGATCCCCGCTCAGACCCACGTCGAGATCCAAGCGAAGCGGGCCGCCGGCTACTTCACTGGAGTCGGTGCCGGCAGTTTAAGTCGCGTTAAGTGACCACCGCGCGTCGGCGCGGAAACCAACCCTCCGAGACCGAGAGGAAACGGGCGGCGCGCATGGTGCGCGACCCCCGACAATCTCATCCGATGTTCCGGAGGATTTCCATGCGTACGTTCTTCAACCACACCAAGTCCCTTTTCGCCGCCCTCACGCTCGTGACCTACGCGCCGCTGGCGACCGTCGGGTGCGCCCAGCAGGACGTGGCGGCCGAGCGCAACCTCGCGCCGTCGGGCGGCCAGCTCGAGATCGCCGGCACGTCGGGCACGCAGTCTGTCGACATCCCCGAGTCGGACCTCGAGCAGGTGCGGTCGAACGCAGTCGTTCTCGTTGCCGACGGCAAGGAGACGACCGATCTCGGAGCGGTCCTCGAAGCACAGGAGGTGCACCTCAAGGGGGGCGGGGGGTTCAAGCTCGTCCGCCAGGGAAACAGCCTGCTCGTCGAGGGTAGCCAGAGCCTGGCGAGCGTCGAGGTGAAGGGCCGAGACTTCGCGGTCACCACGCCGAACGGTCAGTGGCGGTGCCGGCTCAAGGGGCTCGATTCGGCGGACACGGCTCAGCTCGCCGGGCAGATGTCGATGAGTATCCTGTTCGCACTCGAGAGCGAGGCCCGTGGTGAGGAGGGTCGGTGCGAGGTCGCCTGCATCTTGTTGTTCAGCGTGGTCGGGGCCGCCATCATCACGGTCGCGCTCCTGTACCTCCACTGTGAGATCAATGGGGCGAAAATCTGCGCGGACAATGCGGTGCGGGCGTGCGGCAAGGGCAAGGTGAAGTCCTCGAAGAAGAACTGCGGCGCCATCCTCTCCGGCAACTTCACCGAGAAGAACGGGAAGGTGAACGTGAAGGGCGGCTGCGACAACGAGTGCAAGTGAGGTCTCTCGGGCTCGGCCTCTTGCTGAGCCTCGCCGTGGCCCGACCGGGGGGCGCCGCCGTCACGACGGTGGGTCTCCCCCTGGTCGGAGCCGCGGCTCCCGGCGGGGCGGCGACCACGGTCGCCATCCTCGCCGGGGGCCGCGTGCTCTGTTCCGGCGCGGTCGTTTCGCCCGACGCGGTCCTGACGGCCGCCCACTGCTTTCCGGAGGGAGCGCAGACCATGGAGACCCAACTGCTTGAGATCTGCACGGGCCACGCGGTCGACGCCTGTGACGTGCGCGCGCCAGTCGTGGCGATTCACGTCCATCCGAGCTACGACGAGCGAAACTTCGACTTCGACTATGCCGTGGTCCGCACAGCGACGTCGCTCGCGGTCGAACCTGCCGGGCTGGGCAACGATGCTCCGTCCGTGCTGCGCATCGAGGGCTTCGGCCGGACGGAGGCGTTCGAGCCCACGACGAGCGGCTTCAAGCGCTCGGTCGCGGTCCCCGTCACGGCCGTGACCGGCGACCGGCTCGTCTACGGCGAGGCCACCTGCAGCGGCGACTCGGGGGGGCCGGCCTACGACCCGCGCGACGGAGCCGTGGTGGGAGTCACGTCGTCGGGCCCCGTCGGCTGTCGCAGCTTCGGCCGCTCGGTGCGCGTGGCGCCAGCACGGGAGTGGATCGTCGCCATGATGACCGCGCCACTCGTGTCGAAGGGGTCCCTCGGAAACTGCGCGGCCGCGCCTCGGGGCCGCCCACCGGTCGGCCCAGCGATCTTGATCGTGCTCGTCGCCGGATTCCTCCGGCGATTGTGCCGGCGCACCATCCTGTTGCCGGTACCTGTCCCGTGACCCCGAATCGTCCTTCAAGGAGCGACAACATGAATCTCTCGACCCCCAAGCTCTCCGGCAAGCGTTTCTGGATTGGCCTGCTCGCCGGCCTCTGGCTGCTCTCGGCGTTGGCGGAGCAGTCCAGCCCCCTGGACGCGGGCATGAGCCGCGACGACGCCGGGCCTCAGATCGACGTTCACGATCACATCGACACGCTCATCTCTAATCCCGTCTACTCGCACTGACCCGCGCGGCCGGCTCCTGTAGAAACGCTCTACAGCGAAGTGACTTCGAAGTCGCACGTGTCTCGCCGGCACCGGCCCGCCGGGTGACTACCGACACTTGAATATCAGCCCACGCGATGCGGTCCATGCCAGTGGCGATCGCTCAGGCACGTCACGTGCTACGGCGTTTGCACCATCACACCGACTGGGAGCCAGTTCTGGGCGCTCGAACTGGGCACGCTCTTTCGGTTGGACGTCGCGAGCGCCACGGTGATGTCCCTCGGGGGGACCTTCTTCAGCTCAACCGAGCTGCTGACGATGTCCCCAATGGGTGACCGGCTGATCCTCGGTGACCGACGACATCCGACGTTCCGCTTCGTCGATCCGGCGAACGGCGAGGAGACGGCTCTCTTGGCGACCTCGCTCTAGCCTGGCCTGAGATTCAGCCGTCACTGTGCCATTGTGGCACTGGCCGGTCCCAAAATGGCACCGGAAATGGTGCCACTCCGTCTTGCCTCGCGCGATCGTGGCCCGGCATGCAGCGTGAAGTGCCGGCGGAAATGCACGTCGACCATGACCGCGGCACGTTGATTCTCCGACCCGAGCCGACCGAGGGCTCTGTTGCGTTTCCAGAGGGGCTCGTCCAGCACGATGAGCGCGTCGGCGTCCTGCGCGCCCCGGCGTGCCGCCGCGGTGAGCTGCTGCGGTTCCTGCGTGAGCTGGGTCTGACGCTGACCGGATCAGCCGCCGCCGATCCGCCGACGCGTGTGCCCCGGGCCCGCATTCCGCTCGACCTCCGCGACTACCAGCGCCGCGCGGTCGAGGCGTGGCTCGTCGCTGGACGTCGAGGCGTCGTCGCGTTGCCCACCGGAAGCGGCAAGACGCGCGTCGCGCTCGGCGCCCTGCTGGCTACGCCCCAGTCCGCGCTCGTCCTCGTGCCCACGCGCGTGCTCTTGCATCAATGGGTCGCGGTGCTGCGCGAGCACCTCGAAGAGCCCATCGCGGTGTTTGGAGACGGCCATCACGACGTCGGCCCGGTCACGGTCGCCACACACGCCGCGCTCTTGCTGAACGCCGAGCGCCTCGGTGGGCAGTTCGGGCTGCTCATCGTCGACGAGGCGCATCACTTCGGCCCCGAGGATCCGACGCAGCCCATGCGTGCGGCGCTGGACCTGCTCGTCGCGGAGGCGCGCCTCGGCTTGACGGCCACGCCGCCGACGCAGGCCGCGGCGATCGCTAGCCTGACCTCGGCGCTCGGCCCCGTGATCTGCCGCGAGCGCCTGGACTCGCTCGCCGGCACGTCGCTCGCGCCGTTCGACCGAATCGTCATCCCCATTCGCCTGACCCCCGCGGCGCGCGAAGCGTATGATCGCGACTACCGCCGCTTTCGCCAGACGTATGATGTCTGGCACCGGGCCGCGCCCGCCTCGACTTGGTCGGGCTTCGTGCGTGCGTGCTCCCGGACGGCCGATGGGCGCGAGGCGCTCGTGGCCTGGGGCCGTTGCCGGAGGCTCGCGGCCTACTCGGACGCCAAGGAGGCGGTCCTGGCCGAGCTCATCGAGATGCACAAGACCGACCGGTCGCTCATCTTTGCCGAGGACACAGCCACGGTGTACCATGTCTGCCGTCGCTTCCTGATCGCGCCGATCACCGCTGAGATTGGCCCTGCGGAGCGGCGAGAAGTCCTGGAGGCGTTTCAGGCCGGCCATCTCAACGCCATCGTGTCTGCACGCGTGCTCAACGAGGGCGTCGATGTGCCCGACGCGGACGTGGCCATCATCCTCTCGGGGCGCGGCGGCTCCATCGAGCACGTCCAGCGCGTGGGTCGTGTGCTGCGCCCGCGGCCGGGCAAACAGGCGACGGTCTACGAGCTATGCACCGTGCGCACCGTCGAGGAGGGCACCTCACGCCGCCGCCGGGAGTGGCTCGATGCCGCCTGAGTGTCGCGTGTTTCGACCCCGCTGGCTCGGGCGTGACTCCTGGGCCTGGGTCTCTCGCGTCCTGGAGGACTACCGCGACCTGGCAGGCGAGTCGCGCGCTGTGCTAGACGCGCGGCTGCGGACTGACGAGGCCATTGCGCCCGATCGGGCATCTTTCCGCCGGGTTCGGCGGGTGCTCGACGCCCAGTTCCTTCCGCGCCGCGTGCCCACGCCGGAGCCTGCAGAGCTCCGGCGGCGCGCCTTCGTGCTCGCCGCCACGCTGCGCCGGAGCGGAGAGCGCGACGTCGCCGCGAGGTGTCTTGCGACGTTGGCGCACAGCCTCCACCAGACCGCCGAGCACGTGGAGCAGTCGCTGCTCGCGGACCTGGCGGCGGAGCAGCGCCTCGTGGCCCCCGCAGTGGCCCCGATCGTGGCTGATGTCGCCGCTGAGGCCAACCTGGCGCTCCTGACCTCAATGGCCGCCTGCTCCGAGTGGATTCGCCTTCACGTGGCTGCTAGCGCGCGCCGAGTCGTCGCCGCCATTCGCGCCTCACGGTTGATCGCGGTGGTCGACGAGGCGCCGGCCACCGGCATCGACGTCACGCTCTCCGGCCCGCTCTCGGCGCTGCGCCGAACTACGCTATATGGCCGAAGGCTCGCCCAGGTGGTCCGTGCGCTGGTCGCGTCCGCCGATTGGCGCCTGCGCATGCGGTGCCTCTTTGCTGGCTCCGCCTGGCAGGTCGAGGTGAGCCATCTCGACGCAGCGTTTCCACGGGCCGACCGAAGCCCCGCCCGCTTCGACTCCACGGTCGAAGAGCGCTTCTTTCGCCGCTTCACGCGACTCAAGAGCGCTTGGACGCTCGAACGAGAGGCGCAGCCGCGACGGGCCGGCGCGCGCTGGCTGTTCCCAGACTTCCTCGCCGTGCCTCATGGTGTGCGCGAGCGCTCCATTCCAATCGAGATCGTGGGCTTCTGGACGCCCCGCTACCTCGAGCGCAAGCTCGCCGGCCTGCGCGAGGCCCAACTGGGGAGCCACCTGTTGGCGATCGACGAGACGCTCCAGGTCGTGTCTGGCGACGTCCCGGCAGACGCGTCCGTGGTCCTCTACCGTGGCGTTCCAAACGCGGTACAGATTCTAGAAGGCCTCGTTCGAATCGACCTAGAGCGGAGCGGAGGCGCGCGCGGGGCGACGTAGCTTCAGCGCGAGCAGCATCGCCAGCGCTCCGGCCAGCATCCCGCCCACCGTCCAGCGCACCACCCCGACGTCGGCGGGAGGTGCGGCGTTCGATGCCGCGTTCGGTGCGCGCGCGGCCTCATGTGGCTGCGGCGCCCCGAGCGCCAGCGCCGGCTTCGTGGCCAGATCCGAGACGGTCGCGTGGAGCACGAGCACCTCGCGTCGCAGGCGCGCGATGGTGGTCTCCTGGCCGTCGATTGCGGCGACGAGCTCGGTGACGCGCCGGTCTGCGAGGTGCGACCACTGCGTGTCCGGCCATCGGACGACGACGTCGCGAAAACCGTGCAGCGCGGTGCCCAGCCGACCCGCGGCCTCCATGCGCTCGGAGGCATCGTAGGCGTCATGCGCATGTGCCTCGACCAGCGCGACGTCGAGCCGCTTGAGCTCCGCCTTGTCGCGGTCGATGGCCCCGTAGGTCATGACGACGATGGCCTTGACGGCCAACAGCCCCCGACCGAGGTCCTCCGCCTTGCCGCCGAGCTCCGCGAGGTCGTCGCCCACCCACGGCAGGCCGGACAGGCCCTCGAGCGCGCCCTTGGCCTTGTCGAGCGCCTTGCCAGCCGTCTCGAGCAGCTTGTCCAGGTCGCGAAAGGCGGTGGCGCCGCGGTCAAAGACGGCGCGGTTGTCTCGGTAGGAGGTCAAGAGGCCGACCAGGTGCGCCTCCGACGGCGACTTCTCGAAGCGCTCGGCCAAGGCCAGCAGGTCGCCCGCGGTCGTCTTGAGGGGGGCGAGCTCCTCCTTGACGGTAGCGACCTTCTCTGAGAGCGCCTTGAGCTTCTCCCACAGCCCCAGGATGAGCGAGCCACCCGGCACCGAGTTGGCCAGCGTGCTCCCGATCGTGCCGGTGCGCAGGCGGTCGAGGCGGTGTACCAAGGGCCCGACCTTTTCCATGAAGGCCAGACGTTCCACGATGTCCTTGGAGAGCGACTCGTAGGCACGCAGGTTGGGAGCCAGGCGGTCGTGCACATCCGTAGCCAACGTCTGGCACCGCCGCACAACGTGCGTCTCTGTCTGCGGCCGGGGCGGCGCCTCGGCACCCAGGAGCACGAGCGTGCCGACCATCGCGAGGCTCGGAAGAGTCATGAGCACCGCAACCGGGCCAACGCCGTGCGCATTCCGCGCTAGCGCCGGGTCAGCACGAGCGTCGGCGCGACGAGGTGGCGTCCATCGGGCGTGAGGAAGGTCTTGACCGAAGCGACGTCCTTGGTCGTAGCCGAGCACGCCGCCTCGCACGAGCAGTTCGAGGCCTTGACGTGGGTGAACGACAGCTTGAGGGCGTCGCCGTCGGTGGCGCCCTTGACCGAGAACTCGTGGGTGGCCTTGAGCTCCAAGGCGCCGCCGCACGCCGCGCGCTTCCAGTTGGGAATGGCGGTCGTCGACGCGATCTCGAGTCGACCCGTGACTCCGCTGCCTCCAGGCGACAGCTCGAGCTCGCCTTGCTCATCGGCCTTGGCGGAGCCCATGCGGACGTGCCACTTGCCGCCGAGCGAGGACGCATTCACCGCCTGAAATACGCTGCGTGGGACCTCGGTGCCGGTGCGACGCACGAACAGGAAGTCGTCGCCCGCCATGGCCTGGTTGTCGTTGGCGACGAGAAACTGGAGCCGCAGCTCGTCCTTGTCCCCGCACTGGCCATCGCACGAGCACTTGGAGACCGTGCCGCCAGATGCCACGAGCGTCTTGCCGCCGGCCTCGGCTTCGATGCTGACGCGATAGCGCGTCTCCCACGACGCCGACGTCTGGCCGCCACAGGACTTGGCCTTCCAGCCAGGCAGTGGCCGACTCGAGTTGAGCGTGAGGTCGCCCGTGAGCGCGTTGCCGTTGCCGCGGAGCTCGAGGAACGCCTGACGCTGGAGATCCCGGTCGACGATGAAGCCGGGCAGGGCAAGGCCGAACCACGAGCCGGCCAAGCTGGTCGTCGAGACGGCCGTCGGGCCGACCGGTCCCACCGGTCCCACCGGCCCGACCGGGCCGACTGCAACGGCCTTCGCCGTCATCGACACGGCGACCGTCGCGGTCTGACCCTGGCCGACGGTGACCGTTTGCTGCCAGTCGTTAAAGCTCGGGTGCGCGACGTGGACCGTGTGGGGGCCTGGCGACAGCGTCGCCGTTGCGGAGCTGCCTTGGGTGGGGATGGCGCGACCATCGACGGACACCGTAGCGCCGGCGGGGAAGCCGTCGATGCGGACGCCCGTCTGGGCCACCGGTGCGCTTGCGCCAGGCTGAAGCTGAACGAAGCGACTCACGGCGGGCCCCGTCTGGATCATGACGGTCTCCGTGTGCGTCTGGAAGCCCGGCGCGCGAATCTCCAGCTTGTGGGGACCGACCGACAGCACGAGCGTGGCTGACGGGGCGCGGCCTTTGACCGCGTCGTCGATGAGGATCTCGGCACCTGGGACGGGCGCGGTCACGATCAGCGTCCCCGTGGGACCGACCGGGGCTCCACCGCCGAGCTCCGCGACCCGCGCTCGCACCGTGAGCGCCGAGGCCGCATCGCCCATCTGTTCGATGACGCGCGCCACATCCTGGAGCCGCGCTGCCGTGGGCTCATAGGAGTAGGCCAGCACGTAGGCGCTGAGGGCGCGTGTCGTCTGACCGGCCGCGAGCGCCTGGGCCCCGAGCTGCGCTTGCTGTGCCGCCGCTTGTTTCGGGTCCGTCTTTGCCTCGGCGAACTCGACGCCGCCCAAGAGCCCGCCCACCAGTGCCGCGGTCACGACCGCCGACTTGAATACTGCCGTCTGCGACGTCATCCACTTCATCTCGACCACCTGACCACCTCTGCTTCCATCGAGTCACCCGGCCCGTGCTGTCCACACTGACCGTTCGGCAAGAAAAACGGCGAAGTTCTAGGCCACAGATCGCGATCTGTAAAGGGAGAAATCGCTTGAAAGACCCCGGACTCGGGGCTAGCTGCGCTGGCGGATGGCGATGACCGAGTGCAGCTCGATGCGCCGGTCGCACCAGCGCTCCTTGTAGGCCATCGTCATCCCGAGGTCGTAGTGCTGCGTGCCCTCCGCCGCGAGCCGTCGGATGAGCTCGAGCTGCACGAGGTTGCCGAGGCCGAAGCGCTCGCAGGCGCCGTCATAGCCCAGTTGGAAGCCGCGAAACACGGTCCCGAGGACCGCGCCGAACGCGAACGCCACGTCGCGGCCCTCGAAGCGGGCAAACGCGGCGCGCAGCCCGCCGCGCGCCTCCGAGCGGCGCAGCAACCGACGATAGAAGTCGACATAGCGAGGAACGGCAAAGATCGACTCATGGTTGCGCGACTTCCACGAGCGCGAGTCGATTGCGATCGCCCGCGAGACCACGTCGTCCGCATTGGCCGTGACCAGCGTGAAGTCGACGCCGCCCGAGCGAGCGAGACGATCCTGCTTCTTGAGCGCCTTGCGGAAATTGGACGAGCGCCGAGCCCAGAATCCGTCCTCGCCACCCTCGAGCGAGGTGACGTCGCTCCGAATGCCGTCCCGCACGGCCACTTGCCCAAAGCGACTCAGCGGCTCGGCTGCCGCTGGAACATGGTGCTCCGAGAGCCCTGTGAGCAGCACCGCGCCCCAGTCGACCGGCGAGGCGTCGAGCATGTCCGTGACCAGCGCCGCGGCTGCGCTCGGATCGGGGCCCAGCAGCGGGCAGGCGAAGCCCCAGTCGGCCTCGAGCGCGTGGATGACCGTCCCGACGTGACGGTTGCGCTCGCCGACCGACAGCAGCGCCCAAGCCTCGTCACGGCGTGCGGCGAACAGCGGACGGCGTCCGTGCAGGGCCTCGTTTGCCGACAGCGCCCAGTCCGTCGCCGAGCACAGGGCGCTGGCTCCTGGCGTGACCAGCGCGGCAGAGTCGAGCTCGGCGCGGTCCCGCTCGAGCGCTTCCGGAGTGAGCCAGAGCACAGGGCCGAGAGACTACACTGACGTGGTTGAGCGCGCCACGCGACGCGCGTCTCAGGGCCGCTCGGCGATGCGATGCGTCATCGACCGTCGCAACCGCGTCACGGGCCGCAGGGCCTCCGACACCACCGTGAGCGCGGCCTCGACGTCCATCGCGGGGTTGCACAGGAAGACGTCGACGATGGCGAAGCGATGCTCGGGCCACGTCGCGATGAGCGCGTGCGACTCGGCCAACACGAGCACCACGGTGACGCCGTGCGGCTGAAAGCGGGCCTGCGCCCGCGCCACGACCGTCGCGCCGACCGCGCGCGCCGCCTGCTCCAAGGCGTGCTCGAGCGCCTCGACGTCGTCGAGCGGTCCCTCACAGCCATAGAGGTCGTAAGCGACCTGGTCGACGTCCATTGACGGGTCCTCAGTCCTGGCCGTGACGCCACTCGACGTCGAAGGGATGCACCTGGACGAGGCCCGCCGAGCCCACCAAACGCTCGATGGGCTTGCGCAGCGTCTTTGCCGTGCACACGATGACGATGCGCGCCGAGTCGGGCCGCACGTGCGTCGCGATCGCCCTGTTGACGTCGGCGAGTGTGACTGCGCCCACGCGGTCGACGAAGGTGTCGAGGTGGCTCTGCGACAGCCCGAGCAGCTCCAGGCGCAGGCGCTCATCGAGGCGCTTGCGGGCCGACTCGAGCCGAAACGGGAAGCCGTTGACGAGGTAGCTCTTCGCGAACGCCAGCTCGCGGCGGTTGACGCCCTGCGCGGCGAAGCGCTCGAGCAGCCGCAGGCCGAGCCGCAGCGCTGGAACCGCGTCTTTGGTCGCGGGATAGAAGTGCGCGCACAAAGCGCCGTGGTCCCGCAGGCCGAAGAGGTAGCTATTGGCGCCATACGACCAACCGCGCTTCTCGCGGATCTCGCGCGACAGGCGCGCCGTGAACGTGCCGCCGAAGACGGTGTTGCCGATCATCAGTGGCAGGAAGTCGGGATGGTGGACCGATGGGCCGGGGACGCCGATCCAGATCTGCGTCTGCGTGCGCTCCGGCTTGTCAATGAGCACGACACGACGCTGTCCTGTGTTCGGGAGCGTGACTGAGGGCGCCTCCGGAACCGAGGTCGCGGGCAGTCGCTCGAGCCACGGTCGTAGCGCGGACTCGAGGCGCGCGGGGGACACGTCGCCCGAGGCGCCGATGAGCAGCCGCTCTCGCGCCAGCAGCGTGGGGAGGCGCTCTCGCAGGTGGCTCAGCGTGAGCCCCGCGAGGCTCGCGCGCGTACCCTTGGTCGGCCGACCGAATGGGTTGCTGCCGTAGAGCACCTGGTAGAAGACGTGCTGGGCCAGCTCCTCGTCGCTGTCTTGACGTTCGGCGATCTCGGCGATCGTCTGGCGCTTGAGGCGCTCCAGCTCCTCTTCGTCGAGGCGCGGCTCGACCAGCATCTCGCCCACGAGGTCGATGAGGGTCTCCATCGAGCGCGAGAGCCCATCGGCCGAGATCGCGAGGTCGTCGCGCCCGGCCATCACCTCGATGCCGGCACCAAGCCCCTCGACCGTCGCGTCGAAGTCGGCCCGGGTCTGGCGCCGAGTGCCGCGCATCAGCAGCTCCGCGGCGAGGTGGGTAAGGCCCTCCTGCCCGATCGGGTCACCCGCGGTGCCGCGCCGAAAATGAAGCTCGACGGCAAAGTACGGATGGGCCGTGTAGGGCTCGAGGATCGCCGTCACGCGGCGACATCCGACGCGCGGACGCGGATGGTCGCGCGACCCGGTCGCGTCATCCATCGCTCGACCACCGCGCGGGCCGACTCGGTCGTCACGTCGCGCACCTCGCGGACGAGGCGGTCGTGCTCGCGAAAGTCGCCCAGGGTCGCCTCGTAGACCCCGAGCTTGCTCGCTAGCGCGTTCGCCGTTCCGAGCGAGCGATAGTAGCCCGCCTCGACCTGATTGCGCGCCTTCTCGAGTTCCTGGGTCGAGGGCCCCGCGGCGGCGAACTCCGCCAGCGCCGCGAGTGCCGGCGCCTCGGCCTGTTCGCCGCGGACGCCGACCTTCGTAGACAGCGACAGCTCAATCAGGCCCTCATAACGAAATGGCGTGCTGCTCGCGCCAACCTGCGTACACAGCTCCAGCTCATTGACGAGCAGGCGCTGGATGCGGCCCGACTCGCCGCCGAACAGCACCTCGAGCGCCACCTCGAGCGCGACCGCGTCCGGGTCGGCGAGGCTCGGGCCGACCCACGCGGTGAGTACGCGCTCGGCGGCGATCGGCAGCGTGAGGCTCTCCTCGGGGCGACCGTCGATGCAGGGCTGCGGTGGCGCGCTCTCTGAGGGAAGCTCCTCGCGCGCGATGTGGCCGTAGTGCCGCGCGATGCTGGTCAGGACGTGCTTGTCGGCGACGCTGCCCACGACGACGATGACGGCGTTGCCCGGTGAATAGAACGTGCGATAGAACGCCATGCAGTCGGCGAGCGTGATGGCCTCGATGTCCTCCATCCAGCCAATGGTCGGCCACCCGTACGGGTGCTCGCGACCCAGCGCCAGCGCGTAGAGGGCCTCGCCCGCGCGGCCGTCGGGATCGTCGTCGACGCGATAGCGCCGCTCGTTCTTTACGACGTCTCGCTCGCTCTCGAGCTGTGCCTCGTTCAGCACAAGGTGGCGCATGCGGTCCGCCTCGACGCGCGCGACCAGCTCCAGGTTCTGCCGGGAGGCCGGGAGCACCTGGTAGTAATAGGTCCAATCGCACCACGTCGCCGCGTTGGTCTGGGCTCCGCGCCGCTCCATGAGCCGGTCGAGGGTGCCCTCGGGCATCGTCTCGGTCGCCTTGAACATGAGGTGCTCGAAGAGGTGCGCGATGCCGGTCTTGCCTGAGCGCTCATGGCGCGAGCCCACGCCGTACCACGTCTGATACGCAAAGACCGGCGCGTGCGGGTCGTGGATCATCAGCACTGTGAGGCCATTGGCCAGCCGCAGCTTGCGGGCGTACAGCTCTCCTCCGACCGCGTGCTCCACCTCCAGGGTGAAGCGATGGCCCGTGGCCTTGGCCACCGCGTCGAGCGTCTTCGAGAACGGGGCGCGAACGGACGGTAACCTCACGCGGCGGCTCCGAGCGCGTCATCGACGACACGGCTGAGGCGCTCGATCTCGGGGAGGCCGAAGGCGTCGGTGAACAGGAACGGCAGCTGAATCTGCGGCAGGTCGCATTTCTGAGACAACGTCTTGAGATGCTCGGCCTGCGCCTGGCGCCGGCGGGCGAAAGTGCGTGCGACGCGCGCCACGTGGCTCAAGCCGGCCGCGGATGCGAGGCCCTCCTCGGCTTCCCCGACGAGGTCCGGCCACACCCCGTTCACCCATAGGTACCCGGGCGGGATCCGCAGCTTCTCCGTGAGCTGAGTCCGAAGCTCGAGCGCCTCGTTGACCGGCATCTCCTCGGGGAGCGTCACCACGTTGAAGCACGTCTTGCGCGTGTCGACGAGCAGGTCGCGGATATGCGCCGTCTCCTCCGCCATGGGCCCGGACGTGACCGTGTCCAGAATGACGTGCGGGAGCACCAGGATGGAGACCCCGTGCCCCGTGGCTGGCGCATCGACGAGCAGCAGGTCCCACCGCGGGCGGCCGTAGACGTCCGTCTCCTGCTCGAGCGACCACGCCTTGCCGATGAGCAGCAGCTCATTCATGCCCGGCACCATGCGCACCAGCGCGCGCATCATCGGGTTCTCGAAGACCAGGCGGTACAGGCGCTTGAGGCGGAGCTTCATCAGCCCGTACTCCTCGAGCGCAGGCCCGGGCGTGACGCTGATGGACTCGATCCCCGAGGCGATCTCGCGCGGCTCGTAGCCGGACAGCTCCGGGCGCCCAAACAGCTGCGGGATCTTCTCTTTGGCCCCGAGCTCGACGATGAGCACCTTCTTGCCCCGGCGCGCCGCGGAGAGCGCGAGGGCGGCCGTGACAGTGGACTTGCCGACCCCGCCCTTGCCGCCCAGGATCACGAATCGTCGGTCGAAGAGGCTTCCGCGCATCGCGGCCGTTGTCGCCCGCGCCGCACGCGGGTGTCAAGCCGCGCGTGATCGGGCGGGGAGCAGAGACAAGCGTGCTCGAAGCGTCTAGACTCGCCGAACCTATGTCCTCGAGCGACGGTCGCGAGTCCAAGCCGAGCGCAGACAGCACGACGCTGTCGGCGAAGCGAGTGACGCCGCCGCAAGTCGATGAGCCCACGACCGCGGCTCGGCTGGCGAGCGCGGAGCCGCAGGGCGCCTTCGTCGGCCGTCGCGCGGAGCTGGAGGCGCTCTACAACACCGTTCGGGAAGCGGCAACGACGGCGCGGCTCACGGTCGCGGGAGTCACCGGCGCGCCCGGCATCGGCAAGTCGCGGCTCGTCGACGAGCTCATCAGCCTCATCACCGAAGGTGGACGTCGGCTGGTCGTCAGGCGCATTACGCTCGGAGCCGGTCGGTCGCTGCTCGCGGAGCTCATCCGCGCCCGCTTCGGGCTGGGCCCGGAGGCCGATGACAACCCGGCGGCCGCGCTCGATCAGATGGCGCTGTCGCTCGGCCCCTTGGTCACGGCCAGCAAGCTCAACGACGCGCTGCGCCTCCTGGCGGCGCTCATGGGGCTCGGCGTCTCGTCTCGCGGCGTGTCCCTGCCGGGCTTCGAGCCAGACATCATACACCGTCCCGACTTCGTCGAGCGCGCCACGCGCACCGCGCTCAACCTACTGCGCTACGACGCAGGCGCATCACCGCACCTGCTCGTCGTGGACGGTTGGGACGCCCCCGATCGCGACGAGGACCGCGCCACGGTCCTCCGGCTCTTCGACGTCGTCGCCGATCGCGCCTTCGCGTGTCTCCTCGTCGCCCGTGACGCCGCGTCGCTCCCGAGCCTCTCCAAGCTGGCGCTGCGCCGGATCCCTCTGGCGCCGCTGTCCGAGGCCGACACCGCGCGGCTCATCTCGACTCTGGTGGGCGCGACCACGGCGATCCCCGCAACCGCGGTCGCCGAGATCGCCGCACGCGCGCAAGGCAATCCTGCGCTGGTCCGCGAGCTCGTCCGCGTCCTGCTCGCTTCGGGGCGCCCCGGTCGCGCCACGCGGCGAGAGGCAGCGGCGCTCCCCACTGACCTCGTGGGCTCCGCGCAGCTCCGCTTCGACGCCTTGGAGGGATTCGAGCGCGCCGTGCTGTGCGCGGGTGCGAGCTTCGGGCAGGCCTTCCCCATCGCGGGCGCGACCAGCGTGCTGCGGGCCGGAGCCGACGGACAGAGCCACTTCGTCGTGCTCGGTGAGGATCCCCTGCGCCTCAAGGTCGAGGCCGCGCTCGGGACCTTGCTCGACCGCGGCTTCCTCCGTCGCACGACGGACGGTGCCCTCGTGCGATTGCCGGTCGCGGCCTTCGAGACCGAGGCGCTGCACGCGCGTGCCCTCGAAGCGCTGAGCCCCGACCTCCGCCGTGCGCAGGCGCGCCTGGCCGCGCAGTGGCTCTCGGGCGCACCGCCGCTCGCGCGCGCGCCGTGGCTCGAGCGGATCGCGGAGCTCTGGCGCGACGGGGAGAACGCGCCTCACGCCGCGCGCGCGTGGCTCGACGCCGGCGACCAGCATCGCCTCGAGAACGACGTGCGGCGCGCTCGCGCGTGCTACGAGCGCGGACTCGCGATGTGCACTGACGACCTGGCCGCGCTGGCCGCCGATCTCCACGAGCGGCTCGGCCGTCTGCTCTTTGACACCGGTCACTACGACGCTGCCGAGCAGGCGCTCTCGGATGCGGTCTATCGCGCGCTCGTCCTCGACGATGGCCCCCGCAGCGCCCGCGCGCACGTGCTGTTGGCGCAGCTGTCGCAGGCCCGAGGCCACTACGACCGTTCGAGCGAGCACCTCGCCGAGGCCGAGCGGCTCTTCGACCGGGCGCGGGACCTCGAGGGCCTCGCCGACGTCAAGGAGACCCGCTCGCGGCTCGTCTCCCAGCGCGGCGACAAGGACGCCTACGCCCGCGCGCAGGAGCTGCTCGAGGAGGTGCTTCGCATGCGTCGCCAGCTCAAAGACGAGCGTGCGCTGGCGCAGACGCTCACGAACCTCGCCAACATCCGCTACGGCTTTGGCCAGCTCGACGACGCGGTGCGCCTTCAGCTCGAGGGCCTTGCGATTCGAGAGCGGCTGGGCGACCAGCGCGGACAGATCGTGTCGCTCATGGGCCTCGGCGTCGCGCGCTACGAGAACGGTGAGCGGCAGGAGGCGCGGTCGCTGTGGGAGCGCGCCGTGGCGCTCTCGGAGGCGCACGGGGATCGCACGAACCACGCGCTCGGGCTGATGAACCTAGCCGAGTGGCACCTGGAGCACGGCAACCCCACCGACGCGGCGCCGCTCGCGCATGACGCGCTGGAGATCGCGACCGATCTCGGCAATCAGCGCCTTCAGGGCTTCGTGCTGTCGTTGATGGCGACCGTCGAGCTGGCGCTCGGCAACGAGGGCCGCGCGTTGGAGCGCGCCGATCGCGCGCTGGATCTGGGCTACGCCATCGAGAGCCGCCAGGTCGTGGGGCAGGCGTCGTTGGCTCGGGCCCGCGCGCTGTCGCACGCGCTGTATGTCGCTGGAGGAGACAGCAGCGGCGAGGCGGGGGAGCGTCACCGTCACGCGGCGGACAGCTTTCAAAAGGCCATCAACCTGCTCGAAGAGATGGGCGAGCGGCCGCTCCTCATCCGCGCGCTGGAGGCCTACGGCACCTTCCTGGTCGAGCGCGGCGTGCGCCACAAGGGGAAGAAGCTGCTCGATCAGGCCGAGGAGATGCGCCAGGCCATGCGCTCGACCGGCCAGCGCGCGCGAATCAACCCCACGCCCAAGCCGGCGCGTCGACCCACCGCGACGATGCCGGTCAACCCGGCCGATCTGCCTCAGACGACCATGCTGCCCGCCAAGACGCCGCCGCCCCCGCCGAAGCGACCATAGCGGGCCGAGTGCAGGCTACTTGCCCGTGGCGGCCTGACGCTTGAGGCGGTTGAGCAGGTACTGGAGGCGGAAGACGAAATAGCTCACCGCCGGGTTCTTGATCTGCTTCTCCGACTCGAGCAGCTTCTCGAGCAACGCGCGCCGCGCGGGCGTGGCGAACCGCTCGATGTAGACGAAGGCCCACTGCCGGAACTGCTGGAACTGCGCCGGATCGGCCTCGTGGAAGATGTCGAGCACGATGGGGAAGACCGCATCGTGGTCCACGCCGTCGAGCGCGGCCAGCGTGAGGACCGTCTTCTCCAGACCGTAGTAGTTGACCTGCTCGTCCTCGACCGCCTTCTCCTCGGGCTTGGCCTCCTCGTCGAACTTCTTCAGCTCGTCGAAGAGCGGGTTCATCTCCTTCTCCTTGGCCTCGGCGTCCTCGACGAGCTTGTTGAACTCGTCGATCTCCTCTTTGGACAGCGGCTTCTTGGTCTCGTCCGACTTCTTCTTCATCGCCAGGGCCTTCTCGACCGAGGCGGCGCGATCCTTCTTCAGCGCGCGGATCTTCTCGTTGACGGGCTTCTTCTTCTCCGTCAACGCCTCCTGCTTCTTGTTGAGCTTCATCACCGCGTCGCCGAGGGACTTCTTGATGTCGTTCAGCTTGCCCTTCTTGGCCTCCAAGAACTTGGTATAGCAACCAACGTCCTTGCCGCACTGCTTGACGGTCTTGTAGTAGGCCAGGGCCAACGGCTGGCGCGCCGACTCGCGGATCGAGTCATCCTCGGGAGCCGGCTTCTCGTTGCCCTTCTCGTCTTTGACCGGCGGGGGCTTGTGATTGACGACCTCTGACTCGTAGCGCGCAAGGAAGTCCGGCAGCAAGCCGATGGCCATGGCCATGACCAGGTTGCCCTGATTGCCCTCGTCCTTGCGCTCGCCGAGCTTGCCGAACACATCGAACAGGGCCTCAGTCGCCTCCTTCATCCCCATGAGCCCGAGCGCGTTGCCCGTCTGCATGAACTGATGGACCCACGGCTTGGGCCGCAGCAGCGTCTCTTTGGCTTTGGGCAGGATGGCCGGGTTGCGCAGGTAGGCGAGCGAGAAGGCGGCCACGACCATGCGGTTCTGGTTGACCTCGCCCCACTTCTCCTTGCGATCGGCGGGGGCGGCCTCGAGCTCGGGCGGAAGCTGGCTGCCTGTGCGCGCCACGCTCTCCATGATGGCGAGTGCGGCCTCCTTGTCGCCGACGTCCCAGAGGACCTCGATGAGCTCGGGTCCGTCCCGCAGCTCCCACTGCGGCAGGCCGTACGTCTCGCCGACCTGATTGAGCTGCGCGTGCTTGCCCCGGACCGCCTGGACGAGCGCCGGGCCCGCCTCTGGACCGATGGCACCCAGCGCGGCGCGTGCGGCCTGATAGCTCGAGACGCCACCGGCGTCCTTCATGAACAGCGCGGTTACGAGGCGATCGACGGCCTCCTTGCGCGTCTCGGCGTCGACCTTGGTCCAGTCGATGTCCTGGAGCCGCTTTGCCGCGTCCTGATTGACGTTGGCGCCTTGCGTGGTGGGGTCCTCGCCGACGAGGAAGATGAGCGTCTTGACGATGTCTTGGGGCTTCACGAACCCAAGAAGGGTCTCGAGCATCGAGCCACGACCGCCAGGGTTCTGCGGCGACTTGATGATGGTCTCGATGTCGGGGACGGCTTCTTTGATCTGCCACTCCGAGACGAGCCGCGCCGCGGTGCTGCTGGCCTCGCGGTCGCGGAGCGCGCGCCGGATGACGGGAATCGACTTCTCGTTTTTGCCAAAGCCCTGGAGCACCTTGACGATCTCGAGGCGAAAGATGCTCTTCTCGAACTGCTTGGCGAGCACGTCGATCTGCTCTTCGCACTTCAGCTCGCCGAGCTTGTCGATGGACTCTTTCTCTTTGGAGGGGTTCTCGAGCTTGACGACCCAGTAGGCGCACGACTTCGGATCGCCGCGGTTGCACGCGACGGAGAAGAAGCTGGCGAGCGAGAGAACGACAGCGACACGGAGCGGGAGAAGGTGCATCTGGGCCGGCCTGTGAGCTTTGGGTTATGGGATGATGCTGGAGCCAACAGTGGGAATTGAACCCACGACCTGCTGATTACGAATCAGCTGCTCTACCCCTGAGCTATGTTGGCTTGATTCAGGTCCCGAGGGACCGCATGCCATCGTGGAAACGTGAACCACGGGCCTGTGCTCGGCGTACGAAGGGCCAAGTTGTGAGAGAGCGCGATGGCGGCGCGGAGGATAGGCGAGCCTTTTTGGGGCGTCAAGCCCGCCGAAGGCGCCATCAGAACGCGTAGCCGAGGCCCAGCTCCGTGGAGATCGGGTGGTTGAGGCTAATCGACTTGTTGTTCGGAAACGCGTAGACGGAGTAGCCGAAGCGCACGTTGATGTAGAGGTCTCTCGGGAGCAGGAACTGCGTGCCGACCGCGGCGTTGAAGCCGAAGGTCGACTCGTCGCCCAGGTGGATGACGTCGGTACACCGGGTGTGCGATTCGCCGTACCACTTGCAGTTGGGATCGGTCGTCGTGGCGTAGCTGCCGAGGATCTGCACGTCGAGCACGCCGAGCCGCACATAGAGGCGCCACCAACTGCCGCGCAGGCTGAACGACAGGCCTGTCGAGAGGCGCACGAACGTGAAGTTGTCGAGCAGGTCGCGATCCGGATCCTGGGTGCTCGACAACATGCTGACCTGAAAGAAGACGCCGAGGCTCGAGGTGAACTGCACCTCGGCGTTGAGGCTCATGCCGACGTTGTGGAAGTATCGGCGCGTCGTGTGCTTGACGAAGACGCTATGGATGGCGCTCGTGTCCACGAACACGCGCACCTTCCGCTCGGGCGGCTTGTCCTCCGGGACGATCTGCTCGGGCAGGCAGGTCGTCCACCGCGTCACGAAGCGGTCGATGCGCTCGAAGTCGTCGGGCGAGCCGGTGGCCACGAGCGCGCCGCGGAAGGTGACCGTGCGCGTGTGCCGGTCAAAGACCTGGATTCGGATGCGACGGCCGGTCTGGCCCGATCGCGGGGGCTCGAGGCGCGCATAGACGACGGCGTCGACGTCGATGTCCTGGGCAAATTTCTCGAGGCGCGCCGTCGACAGCAGGGGCGTGTCCCGCGGGTAGGTCGCAACGAAGTCGAGCAGCGAGCGCGTGAGCGCCTCTTCGAAGACCGGCGCATAGAAGCCGCGTTGGAAGCGCGCCTCCGGGGTCCAGTAGAACATCTCCTTGAGCAGCAAGTGCGCGCGGTGGTGGTCCTTGCGCTCCAGATGACACAGCGCGAGCGTCCGCGCCACGTCCGCGAGCGCCTTGGGCGACACGACGTCCTGGTAGGCGTCCTTGAGCAGGACGTAGGCGCGCTCGAGGTTCGGGATGGCGTCCTCGACGCGCAGCTCGCGGTAGAGCGACAGCCCGAGTTTGACGTGGTCGAGGCCCAGCGACACCGAGTCCACGTGCGCCCGCGTGCGTTGCGTCCGGGCGACGACGTCGGCGGGCCCCACGATGCGGACGCGAGGCTCCAGCGAGAGCCGCCGGACAAGGTACGACTCAATCTGCGACGCTAGCGCACCCGGCTCGCCGCCTGCACCCTCCCACAGGGACTCCGGTCCCCGCGCGAAGTCCGAGATCGGCAGCACCGCGACCTCACGAATGACGCGTTGTGGCTGCTCGCGCGGCTCCGCCACGGGTGGCTCCGCTGCTGCAAGAACCGGGACGACGAGGAGCAGCGGGATCAGGACGATGAGCCGCACTGCGTGCACGCCTTGTCGCGATCGATGGTGAGCTGGTTCTCGCTCTTGGTCCGGCGAAAGCGGTCGATTTGTGGGACGTCGTCGATTCGCCATGAGAGCTCATCGGAGGAGACGCGGGTGACGGCGGCGGTCCGTGACTTTCCGTCACAGTCGACGAAGCGGAAGTACACCGTCTCCGCGTCCAAATCGTAGTGGCCGTCGATCTGTTGGCACGTGCACTTCGAGCCGCTCGCACACTCCTCGGTGATGGTCCGGTTCTGGTCGCCGTAGAAACGGATAATTCCGACAACGTCCTCGCCGTAGTGACCCAGGTTGAGCTCAATCCAGCGCTGCGTGGTGGCGTTGGGCTTCTTCTCGAAGCCGGCCTCCGTCTGGCTCGTAAACCACTGTCCGGACAGGAAGCGCTCCGAGTCGCAGCCTTGAAGGGTCCCGCCGACGAGCAGCGCGCTCGCGAGCAGTGCCGCTCTCATCGGGCCTCACGCAGAGCCGACTCGCTGAAGACGTCCGCTTCGAACACCTGAATCGAGGTGTCGGGGAGACGCCAGTCCTCGGAGTCCAAGCCGGCCTTCTGGCAGGTCTGCGCGAGGAACTCCTCGCGGGTCCAGCCGTGCTGCACCGCCACCTGTGGAAGGAGCGTGCCACGCGCGCGCTTGCGGCTGATGAGGACGCCGTGGCGACCGACCTCGACCTCCTCGGCGCGTGCGGGGACCAATGGCCCCAGCACGGTCAGCTCGATGTCGATCTTGGGGACCTCGTCCATGCGCAGCGGCGCAAAGCGCGGATCCTCGGACGCGGCGCTGACCGCCATGCGCGACACGTTCTCCACGAGCGGCGTGGCGTCGTCGAAGGTGCCGATACAGCCACGCAACCGGTCGCCCACGTGCAGCGAAACGAAGCAGCCCAGCGGCTGGAGCAGCGCCGGGTCCGACTCGGTTACCGGCGGACGGCGCCCACGGGACACGTGGTGGTAGATCGCTTCACGGGCAATCCGGAGCAATCGAACGTGCTGGGCATGAGTGAGTGACTGGGCGGCCACGGCGTGTGTCGGACCCTAGCAGCCGCGGGAATTCGAGTCAAACCGAACGGTCTTGCGGAATGTTGCGGGCCCCGGTGAGCCCTAGCGGTGCTTGAGGTGGAGCTCGTAGCCGTCCTTACCCTCGCGCACTGGGGAGATCTGGAGCTCATAGCGACCGGCCCACTTCGCTCGGATCTTCTTCGCCATCTCGCGAAGCACATCTCGATTGCGATGCTCGCCAATCTTCATCCAACTCAGCGTATCCATGCGATCCTCTGGCATGTCCCACCACGATGCCAACCCCCCGGGGTCGGCGGTCCCACGCCGTTGCTGCCCCAAGCAAGTTCCGTGCCCCGAGCTCAGCGTTCATGAATCGTCGTGGCCCTGAACGCCCTACGGCCGCCCGGTCTCCCGCCCGCCAACGCTCGAGGGCCGCCACGTGCGCGGGTACCAGAGCTGTCTTCTCAGTCTTTAGAAGTGTAGTGCGAATTGCATATTGAGATGTCGACTGACAGTTAATGTCCCTTCTTCGTCGCGCCGGTGGGAACGGTGCGACAGCGACGTCATGCCGCCGGACGCGCAGCGTCACCGGATGGACACGTAGCGGCACGCGTACGACAGCGGCTTGACAGCTCCGCTGAGGTCGCGTACCGGTCCGCGCGCGTGATGGGTCTTGGCAAGCTCTCGGTGGTCATCCCTGCCTATGAGGAGGCCGCGCGCCTCGGGCCCACGCTGGAGCGGGTGTGCGCTTGGCTCGACGACGCTGCGCCGGATCACGAGCTCATCGTCGTCGATGACGGCAGCCGCGACGACACTGCCGCCGTGGCCCGCCGTGCCGCGCCGCGCGCGCATGTGCATCGGCTGCCGACCAACAAAGGCAAGGGCGCCGCGGTCCGCCATGGGGTCCTCGCCAGCCGCGGGGACCTGGTGTTGTTCTCAGACGCCGACCTGTCGACCCCAATCGAGGAGTGCGCCCGATTGGCCGAGCGGCTCCCCGAGGCGGACGTCGTCATTGGGTCACGCGGCTTGCGGGACTCGCGCATCCTGAAACATCAGCCGTGGTACCGAGAGGCCATGGGCAAGACCTTCAATCGCATCGTGCAAGGCCTCGTCGTGCCAGGGATCCACGACACGCAGTGCGGCTTCAAGTTGATGCGGGGCGCCGTGGCGCGGGACGTCTTCGCGCAGGCGACCATCGATCGGTTCGCATTCGACGTCGAGATCCTGTATGTCGCGCGGCTTCGGGGCTACCGCGTCGTCGAGGTCCCCGTGGCGTGGACCAACGACGAGCGGACGAGCGTCCATGCGGTGCGCGACTCGCTTCGCATGTTCATCGATGTACTCAAGATTCGCAGGGCCCATCGCGGGCATAGCGGGAGGACGAGCCAATGAGCGGAAAGCAAGCCAAGAAGACCACCCCTCCGAGTGACTCACCGCCGGAGGCGGCCAGCTCGCCGCGGCCACAACTTTCCATCATTATCCCCGTCTACAACGAGGAGCGGACCATCGAGTCCGTCGTCGCGGCGGTCCAGGCCGTCCCGTACGACAAGGAGATCGTCATCATCGACGATGGCTCGAAGGACCGAACGCGGGAGGTCCTGGCCACCCTCGACGGCAAGGATGGCGTCAAGGTCTTTCTCCAGCCGCACAACATGGGCAAGGGCGCCGCGCTGCGCCGCGGGTTCGCCGAGGCGACCGGGGACATCGTCATCATCCAGGACGCGGACCTGGAGTACACCCCAGACGACTATCCGGCGCTCCTCCGACCCATCCTCGACGGTCACGCCGACGTCGTCTTCGGCAGCCGGTTTCAGGGCGGGCCCGGGCGCGTGCTCTACTACCGGCACACGGTCGGCAACCGCGTGCTCACCTTCTTGTCCAACATGTTCACCGACCTCAACCTCACGGACATGGAGACCTGCTACAAGGTCTTCAAGCGCGAGGTCATCCAGAACATCGTGCTCGAGTCGGACCGCTTCGGCTTCGAGCCCGAGGTGACGGCCAAACTCGCAAAGATGAAGGACGTCGTCATCTACGAGGTCCCCATCCAGTACCACGGCCGCACCTACGACGAGGGCAAGAAGATCACCTGGAAGGACGGCGTCTCAGCGCTGTGGTGCATCTTCAAGTTCAACATGAACGTCGAAGGCAAGTCCTACTTCAAGCGTCCGTCGGGTGAGCTCGACTCGCTCGTGCGCAATCGTCGCGAGCGTTAGCGCTCGAACAGCGCCAGGATAGGGACTCCAGACGACGTCAGCACGAACGCGGGGGCTGCCAATGTGTGCTGCACGGGCCACCCCGGCGCGCCGAGCCAGCGCACCGTCGCCGTGTGCGTTGCGTGGTAGGTGTCGGCGGACTCGATCTGGTGACCGAGGCGGCCGTACCGAATCAGCGTGTCGATCATGGGCCGATAGCGCGCACCGCCGGGCTCGAAGGCCAGTCGTGCGCGATCGGGGAGGGTGCCGTCCAGCGCCGAGAGCATGTCGTCGGTGAGCACCGGCGCCTGAATGATGTCGGTGTGGGCCGCGAGCCGGCTCAGACCTCCGAACGCGGCTGAACCCGTGAGCGACTCGTTCGGAAAGTGAGCCGCGAGATCCACGACCAGGACTGCCGCGACGGCCACCACCGCGCCGCCACGGATCCGCACCGAGAGCGCGGGGTGACCCAACGCCGCCAACAGGCCGCTGGCGGCGAGCCACGCCAACAGCGGTGACGCGGCTCCGAGTGCGTCGACGCCGTCGCGTAGCGGACCGCCGGTCAGCGACCGCGTCACGAGGACGGCGCCCAGGCCCAGCGCAGCGAAGCGTGCGCCCGGATGGGCGAATGCGCGAACGACGACGCCCGCGCCGGCAAGCGCCACCAGCGGCAGTGCCATGCGGGACGCGCACAGAAACAGCGCCGCGACGAAGCTCGGTCCGCCGCCGGTGACGTCATCGAGCGCGGTCCCAAGCACCGCCACGGGCGGGGTCTCACCGCCGAAGCCGCGCGTCACGAGCGCGAAGAGGCGCTTGACGGGCTCCTCGTGCAGGTGCGGCCAGGCCACGACGAGGAGCAGCGGCGCAAGCACCAGCGGCACGAGGACGGCCGGGCGCGCGGGCGCGGTGACGAGGAGGCCCGGGCGCGCCGAGGTCTCGGGCGGGCGGTTCAGGAGCGCCCAGAGCAGCCAGGCGAGCCCAGCGACGGCTGCCTCGCCGTGGCTCGAGACCAGGACGGCCAGCCCGGCAGTGGCCAGCGCTGCGCCGAGGTTCGAGGCCTGAGTCACCGCCCCGGCCAGCATGAGCGCCCAGCCGAGCGAGAGGAGCGCTTCGGGTCCCGGCGAGCGTGCCAGCAGCAGCCAGCCGGGCGAGAGCAACGTGAAGCCGACCGCCAGCGCGGCGCCGAGATTGCCGAGCTCGCGTCGGGCAACCACACCGAGGACCACGAGCGCCAGGATGGCGGCGAGCGCCGAGGCGCGCGCACCTGCAAGGAGGGGCGCGTCCGGTGCCGTGGTGGTAAGGCGTCGCAAGACGAGACCGGCCACGACGCCGGGCAGCGGCGGCTCGGCGTCGGTCAGCGTCGCGCGGAGGCTGGTTCCTGGCGGCACGTCGCGTAGACGCTCGGCCTGGCTCGCGATGCGCAGACCCGGCTCGGTGTAGGTGCGCGACGCGCCCTGCACGGCCAGCACGCAGAGCGTCGCCGCGATGGGTAGCGCCAGCGCCGTGACTCGGGCGGTCATGGCGCCGCGTCCACGAACGCGGTGACGCACACGTGCCGCCAGTTGGCCGAGCGCGAGCCGACCTCGATCTCGAAGGTCCCCGCGGGCCCCAGAGTCGCCGACCAGGGCGTCCAGCGTCGGTCCTCTGCGCGTCCACCGCTGTCGTTGAGCCGCACGTGGGCGAGGACGTGTTTGGTCTCGAGGTGCCGAAAGGAGACGTCGACCGCCTCGCCGGCGCGCGCGGTGTCCAGCAACGCCGCATGACCGCCGAGGCGCGCTCCGGCCGGGATGTCTGGAAACTGAACCGCCACAGACGCGTTCGGCGCGCCCTCCGCGGGGTGCAACCACAGACAGCGGCGGGCCTCCGTCAGGCCCGACTCGGCGCCCCGGGCACGGCCCACCAGCGGTCCGACCCACAGCCACGGCTCGGTGCGACAGCGCACGGTGTTCTTACCGTTGGCCGGACAGCGCATCTCGCCGTAGCGCACGGTCGCGGTGCCGAGCGCGTCGAGCAGGCTCGTCCCGGCGGGATCGGCCGGTGCCGTCCAGGTGACGTGCGTGGCGAGCTCGGCCGTGGCCCAGGTGAGCAGCGGCCCGACGAGGGAGAGCCCCACGACCGTCGCGAGAGCGACGAGGACGAGCACGGGCGAGCGATCGGAGCGCGAGGTCATGGGCGGCATGCCAGGGGGTCGAGGTCGAATGCGCGCATGACGGCGTCCTGCGCGGTGGCAGAGCTTCGGTGAGAAGCGCCGGCCGCGTCAATGGGCCCTGGCTGGCGCCGGAGAGCGTTGCCATGGAGGCGAGCGGGAGCATCGATCGCGAGAGTCCTGCAAGTCTTGGTTGGCGGCGTGTTGGGACGGCCGGGTGCTGTCGAGACCGATGCCGCCGCTTCCGGGTCGCCTTGACCGGTGGATAGGTTCGGTCTACGAGCCCAAGGAGTGGCATGGTTGGAGTTCCAAGACGCAAGCGGCGCGCGGCGCTGTGTGCCTCGGGAAGACGGCGTGACCGTCGTGGGTCGGTCACCGTTGACACCCCCTGAGCGGTTGTGGGCCGGGCTCCGAGCGATGGCCACGGAGCAAGCGCTTCTTGCCGTTGACAACTCCTCAGTCGCGCCGCGCTACGTCCGTATTGTCGCCGTGGCGGGTCGGTACCGCTTCGAGGACTGTGGGGGCGGACTGGGCACCTCGTCCGTGGGATGCCCGTCGTCGCGGGAACAACACCGCAGGGAAGCACCCCCTGCTCTTTGGCACTTACATTTGCAGCTCGCCGTTTGGGAAGGCGGCCTACGGCGGGCGGTATGTCACGTTCGTCGACGCGTTTGGCAGCGAGGGGCTGACCCTGAACATCTGCGATCCACGCGGGCTCGGAGTCTCGTTCGCCCAGTTGGGCCAGTGGCTGTCAGCCCAGCGTCCGGTGCCGTAGGAGACCCTGCTCGTTCGAGTCGAACGATTCCGGTTGCGCGGCGACATGGGGTCGTTCGAGCACCTGCCCCGCACGACTCAGGGCGCGCTGCAGGCCGCGGGACTCGGCCAAGAGTCGTTGATAGCGGAGCGCCAGGTCCACGTCATCGGGATAGACGCTCACGTGTCCCAATGCGCCGCTGAGCACCGCACCTGTGCGACGGAGCGACTTGAGGTCGAGGGCGCCAGCAGCGGCAAAGTTCACCGCGAGCAAGGCGGACGCGATGGCCTCGCTCAACGTCTCCAACGACTGCGTCGCCGTGTCGCGCAGGGCCGCACGTGCCGCCTCGGGGTCGTCGTGCATACTGAACCACAGCGCACGAGCGACGCGCTTGAACTGGCCGCCGCAGCCGCCATAACGGCGGTTCCACGGCGGGAGCGGCTGCCGTTGCGCGACGTCGCGCTCCAGGTCGTCAATCTCGGCGGGCTCGATGCACTCGAGCGGCACGAGCGTATTGTGACCAGCGTTGCCATTGGTGCCTTCGAGGAAGTCGAGGCCCCACTCGAGGTCGGAGTCAGAGCAGCCGTACGGATCCCAATGGCTGATGGCACCCACCATCCCCTCGTACAGCGGGCGGTAGACGTTGACAGAACGCCGGACGCGAAACACCCAGTGGCCAAGGGCGAGCCGAATTGCGAGTTCCACGAGGTGCGGGCTTGGCTTGCGGCCGCGCTTGAACATGCGGAACAGGATCCTGGACTCACCCGCGTGCACGATGTCGAGCTCCGCGATGGCCGTGAGTCGCGCCTTGGCCCTTCCCGTGAGGCGGGTGGCCGCGAGCTCGGCGCGTGCTCGAATCCAGGCTTCGATGGTCTCTCGGTGGGGCATCGTCAGCGACTCGGCCAGTGCATCGAGACGTCGCAAGCCGGCGATCACCCGTTGGTTGGGATCGGTCGGCGGCTCGGCGCGCCGCTTGGTGGCCCTGTATCGCGGGCTCGTCCTAGGTCCAGGTGTCATTGATCGTCCTCCCGTCCGGGCATCGCCGGTTGTTGGCACGCAACACCCGTCCCGCCACGTGGCGGCCGGTGCTCGATGAAAGTAGCGGTGCCTTCGGACGAGTCAAGAGGCGTCTTTGGTAATTGGCACGATCTTTGCTTGTCACGCGATTGAGCCTCGTACAGACGAGATCAGCGACAGGCGTGCTCAGTGGCGTCGTGTTCCTCGTCGCGAGCGCGGTGATGGGCATGTGGCGACTCGCACGGTCCATCTCTCGCCGCCACGAGCGGCGGCAAAGGCAACGACTTGGGCTACGGCTCCGTCAGCAAGGGTTGGAGCATGAACGAGACACAACGGTCATGAACGTGCGGATCAACATGAAGTGAGCGCGGCGGGGAACCGGCCATTCGGCGACGTGCCGGATCTCGATCCCTCCGATTCCGGCGGGGCGTCCGAACCGCTTACGGCAACGTCAGGATGATCGCGCAGCGGGTCACGTCGCCGGCAAGGCTGAGCTTGACGACCGCATCGATGAGCTGCTCCAGGACCTCGTCGGGAGGGACCTCGCCAACCAGCTCAACGCGGAGGGCTTCCGTACCGGCACCGGGCCGCCTTTCACCGCCGAAGAAGTCGGCGGGGTCCGCTACTGCCACGGGGTCACGACCGCCGAGAGCCGCCGTCGCGCCGAAGAGGGGGCGGCATCGTCGAGCAGTCCGAGACAGGCCAGCAGCCGGTCGAGACGGCGATCCCCGGGATCGGCGTCCAACGACAGCGGGAGGGCCTCGGCGCTCGACGGCGATCTGCGGTCGGCGAATTCGGCCCACGCACCATGACGTCGGGCCGCTTCGCCTCATACCGGTCAGGTGGGGTTGCGTGGGGGTATTAGGGGTGTTGCTGCGAACTCAAGAAGGTCGCCCCGCCGGGACCAAGGTCGCAAAACCTCAATCCCGGCAGGGGCTTCGAGTCGGGGCGACTGGATTCGAACCAGCGACTCCTTGACCCCCAGTCAAGT
>SXOX01000320.1 GCA_005776585.1 Pseudomonadota bacterium | reverse complement strand
GCCTCTCCGATCGCGAGCTCGAGGTCTTCACCCTGATTGGTCAAGGCCGACCGACCCGCGAGATTGCCGTCTCGCTGCGCGTCAGCGTCAAGACGGTCGAGGCCCACCGCGAGCACATCCAGCTCAAGCTCAGCCTCAACAACGGCGCCGAGCTCAGCCGGCGCGCGGTCCAGTGGGTGCTCGAACACCGCTAGCGGGTGACGCTCTGGGGACGGCTGGGGGTCCCGTGGGGCAGTCGTTGGCGATCGGGCAACGCTCGCACGCCGGCTTTCGCGCGTCGCACGTCCGGCGCCCGTGCCAGATCAGCAGGTGGCTGAGGATCGCCCACTGCGGCTGTGGAACCAGTTGCATCAGCGCGCGCTCGACGATCTCGGGATTCGAAGACGCCGTCAGCCCCAGCCGGCGCGCAATCCGACCGACATGCGTGTCGACGACGACGCCCTCCGCCACGGCGAATTCGCCGAGCAGCACGTTGGCCGTCTTCCTTCCCACCCCGGGGAGCCGCACGAGCGCGTCGAGCTCCATGGGGACCCTGCCGCCGTGGTCGACGACCAACGCCGTGGCCATGCCGACCAAGTTCTTCGCCTTGTTGCGAAAGAAGCCCGTGGTCTTCACCAACGCCTCGACCTCGTCGAGTGACGCGGCCGCGAGCGCCTCCGGCGTGGGGAACCGCGCGAAGAGGGCCGGGGTCACGAGGTTCACGCGCTTGTCGGTGCACTGCGCCGACAAGATGGTGGCCGCGAGGAGCTCGAACGGCGTGCGGTGGTCGAGCTCGCAGTGCGCGTCGGGGAAGGTGTCCGCCAGGACGCTCAGGATCCGCGCCACACGCCCACGGCGTTGCGTGAGCGACTCCTTCGACCGCCGCGTGCCCGTCATCGTCGCGCACCTTCCAGCCAAGCGCGGTGCCTGTCAACGGGCGCGGTGCCTGTCAACGGGCGCGGCGGTGGTCAACGCGCGCGGGGTCGAGTATACTAGGCGCCTGAATCGGCTTCGGCCGCACATGGCTCGCGCGTGCGACGACGGGAGGTTGGCTGTGCCCCCACAAGGACGACTTGGTGACAAATCGCAGGTTCCTTCCGATGCCCACGGCTGTCCCGCGGGCCCGCATCCGGCCGTGGGTCCAGCCGTCAAGGGCTCACCCAACGTCAACGTCAACAAGAAGCCGGCCCTGCGCGTGAGCGATACGGGGGTTCACACGGCCTGTTGCGGCCCCAACCTGTGGACCGCGGCGGCGGGCTCCGGGACGGTGAACATCAATAAGCTGAAGGCGCATCGGCAGGGCGATCAGGACACGCACTGCGGAGGCAACGGAAAGCTCATCGAGGGCTCATCCGACGTGATCACGGGCGGCTAGCCTGCGTGCCTCCGTGCCGCTTCCCCGATGTTGACGCTGCAGCGCTCGAGGCCACCATCGCGCGCTCGGGCGAGCTGCTGACGCGGTTTGCGACCGTCGACGATCCCCGCAACTTCGAGCCCTTCCTGCAACGTGGCCGGTCCCGCTTCGCGCTGGGCGCGCCCATCAGCGACGTCGTCTTGGACCTGCGCCTCGCCGCACGCGCGTTCTCGCACGAGATTGGCGTGCGCCTGTTCAAGGTCGAGAAGCACCGCCTGAAGCTGCGGCGCATCGACCCGATCCACCTCGCTCTGCTCGTGCCCGACCCGGCCTTCGTCGAGCGCGTCGCCAAGGACGCCGGCCTTCCGCTCATGACGGTGTATGCCGGCGCAGCCGAGCGCGCTCTGGAGGAGGAGGTGCTGCCGATGTCGCCCTTCTTCTCCGCGCGGCGCTTGAGGGGGCCCGCGGACGTCACTGGCCTCGCCGCCGCGAGCTACGCCTCCGCGCTGGCCGCGCTCGCCCGAGGCGACGATCGCGAGGCACGTGGCGTCCTGCGGATCCTCGCCGGCGCCGTCAACGATCTCGAGAGCGAGCCGCCCGTCGTCGCGCGCCGGTACCTGCACCTGTGCGCCGCAGTCTCGGCCGTCGTGTCCCGAACGCCCGCGGTGCTCGTCCAGGAGCTCGTCGCGCTCGTGCCTTACGGTATCGCCGATCGAGAGCAAGCCCTGGTCACCGATCGCGCCGGGGTGATCGAGCGTGGGGACGGCGCACCGGATCTGGCGATTCCGGCCCTCGTCGCGCTGGCCGCGCTCGTCAACCTGGAGGTCGACCTGGCGCCTCTGCGGGATGCGGACGTCGCTCTCCATGAGCTGACCCGCGAGGTGCGCTCGGGCTGGGATCGGCTGGAGTAGCCGCCCGACACCTCGGTCAATCCAGTCCGAGGCGCTCCATGTCGTCCTCGTCCAGACCCAGGTAGTGGCCGAGCTCGTGCTTGAGCGTGACGTCGATCTGCTCGCGCAGTTCACGCCGGTTGCGGCAGATGCGCTCGAGGTTCTTCTTGAACAGGTAGATGTGGGCTGGGGTCTGACCGTGGGCGTCGACGACTGCGCGCTCGCTCAAGGGCGTCCCGTCGAAGTAGCCCAGCAGGAGCAGCCCGAGCGGCGGGTCCTGCGACAACGCCATCTCCAAGGTCGGCAGGTCTGGCGCCTGGATGCTCACGTTCTGGAGGTGCGCGCGGATCTCCTCGGGAAAGGCCGCGAGCAGCTCATCGGCCATGGCACGGAACTCGGCGTCCGATACCCGCACCGGGATATGGAACCCCGAGTCGAGCTTGTGCGCGAGCTTGTAGTGGCGGAGCGCGTTGACGTCGTCGCCCTGGAGCTCGTGCAGGATGGCGAGCGCGTTTTGGATCTCCGCGCGGGAGGGGTCGCGGCGCTGAGCGGCCTCGAGCAGGCGCTTGGCGTCTCGAAAGCGCCCGATCTCCATCAGGATCTCGCCCTGGCACACCTCGGCGTCGTCCCAGTCGGGCATGAGCCCGTGGGCGCGCTCGTAGAGCTTGAGGGCCCGGACCAGCTCGCCGCCGCTGGCGAGCGCGTGGCCCTTGAGGACGAGCGCGTCGACGTCGTCGGGATCGGCGCTCAGCAGGCGCTCGCAGTCCTCCAGCGCCTGCTCGAACTCTCCCTCGTCGAGCGCGACCTCGATCGCATCGAGCATCCCATCTCGGTCCATCGGTTTTCGTCGTCTCATCCCGTCTCTCCTCGCGCCTACGGTTCGCTGCGCAAGAGCTGCATGCGGCGGCGGGCCGACAGCGCCAGCCGGCTCATGGTCGAAGCACGCCAGTAGTGACCGAGGGCCTCGATCTGCTGCCGAATCGCCGCGGCGGGCGGTCCGGCCTGGGTCGCGAGCGCGTGCGCCTTCTGTACGCCACGCCGCGCGATGTCATACTCGATGAGCGAGGAGATCGGAACCTCGCCGAGCGTACGCTGGCACTGGGCCGCGACCTCGCGCGCCTTGAGGTCGGCGATGGCGAGCATGCTCTTGAGGGCGTCACGATAGCGCACATCCACGAGCTCGCCACCCCGATCGTAGACCGCGGCCAAAGAGTAGCGCTTGCTCACGACCGTGACTGCCGCGAAGTAGGACGACACGGCGCCCGTCAGGCTCGCGTAGAGCTTGGTCGGGCCCGCGACCAGCTTCTGGTCCAGGTGCGCCGGGAGGCGGCGATTGACGATGGCTTGACGATAGTCGGAGTCGTTGCCGAGCAGGCGCCGCCGCGTAGCCTCGGGCGCCTCGCCCTTCTGTCGGGCCTCCTCCAGGATGAGGATGCTGTCGAGGTACTCGAGGTTCGCGTCGGCGACGCGCTCGTACTCCGTGGTGACCGCCTTGAGCGCCCGCTCGTCGATGGCGGCCGCCTGACTGCGACGGCCGAGGTCGATCCAGGCGCGCCCGACCTCGAGATACGCGGCCCCGAGGACCGCGTTGACCTGCGCGAGCCCGAGCTGACCGAGATACGGCTGCAGCCCGCGTGCGACGACCGGGATCTGCGCCTCCGTGGGCGGGGTGGCGCGATCGGAGAGCAGGGCCTGAAGCGGCGGATGCGCGGCAAGGACGTCCTTGGACTCCGCCAGCTCGCGCATCGTGTGGACGAACGCCTCGAACGTGTCCACGACGAACGGGACCTCGACGGCCTCGCGTGCGCCGTAGGCCTTCCACGCGGGCAAGAGCACGGCCAGCGACTCGGTGACCTTCTGCTCGAGCTTCTTGACGAAGTCTCGCACCAGGACCCAGTTGCGCTGCGCGATGCCCTTGTCGCCCAGGATCCGCGTGATGAGCATGAACTCGAACGCCCGCGTCTCCGCCGCGAGGTAGAGGGCGCTCACCGCGTCGCCCTTCCGCGCCAGCTCCTTGACCTCCGTGAGCTGCCCCTCGATGGTGTCAATCGAACGACGCAGGACCTGCGACGCGTCCTTGAGCTCGGGCAGCCGCTCCAGCCCCGCGAGCTCTTCACGCAGCGTCGGCAGCGTCTTCTCGGCCGTGTCGGCCGTCATGAGCGCGTGCTTGATGAAGACCTTGGCCGCCCAGTCCGGGAAGCGCATGGCCGCCTCCGGCAGCGCCTCGGGGGTCCGCAGCTTCTCGCCGGTGATGACCTCGTAGGCCTCGCCGACGTCGTGCATCACGAAGGCCGCTCCGCCGCGCTTCTTGACGAGATCCACGACATCGACGGGCGCGTGCGTCACGAGGCTCGGCGCCGAGGCCTGGCCGATGGGCACGCCGATGCGATTGATGCCCTTGTCGAGCGCCGCGCGCACCTTCTCGGGGATGCCGCCGACCGGGCCGAGCGTGAGATCCGGGTTGATCGTGCCCGTGACGACCGCGTTCGGCAGCATGGGCCGCTCGCGCACCGCCGCGATGATCGCCGCGGTCATCATGGCGCCGGCGCTCGGTCCGTCGACCGTGCCGTCGACCTCGACGGTCACGCGCACACTGGACGAGTCCACGTCGAGCACCGCGCTCGCGGCCAGCAGCGCCATCCAGACGGTCGCGCGCCACGCGTTGCCCGTCCCGCCGCTTACGCTCTCGGCGATGCGTACCGGCGCCCGGCCCCGCGGATTGGGGGCGACCTCGACGACGAGGCTGCCCACGCCTCCTTCGAAGGTGTTCTTGACGCGCTTGAAGTACAGAAAGTGGGTGTTGACCTCGCGTGTGCGAAAGCCGGCGGTCGTCTCGCACCCGGCGAGCGCAAGGAGCGCGACCACGGCCGGGAGGATGACGCGCGCGAGAGCCACCATGCGAGCCTACGGCGCCGCGCTCAGGCGGTCAATGTGCTAGTCCTGGCGGCAGAGCACGAAGTAGGCGGGCTGCGGCTTGCCGTGACGCCAGGCGCGTCCGATGGTCACGTGCTGGGACACCTTGCGCATCTTGTCGACCATGAACCCGTAGATGAACCGTGACAGGCCCTCGGTCTGAGACCGGATCTCGGGCCAGTGCGCCGGCTTGGAGTTGGGCAGCGCCGTATAGTCGACGTCGAGCTCGCCGGTCTCCGGGTTCTGCCGCGCCACGTAGTAGCCGGGACCCGTGATCGTGCGCAGGGTCTGCTCATTGTAGCCGCACAGCTCAGTGGCGCTGTCCGGCTGCCGCGCAAAGCGCTTCTGAAAGAGCTGATGCACCGGGAGCGTGTTCTTGCCCTCGTGGATGACCTCGGTGTGCACCGGGATCCCCGGAGGCACCATGTCGTCGATGGACACAGGCCGGCCCTCGGCGGCGTCATAGAGCTTGCGTTGCGAGAAGAAGCCGAGTCCGCGGACGGCAGCGAGGCGCTCCGCGACCGACATCCCGTCCAAGAGCCAGCCGATCTCGTCAACGGGGAAGCTCTTCCCGCCGAGAAGGAAATGAAGTTGCTGTGTGGGCGTCGACATGAGCGTGCGATCTAGCGCATCTCGGCCCTCGCGGGAAGGGCGCGCGGCTGCTCCGGCGTTGCCGAAGGCCGCTCGCGCCCCGGGCGCACGAAGCAGACGCGGAAGCCCGATCGCGGGTCCCAGGGATCGCACGCCGCGCGGTCCTCGAGATCGCGCAACGCAGAGGTGTCCGCGCTGGGCGACTGAATGAGGACCACGTCGTAGAACGCCCACTCGATGCCGAGCATCTCGAGGTTCTCGACGAGGCGGTACTCCGGCCAATGGCGATGGCGAAGCGGTTGCTGCCCGCTGCGGGCAAAGACGTGCGGCGAGTAGCCGTCGCGGCTCGTGACGATCGAATTGACGGTCCGATGGACGCGAAAGTCCGCAAACGACGGGCGCGGCGGAGCGAGCCACAGGGGCAGGACACGCGCATGAGGCGGCACCTGCCCGAGCTGCCCGTCGAGCACGGCGAGGCGGTCGCGGACCTCGCTCGTGGCGGCCGCGACGTCCACGGCGCGCACGCACCCGAGCGCCAGAGTCAGCCCGATGAACGCGCGACGCACCAGCGCGCCGGAGACGACCGGACCCACCGCGAGGCCTGACAGCACGACCGCGGGCAGCTCGAAGCGGTCGGCGATGTCCTCGAATCCGAGCGCGTCCTCCATGCCGACAGGTCCGACCGTCGCGAGCGCGCCGGCGATGGCGGCTGCGAGGGCGGGGCCCGCCGCGACGGTCGGTCGGCGCCCAAGGAGCAGCGCGACGGCCGCGGCCATCAGCAGCGGGCCGGCCCAGAGCCAGGTCCCGAGCTCGGTCTGCACCGAGCCGACCAGGTGGAGCACGGGCTCCTTGAAGCGGTAGGCGCCCAGGCCCCAGACGAGCGCGCCTTGCGTCGCGTGTTCGCCTGGCGCGACGAGGATCCAATACGTCGCGACTCCGAGGAGCGCGATGGGCACGAGCAAGGCCATGCCGCGCGGCTCTCTCAGGGGACGAAGCCGCTCTGCGAGCGACGGGGCTCCCCAGCGCTGCGCGATCGCCTGGAGCACGAGGCAGCCGAGGAGCAACGCCAGGATCGCGAGCGCAAAGACGTGAGCGAGGTAGGTGGCGATCGCGAGCCCCGTGAAGGCCAGGAAGCGACCAGACCGGACGCGCTCGAGGCCCGCGAACGCCCAGGTCGCGAGCAGCACCAGCGGCTGGCCGAGGACGTAGTTCAGCTCGCCCTCGAACAGTGACGCATTGACGCCGACGATCGCGACGAGTGGCGTAAGCGCGACGGCTCCCGGATGCACCCGGCGCGCGAGCAGCCAGAACGCCGCTGGCAGCCCGAAGACGCCGAGGCCGGTCGCTACCTTGAGCGCGACCAGCGGTGAGAGGCCCAGCGCGAGCAGCGGCGTCAGCAGCAGCGTGCTGAGCCAATAGGGCGTCGGAATGAGGTCGATGGCGTAGTGGTCGACGAAGAAGGCGTCTCCCTGCAAGAGCCGGAGCGCGATGTGCGCCGTCGCGACGTGGCTCGACGCGTCGTTCATCGGCAGCGGGCCGGGCAAGAATAGCGCGTGCGACTGAATCGCAGCGACGCCGAGCGCGAGCCACAGCCAGTGCCGGTCGCTCACGGCATCCGCCGCGTGGCCACCGAGACGACGCGCTCGACGGTGCCGTCGGCCCGCGTGAGCAGGACCGCGCGATGGAGGTCGCGGCCCGGACACTCGACGGCGTAAGCTCCGCCGCCGCGGTCGGTGGCGCCGACCTCGAGCACGCGCTTGCAGCCACACGCGAAGCCGTCGACGCGGTCGAAGGGGGCTGCGGGAGAGGTCAAGACGCGCAATGTGGACTCGATCCGTGGCGTTGACGGGCTCGACAGCGACGGCAGCCGCACGTTCATCCAGAGCGCGCCTCCGGGTGCTCGCGGTGCGCACACGAGCAGCCCCTGCGTGTGCGCCGCTCGGGACGCATCCGGGAGGGCTGAGCGTAGCTCGGTATCTGGCGGACACGCCGCGACGTCGGTCCCGCGTGGCGAGGCGCGCAGCACCGGGAAGACCGGACCCGCCGGCACCGGCGTGGTGCGCATGCAGCCGACGCGCACGGGCTCCAGGGCGGGTCCTTTGCTCGGAGTCGGGTACTTCGCGAGCACCGTGAGTACTGGCGGCAGGTCCGTGTGGTCGATGACCTTGGGCGTCAGCTCGAGCTCCAGGCGTTGGGCCCAGCTCACCGCCTCCGCGCGGGAGGAGGCGGGGGGCACCGGATGCTCGACGACCCAGCGGCCAAAGGCGGCGAGCGCGGCGTTGCCTCGCAGCGTGCGCCGCGGCCCGGTCCCATGGCGCTTGCTCATGCGCCGATCGGCCTCGCCAAACGACGCGAGCGCCTCGCCGAACTCGCCGAGGTAGAAGCTGGCGCACCCGCGGCCCGTCGTGGTGAGCATGCGATCGGCGCCCAGCTCTTCGGCGGAGGTGAACAGCCGCCGTGCGGTCGTCAGCAGGTTGACGGCACGGGCCTCGGCCTCGGCGCCGCGGTTCGGCGCGCCGGGTCGCCCCGCGAGCGCCGTTCGGCCCGGAGCGATGGGCTGGCACCGGAGATGGCGCACATCGAGCGGCAGTCGGAGCCGCCCAACCCAGGGCGCGGAGTCGGCGGCGGCCATGACGTGCGCCAGCGCGCGGACGACGCGCACCTCCGGGATGGGCAGGCCACGGCCCGCGATCAGTTCGTCGGCCCAGTCGAGCAGCCGGGTCGCCGCGTCGCCGTCGCCCGCGAACAGAAGGGCCAGTCCGGACTGATAGAGCGCCTCGTAGCCGTCGAAGCTCGCGAGCGCGTCCAGGACGGCCTGCCGGCGTGTGGCGACCTCGCTCGGTCGCATGAACAGCTCACCCTGGAGGAAGCGGGCGACGAGATCCTGGCGCGCCACGCTCGCGGTCGAGAAGCCGGCGAGCGCGGTGTAGAAGGCCGCGCGCCGATCGGCCAGCTCCTCTTCGCCGTCGCCCTTGCCCGGCCGCTCGAACGCTTCGAGCGGGCAGCCGCGATCGTCGTAGTCGTTGACGCGGTGGCCGAGCTCGTGACCGAGGACGAACGCCAGGAACGCCTCCGGGTACTTCTTGCGGCCGTAGACCAGCTCGACGAGCGGGTAGGGCAGGTAGACCGTCGGCGGGGCGCCGGAGCAGATGTAGGCCGCCGACGGAAAGGGCCTGGCCGTGAGGCCGCGTCCGATGCGCGCGGTGGGGCCGAGGACGGCCAAGGCCACGGGGCGGCCCGTCAGAGCAACGACGTTGCGCGAGACGCGCTCCCAAACGAGCACCGCACGCGAGGCCTTCTCGTCGAAGCGATCGGCGCGCGGGGCGCGCTCGAGGTCCAAACACATGGCAGATTTGGCAGCGCGCGACGGATCCTCGCAACGCTTGGCGGCGGCCGGCCCGGCGACGGCTACGAAAAGGACGGCAAGGACTAGAGTCCGCATGCCCCCTTTAGACGCACGTCAACTCACCGTTCAAAAACCCTCACACAGGCCGGCCGCCGGTCCATTCGAAGATGATGAACCCGCCGCGGCCCGTCCGCAAGGCTTTTCGCGTCGATTTCTCCCGGGGCCGTGCTCGCACGTGCCGTGGCGCGGTCGCCCCCATCGCGTGCCGCGGCCCGCCGCGCTCTTTTGCGTTAACTCCCGGTCGCCCGACCCGATGCCCCAGTACGGAGGGCTCCGCGGCGCCCTCGGCGCTGCATCACCTGGGACGACCCCCGGTGAGGCACGCGCGCCCAACGGGACGGAGGACGGCATGGACATCGCAACCATCATCGGCTTCGTCGTGGCCATGGCAGCCATCGTCGGCTCCATGATCCACGAATCCGGCATCGGCCCCTTCATGGACCTGCCGGCCTTCTGCATCGTCATCCTCGGCTCGACGGGCGCGCTGTTCATCAACTTCCCCATCGAGGTGATGATCGGCTCCCTCAAGACGGCCTCGAACGCGATGTTCGTTCGCATGCCGCGCCCCAAGGACATCATCGGCCGGATCGTCCACTACGCCTCCATTTCGCGCCGCGACGGGGTCCTGGCGCTGGAGGCAGCCATCGAGCAGGAGAAGGACGAGTTCCTGAAGAAGGGCCTCCAGTTGCTCGTCGACGGTCAGGACGCCTCGTCCATCGAGGCGATCCTCGAGACGGACATCGACTACATGAAGAAGCGACACGACAAGGGCGCGGAGGTCTTCGGCAACCTCGCCAACCTCGCCCCCGCCCTGGGCTTGCTTGGGACGCTCATCGGCCTCGTGGCCATGATGTCGCACATGGAGGACCCCTCCAAGATCGGTCCGGCCATGGCGGTCGCGCTCGTCGGCACCTTCTACGGCGCGTTCGTCGCCAACATCATCGCCAACCCGATCGCCGGCAAGCTCCGGACGCGCTCGGCCGAGGAGACGCTCATCCGCAACGTCGAGCTCCAGGGCATCCTGCAGATCGCCGCGGGTGCGAATCCGCGCCTCGTGGAGCAGCACCTGATGAGCTACCTGTCGCCGAAGCTGCGCAACAGCCAGTTCGAGAAGTAGGCGACAACGAGCTCGGAAGGGCGGAGGCGGAGGGCGGGATGAGCAGCGCAGCGACAGCGAGGACCAGCGAGGGACCGGCCGCACGGCCGCACGTCGTCGCGGTCTCCGGCCATGCGCACGATGAGCCCGCCCACGCGGAGCATGGCCATGCCCATGGCGATGGCGTGGCCCACGGTCACAAGAAGCACAAGCCACACGATCCCCCCCCGCCCGGCGCCAGCGAGATGTGGCTCGTGTCCCTGGCCGATCTGCTCTCCTTGTTGCTCTGCTTCTTCATCATGATGCTCGCATTCTCCGCCAGCGACTCGCATCGCCGCCGCGTCGCGATCGGCTCGCTGCTGGGCTCCTTCGGCATCCTGCCCGAGGGCGTCGGCGTCGACGCCAGTGGCTCGTACGTGGCCACGGTCGAGCACATCTCGCTCAACAAGGAGGTCACGCTGTTCGCGGCCTTCGAGGCGATGCTCGAGGCCGACGAGTGGAAATCAGACGACGTCAAGGTCATCATCGACGACTCCGGTCACCGCCGCATCCGCTTCAACGATCGCTTCCTGTTCCGCACGGGCTCCAATCAGCTCGATCCGCGGGTCTTCCCGCTGCTCGACAAGCTCGCCGCCATCCTTCGCGAGCTCGGTCGGCCCGTCGAGGTCGAGGGCCACACCGACGCGACCCGGCGTCGACGCGCGCTGTGGCTGCTGTCGAGCCAGCGCGCCGCGGCCGTCGTGCGCTACTTCGAGGAGGCGTGCGGGCTCGAAGCACTGCGATTGACGGCGGTCGGATTGGCCGACACCCGCGCCCTCGTCACCGATCCGAACGCTGACCCGACCGCGAATCGACGCGTCGAGGTCGTGGTCTACTAGGAGGTCCTGCGCGTGGGGAAGCGGCACAAGGAGGAGGAGCACGGACACGCCGGAGGAGGTCACGGCGGCTCGTGGCTCGTGTCGCTGTGCGACCTGTTGTCGCTCCTGCTGTGCTTCTTCATCGTGATGCTCACCATGCAGTCGATGGACGACAAGAAGTTCAAGGACAACTTCGGCTCGTTCTTCGGCGCGTTCGGGACCCTCGCGAAGGCCTCGGAGACCGGCATGGCGCCCGACTTCATCGTCCCCATCCAGGCTCCCATCCCCGAGCTGCTCGTCCGCGACATCAAGGAGATCCTGGAGCGTCGCGCGCGCGAGAGCGACGACGAGCGGCCACCACCCGAGACGGCCCCCGAGCCGAAGCCCTACCGGCGCATGTTCGTGGTCGAGGCGACCCCCACCGGCGTCGAGGTGCGCATCGCCTCAGTGCGGATGTTCACCGACGAGACCGGACGTCGCCTCACGCCCGAGGCTGAGCTCCTGCTCCGCGAGATCGCCGCCGAGGTGCGGGACAGCCGCGTCTCCGCGCGCGTCGACGCGTTCGCGGACCCCGGGCAAGACGATCGCGATCTGGCGTGGAAGCGCAGCGTCACGCGCGCAGCCACCGTGACCGAGTTCCTCGCGGCACAGCCCGGCACCCGCCGCGACGGCCTGTCCGCGATGGGCTATGGCCGCGCGGCTCCGGTGCCCGTCGAGGTCACCGACGCGAGCCCCGTGCGAGATGTCATTCGTTTGACGTTCTCGCTGCCGGCATTCGCGGGTGTCAACGCCCCGACGGGCACCCAGCCCCGCTCTGAGCCCATAAGTCACTGAAATAAAACATCTCTTCGGCGAGTGACGATGGGAGTCGTGCTGGCACGACGCTCGCAGTGTCCTTGGTCACGACTCGCGGATGGTTCCCGGGTCGGTACGCGACGGAGGACGGCATGGCCAGCGACAAGAACTACGGGCTCGATCTTGAGCTTCAGCCAAAGAAGAAGAGCAGCACCCTGATGGTCGTGCTGGTCGGCGTCATCGCTCTGGCCGCGGGCGGCGGCGGCGCGTTCTTCATGCTGAAGAAGAAGGCCCACGCCGCGGAGGGCCCGCATGGCGCCGCGGGTGCGGGTGAGACGGGCGCCGCGCTCGGCAAGCTCGTGACACTGGACAGCTTCATCGTGAACCTCAACGAGTCGAAGTCCACGCGCTACCTGAAGGTCACCTTCGCCGCGGAGCTCGCCAGCGACGAGCTCGAGTCGCGGCTCAAGGAGCGCAAGGAGGTCGTCCGCGATCGCGTCATCACCTACCTCTCGGGCCTGACCGTCGACGAGGTCCGCGGCTCCGAGACGAAGGAGGCCATCCGCGAGATGGTGGCCAAGCGCCTGAACGAGGCGCTGGGACGCAAGGACGGCGTGCGCTCGGTGTTGTTTACCGAGTTTGTCGTTCAATAGGTTCCTGTAGGGCCAGGCGATCTCAGGGCGAGACCGCTTGGCAGGCAACGCGCGGCGCTTCCAGGTCCCCAGGGCACCGGGACGCACCAGGTCGGCCGGACGCCGCGCTCGCCACTTTCACGGATGCAATCGGGGGCGGCATCATGAACATCCACGAGCCAATGGCGGCTGCCTTCAACGAGAACCTCAGTCCGGAGGAGCTCGACGCGCTCATGGAGCAGATTCGCTCCACGGGCCGCAGCCGCGAGACCGACGCGACGGGGACGACGAACCGGGACGTCATCAAGTACGACCTCGTGGGCGCCAAGACCGTCGGCCGCGGCAAGCTCCCGACCCTGGACCTCGTCAACGATCGCCTCGCGCGCAGCATTGCCGATACGCTCTCTCAGGCGACCGGTCACCCCGTCTCGGTGCGCGCGGCGCAGGCCGAGCTCGTCAAGTTCGTCGAGTTTCGCACTGCGCTCCCGTCGCCGACCGCAATCGAGGTGCTCGAGCTCCAGGGCGTGCGTGGCACCGGGTTCCTGACGCTCGACCCGACGACGATGTACCACGTCTTCGACATGCTCCTGGGCGGCCTGCCGACGGCGAACCCGTCGGTGAACGGCTCGGACCTGCTCAAGCGACGCGGGCTCACGACCGTCGAGCGCCGTCTCCTGGATCGCGTGGCGCGCCTCGTCGCGAGCGAGGCCGCGACCGCCTGGTCCGCGCTCGCCCCGTTCGGCTTTCAGCCGCTCCGCATCGAGACCGAGGGCCGGCAGGTGGCGCTCTTCGAGGACGGCGAGGTCATGATCGACACGGTCTTCTCGCTCGAGGCCGCGGGCTGCACGGGCGAGATGCACCTCGTCTTTCCGCTCGCGAGCGTCCGTCATCTGGAGAAGAAGCTCACGAGCGGCATCCTCGACGACTCGGGGGAGGGCGCTCCGAGCTGGCTCCTGCCGCTGACGACCGTGCTCCGCGACGTGACGGTCCAGGTGACCGTCGAGCTCGGCCGGTCGGTCATCAGCCTGCGCGAGCTCATGGCGTTGCAGAAGGGGAACATCGTCCGACTGGACGCCGACCCCTCGACGCCGCTCATGGTCTACGTCGAGGGCTCGCCGAAGCTGCTCGGCAACCCCATGGTCATGCACGGCAACAACAGCGTGGAGATTACGTCGCGTGCACCGGCTGACACCGGTGAGCGCATGGAGCCCGAGGCGACTCGGGCCGGAGGTTCGCGATGATCGACAGTCCCTCATTGGACGGTGCGTTTGGCGGTGGCTCCGGTGGCGGCATCGGGGCGAACCCGGCGAGCCCCGACATTCGGCCGCTGGGCTTCCTCATGGATGTCCGGCTCCAGGTCAGCGTCGAGCTCGGTCGTCGCCGCTTTCGCATCGCCGATCTGCTGGCGTTGGGCCAGGGCGCGATCCTCGAACTCGACAAGCTCGCCGGCGAGCCACTCGACATTCGCGTCAACGACCACCTCATCGCGCGCGGCGAGGCGGTCGTCGTGGCCGACAAGTTCGGCGTACGGATCACCGACATCATCGCTCCAGCGGAGCGCATGGGAAACCTGCTGTAGACACGGATGCCTCGTGGGTTCACGGGCAATGGAGGGCGCAATGCGACGACACACCTCGAGATGGCTTCTGACGGCGACGCTCTGCACGTGGGGCGGCCTCGCGCAAGCCGACGACACGGCGGCGCTGCTCGACAGGCTCGCGGCTCCCATCGACGCCGAGCCGCCGCCGAGGGCCGCGGTGCCACGCGCGGCGCCAGTGACTGCGCCGTTGACTGCGCCGGTGACGGCACCTGCCGCAGCCAAGCCTCCGCCGGAGGTCGCGGCTTCAACTCAGGTGACTCCGCGCATTGAGACCAAGAAGTCGCTCGCTGAGTCGCTGCGACCGCGCGAAGGCGCCAGCAGCACGAGCCCGGGTGGGACGCTCGGCTTCGTCATGGTCGGCGCGGTGCTCTTCCTCCTCGCGGGCGTGACGGTGTGGTTGAAGCGCCGTGGCGTGGGCGCAACCGCGGCTCGCCCGAAGGTCGACGTCGAGCTCATCTCCGCGACGCGCCTCGGCGGCGGCAAGTTTCAGGTCGGTGTCGTCCGCGTGGCAGGCCGCACCCTGGTCGTCGGCATGGCCGACCACGGGATGTCGCTCCTCTGCGAGCTCGACGAGATGGACCTGCGCACCGAGGCAGCGCACGACGAGCCCAAGGCGGCGGCGACCTCGAGCTTCATGCAGCGCCTCGAGCAGCTACGAAGCGGCCTCGAGCAACGCCGCGGTGCGACCGGGCTGCGTCGCCCACAGGAGGCGCGCGAGTCCATGGACGCGCCGGTCGACGAGGTCATGCGCGCTGACGAGCGCCGCGCACTCCGGGAGCGGCTCGAGGCGCTTCGCGCCCGCGCGGCGTAAGCGCCCTTGACGCCTCGCGCGGGCGCATGGTCAAAGCGCCCATGACTCGCACGCTCATCACTGGCGCTTCGTCCGGTATCGGTCGCACGCTCTCGATTCGTTTGGCTCGTGACCGCCACGCCCTCGCGCTCGTCGCCCGTCGCGAGAGCGAACTCCAGGAGGTCGCGGGGCTCTGCCGTGACGCCGGCGCCCCCGATGTGCGCATCTACCCGACCGACGTCTCCGACCCTGCGGCCGCGCAGCGCACCGTCCAGCAAGCGGAGGCGGCTCTCGGCGGCCTCGACCTCGTCATCGCGAACGCCGGAATCGCCATCAACGCGTCCGTGCACAAGATGTCGTGGGAGGACTTCGAGCGCCTGACCCGCGTCAACTACCTGGGGGCCGTCGCCACGTTCCTCGCGGCGTTGCCTGGGATGGTGGAGCGCAAGTCGGGTCACCTCGTCGGGGTCGCGTCCATCGCGGGCTTTCGCGGGCTGCCGAAGTTCTCGGCCTACAGCGCCTCGAAGGCCGCGCTCATCGCGTTCCTCGAAGGCGCGCGCGTCGATCTGCGCAGTCGCGGCGTCGACGTGACGATCGTGTCTCCGGGCTACGTCGCCACGCCCATGACGGCACCCAATCGCTTCAAGATGCCGTTTCTGGTGGACGTGGACCGCGCCGCCGACCTCATCGCGACGGGCATCGCCAGCAAGCGGCGGCACATCGCGTTCCCGTTCCCGATGGTCACCGCGATGCGCCTCGCACGCACCCTGCCGATGTGGCTCTATGACCGCGTCGTCGGCCAAGGGACCAAGAAGTTCCCCAGTTAGGGAGCGTGTTGCGTCTTGCCGGCGCGAAGCCGTTGGCGCGGGAAGCGCCCGTGAGCAGCCCAACGGCGAGTGACGGTCAATCCGCAACACGGTCCTAGCCCTTGAGCCGGCCCGTGAAGGCGCGGAGCTCGGGTGCCTTCGCGAGCCAGGAAGCGAGTCCGGCCACGGCGACGAAGGTCAGGGTCCCGGCCACGAGGCGCAGGAGCGGTGACTGTGTGACCAGTCGCGCATCGATGACCGTGACCGCGAGCGCCGAGAGCAGCGCAATGAGGGCGCTGCGTGACATGGACCACAGGAGCGGGCCGATCGCGATGGGCAGGCGTTGACGTACCAAGAGCGCGGTGACGAGCGCCGTCGCGCCGACGCCGAGCGTGGTCGCCAGGGCGAGCCCTTCATGCTGCGAGCGCTGCGCGAGCCACGCATACATCGGGATGGACAGGATGGTGACCGTGGTGGACAGGAGCACCGGGGTCCACGTGTCCTCGGTCGCGTAGAAGCCGCGCGCGGCGAGCGACTGTAACGCCCAGAAGGCGACGCCGAGCGCCAGCCAGCGCAGCGCCGCCGCCGTCGCGGCCGCGTCCTCCGCCGTGTACGCGCCGTGCTGGTAGAGCAGGGCGACCGAGGGGACGGCCAGCGCCCACAGCAGCGCGCCGGCCAGCAGCGTCGCGTACGTCACGACCGCCATGGACTGTCCGAGCACGCGGCCGGCCTCGTCGTGCCGGTTCTCGGCCACGAGGCGCGACAGGAAGGGCAGGGCGGCTTGCCCGGCGGCCTGCCCGAGCACCGCCACGGGGACGAGCATGAGGCGCCGCGCGTTCTGGAGCCACGTGATGGTGCCCTCCGCGAGCCCGGAGGCGAAGTACCGGCAGAGCCACTCGTCGACCGTGATGAGCGAGACGCCGAGCATCACCGGGAACGAGCGCACCACGAACTGGCGCAGGTCTGCGTCACGGAACGAGAGCCTGGGGTAGAGCCGGAGTCCACCGCGCCGCGCGGCGAGCAGAACCAGCCCAAAGGGGCCGACGAACGCGCCAACGAGCGCCCCGACGGAGAATCCAGCGATGCCGAGCACGCCGCCGAGCGCCAGGCCGCCCGCGATGATGAGCACGTTGTAGACCAGCGGCGCCAACGCGACGGCAAGGAAGCGCTCGCGCGACAGCACGGCGGCGCTCGCGAGGCCGCCGAGGTAGAACGCGAGCTGAGCCGGCAGCACGATGCGGGTGAGGCGGACCGTCTCGGCGCAGGCGACTGCGTCGAAGCCTGGGAAGGCCCACGGGACGATCCATGGAGCCAGCACCCACGTCAGCGCGATGGCGAGAGAGACCACGAGCCCCATGGTCGTCGCGATGACGCCGAGGGTGCGCCACGCGCGCTCGGGCTCCTCGGCGTACCGCCGCGTGAACAGCGGAAGAAACGTCAGGGAGAGCGCGCCGCCCGCGAGCAGGTAGCTCATCAGGTCGGGGAGCGTAAAGGCGGCGTAGTAGACGTCGGTGTCGCGCCCGGCGCCGAAGCGGGCGGCCACCAGCGCGTCGCGCGCATAGCCAAGTACTCGGGAGAGCAGGACGCTGCTCGCCAGCAGCACCGTCGCTCGTCCCAGGCGTCGATCGAGGGCGCGATCGGGAGGCGCCGTCACGCCCCTACGGAACGGCTGCGAGGATGTGCGCGACGCAGCTCGTGAGCCGGGCCGCGCAGGGCAGGTGCAGGAACTCGTTGGGCCCGTGGGCGTTGGAGGACGGGCCCAGCACGCCCGTGATCAGAAACTGCGCGGCGGGGAACTGCGCGCCGAGCAGGGCCATGAACGGGATGGTGCCGCCCTCGCCCAGTGCGCAGGGGGCGTTGCCGTAAACCGCGCGCGATGTCGTGTCGACCGCGCTCGCGAGCCAAGGCGCCGTGGCCGGAGCGGACCAGCCGTTCGCGGCCTGATCCGACGTGAATCGGACCTTAGCGCCGTACGGCGGGTCGGCCTCCAGGAGCGCCTTGAGCGCGGCGGTGGCGGCCTCGCCGTCGAGGGTGGGAGGGATGCGCAGCGACAGCTTCAGGGCCGTCTCGGGGCGCATGACGTTGCCGGCGCGCTCGAGCGCAGGCAGGCCGCTGGCCCCGGTTGTCGCGAGTGCTGGGCGCCACGTGCGATTCAAGATGAGCTCGGCGAGATCGCTCTCGACCGGCGACATGCCCTCGATCAGCGGGAATTTGGAGTAGACCGCGTCTTCGAGCACCTCGGCCGTGCCGCGGGCCTGCGCGAGGCGCTCCTCGGGGACCTGGACGTGGAACGCGTCCGGCAGGATGCGGCCTGTCGCGCTGTCCTCCAGGCGATTGAGCAGGTGGCGCGCGATGCGGAAGCTGGACGGGACGATGCCGCCCGCGTCGCCCGAATGGACGCCCTCGCGGAGGACGTTGACCGTGAGCTGACCTGCCGCGATGCCGCGCAATGACGTGGTGAACCAAACGCGGTCGTAGTCTCCGCAGCCCGAGTCCAGGCCGACGACGAAGCTCGGCGTGCCAATCCGTTCGGCAAACGCCGACATATAGAAGGGGAGATCCGGCGAGCCCGACTCCTCGCTAGCCTCGATGAGCACCACGAAGCGGGCGTGCGGCACGTGCTGCTGCTTGAGCACCTCGATGGCCGTGACGGCCGAGAACACCGCGTAGCCGTCGTCTGCGCCACCGCGACCGTAGAGGCGACCGTCCTGGAGGACCGGGGTCCACGGGCCGAGCTCGGGTCGCCACCCTTCGAACGGCGGCTGCTTGTCCAGATGGCCGTAGAGCAGCACGGTCGGCGCGTTCGGGCGTGTGGCGGCGACCTCGAGGAAGAGGACCGGCGTGCGACCGGGCAGGCGCAGGACCTCCAGGTGCGTGTCCGGGAGGTTCCGCGAGCGGACCCAGTCATGGGCGAGCGCGACGGCCGCGTCGAGGTAGCCGTTCTTCTGCCACTCCGCGTCGAAATGTGGGCTCTGCGCGGGAATCCGGATGTAGTCACAGAGCGTGGCATAGAGGCTGCCGGCGGTGTCGGGAGACCAGCGGCGCTCGACGTAGGTCCGAGTGAGGGTCGTGTCCATGGCGCCCCAGTACGCCCGCGCCCGCGCGAGGTCAAGTCACGTTGCCCGCGGCCCGAGGCAGCGGCAGAATCGCCCGATGTTCTCGGCTCCACTGCCCTCGACCGATCGCGCCGTCGCGACGCCGCTCCTTCAGGTCGAAGGGCTCCGCATCGCCGTCGAGCGCCCCGACGGCGGCTGGGCCGAGGCTGTCTCGGGCCTCGAGCTGTCGGTGCACCGCGGCCGCTCACTCGGGCTGGTCGGC
>SXOX01000319.1 GCA_005776585.1 Pseudomonadota bacterium | reverse complement strand
GGGGCCGGTCCTCGCGCTTCGCGCTGCGGGGTTCGGCCCCAACCGGGGTCGTCCCGGCGCGAACGGGCTTGCAGGTGACGACCGATCGGCGAGTGCTAGGCGTCCTTTCGGCGTTGGTGCGGCGGCGGTGTGACAGGGCGTCTGTGGCGGCGGCGGTTTGGCCGGGCGTCTGGGGTGGCGGCGGTGTGACGGGGCGTCTCTTGCGGCGGCGGTGCGGCACGGCGTCTGTGGCGGCGGCGGTCGAGGCTGGCGTCTGGGTGGCCACGACAGCGATCACGAGGCGAGCGAGTCGAGCACTTCGGTCACCTCCGCGACCGATCGCGCCATCCGGTAGGTCCAGGTGCCGTACGAGCCCTCCGCCGTGACGGCTGCGGCCCAGCGCTCCGCAGCGACGCGTTTGTTCTCGGCGAGCGGGTCGAAGCCTTTGGTCTCCAGGACGAGTGTCTGGCCCGAGGCCAGGCAGATGAGGACGTCCGGCTCGTAGTCGTGCGTGAAGCCCGCGAACAGGTAGGGGATCGTGAAGCCGAGGCCTGCGTTCTTGACAAAGGCGACGACCGCCGGATGCGTGTCGATCGCGTAGGCGGCCGACTGCTCCCATCGCTTCGTGTCGGCCACGACGAAGTTCACATGGCTCCGAGTCACCTCCCGCACGTCCTTCGACGTTTGGAAGTCTACGTCTGCCGTCGAGCCCGGCCTGCGGCGCGCCTCGTAGCGGGGCACCTCCGGGGCTTCGCCCGCCGCTGTGTCGGGTCCCAGCCGCTCCAGCATGTTCTCGATGACCATGCCGTAGTACGGCGAGAAGGACACCATCTCCGGCGTTGCTGGGGCGAGGGGCACGACCTTCTCGCTCAGGTAGCGCATGACGAGCGCTGCGATCTGCGGGAACAGCGCATGTACCGGCACCTCACACGACTGCTGCCGGGCATAGTGGCGCGTCAACGCTCGTGCGAGATCGAACGCGACGGTTTGGAGTCGGACGCCTCGCAGCTGCTCCTTGACATCAATCCGGTGGATGTCGCCCGGACCGCTCAAGGTCATGCGTCCCTGGTTGTCGGGGAGGCCTGCCTTCATGTCGACGTGCGTCGGGATCTGCGTCGGGTCGAGCGACAGCTTCGCCACCGAGCCGAAGTCCAAGGTGAGCCGACTCCGCACCGCCTGCGTGTAGCCCTCAACGCGCGGAAACCGAATCTCGAGCGCAGAGCGCGACGGAAGGGCACGGACGTGATGCTTTTTTGGCGGCGGTGTTGATGGCCCCGTGGTCGCCTTGAACGGGATGATCTCGAACGGTACGCCGAGCACCCACGCGACCTCTTCCTCGAGCAACCCGTCGTCGCGCACCTCATAGATGCGTCGTCGCAGGCCGCGGCCCACGACCTGCTCGCACAGGAGCTGGGACATGAACGGCCGGAGCCCCACGACGTGCGAGACGGTGTTGCAGTCCCAGCCCTCCGTGAGCATGCCCACCGAGACGATGCAGCGGACCGAGCGGCCAGGCGGGTGCAAGGGGCGCCCGAGTTTGGTCGCCAGCTCGGCAAACTCGGCGGGCACGAGCTGCATCCCATCACTGTTACGTTGCCAGCCGGCGCGTCCAACCGTGTCCAGCGTGTAGCGCATCCACCGCGCCTCGTCGGCCTTCGAGCCGGAGCCTTCGACGCCGCCGTCGGTCTCGTGAACCACCTTCGAGTCGACGCGAATGGTGACCTGGCCCTCGGGCAGTGACGCATCGTTGCGAAACGCCTCGATCTGGCACCGCGGGATGCCCGGGACCTCGGGCGCTGCTCGATCGTCTGACAGCCACTCGTGGACCAGCTTCGCGAGCGACGTGTTCTTGCAAACCACGATGAAGACTGGGGGGCGCTCATCGCTGGAGGTGCCGTCCCACGCGAGGAAATCGCGCTCCCATTCGTTCGCGAGCTGCACCAGCGGCGAGTGCGCCCACTTCAGGATGGCCTCGGGCTTCGGGCTCGCGCGCTTCCCGCCGCGCTCCTTCGAGTCGAGCCGGCTCATGATCCAGCGCCACAGGTTGAAGTAGACGCTCTTCTCTTCTCCCGTGGTGTCGCGCAAGGCGAGCTGCGGCACCTTGACCAGCCCGGCCTCGATCGCATCGACGAGGCCGAAGTCCGACACGATCCACGGGAAAGGCTCGCCCGCGTGCTTCCCGGCGGCCGTCAGGAAGTAGGGCGTTGCCGAGAAGTCGACCGCCAGGTTGATTCGCCGCGTGCGATGGACGGCATCGAGTCCATCAATCCAGACGCGCACTTCCTCGATGAGCTCGGCCTCGTCCTCCTCGGCCTCGAAGAGCGACCCCTGCACGTCCTCCGGTTCGGTGTCAGCGACCACGCGATAGGCGTGGTGCGCCTCGTCGTTCAACACGAGGAGGCTCCGCTTCGTGCTCCCCTGCAGCACGCGGCGGATGAGCGAGGCGTCGCTCTCGACCCACCGCTCCGACTCGACGACTGCTTTCTCGACCTGACCGTCGGCGCCCACGGTCTCTTCGAGCACCGAGAGCTCGCCAGCAGCGACCTGCGCGATGTACATCTCGCGCGTCACGTACCGACTGCCGCGGGCGGTCGTCGCCTTGGGCCCGATCCGGACCGTCTCCCTCACGAGCTTCCGCACCCCCGTCCGGAGCACCTTGGCCGTCTGTCCCCCGGCGTTGGCCGTGCGCGGCTGGAACGCATGCCAGTTCGCCACCAGGACGCGTCCTTGGAGCAGCGACGGCATGAGGTGAGACGGCACGAGGTCGCGCGTTCGGTAGAGGCTCGCCTCGCCGAGCTGCGGATCGAGCTCCCGCAGGCGGTCGCGGATGGTGACGTTCGGGCAGACCACCAGCACGAGGTCCGAGAACCGCTTGTCGCGCCGATCGTTCGACTTGTTGAGGATCTGCCAGGCCGCCAGCATCCCCATCACGGTCGTCTTCCCAGAGCCCGTCGCCATCTTGCACGCCCGCCGCTCCCAGTCGCCGCCCGCGTCCTGCGGCACCGTCATGCCCTGGAGGAAGTCGGCGCGCGCCTCGGTCAAGAAGATGACGGTCTCAGCCGCCTCCCGTTGCGCGAAGAACAGTGGGCGCTGGCGGTCCTCCCGGGCCCAGTATTGGAGCAGCTCGAGCGTCGTTCCGGTCACCCCGGGATGACCCTGTGCGGACCACGCAGTCACCCGCTCTCGCAGCTGGTTGACGAGCGTCAGCTCGACCGCCCGCGTGCCCTCTCCAGTCGCGTCGGCCACGTGGTACACCGACGCGCGTCGGCCGGCGCGCTTCTCGGGCGTCGCTCCCTTCTCGATGTGCCAGTGCAGCGCTGGGACGGCGAACGGGCCGTTCAGGATGGGCTCGGCGACGGCCTGAAAGTCGCTCATCGTGCGCTCCCGGTTCCCAGCAGGGTCTCGAGCCGCGTGAGCCACGCATCGAAGTGCGGACACTTGGCGCGGATCGTCCGGAGACCGATGCGTTCAGCGATGGCCGGACCCGCCGACGCCTTGCGGCCCTCGTACCGTGGCAGCAGGGCGATGATTCGCTTTGACGGCGCCGTGCTTGGTCCGTCGTCGATGTGCTCGACGTTTGGAAACGACGCCGCAATCGCCTCGAGCTGGCCGATTGCCGCCTCGCAGTCTGGAAACGCCACACTGAAGGCCCGTGGATCCGCGAACAGCAGGGTCTCGAACTCGTGGAGCATCAGGTTCGGGACGAAGCGCGGATGAGCGACGTCGCCGCCGAACGCCGTTTCGAGCGCGCGAACGTCGGGCTTCGTACCAGACCGCCGTCGCGGGAGAGCTGCCTTTCCCGGAAAGTCACCCGGCAGCGCGTAGACGTCGAGAAGGGTCGTGAAGGTGACCTCCCGCCGGTCGCGATGCTTGATCGTGTCCATGATGAAGCGTCGCATCGAGCCGTAGCTTCGGCGCCCCAAGCCGAAGACGTGGCGAGGTCCCTTGGCGCCAATTGGAAGGGGTTGGATGATGCCGTCACCGGCCGGAAACAAGTGCGGCTGCAGGACGCGGGCGCAAAACTCCTGCTCCGTCGGCCCCTCACAGAAGGCGATGAGCTGCCTCACGGCATTGGGCCTGCGCCGAACACGTTGCGTTCCCACAGCTCTCCGAGCGAGTAGTCCTCGAGCCAGCCAGCGAGCTCGGCGTCGTCCAGGCGTCGGAGCCTCGACGCGTGCGCCTGTGAGTCCACGACAAGGACCTCCGACGCGCGAAAGTGATCGACGAATGCCGGTGACTGCGTCGCGACGATAACCTGCGACCCGACGGCGGCGGCTTGCACGAGGCCGGCGACGATCGCGAGCGCATACGGATGCAGGCCGAGCTCGGGCTCGTCGAGGACCATCAGCGCCGGCTGCTCGGCCTCGGGCTGGAGCAGCAAGGTCATGAGCGCCATCGCTCTGAGGCTCCCGTCCGAGAGCTGATGTGGCCCGAAGACGTAGTCTTGGCCTTTCGCTCGCCAGTTTAGAAAAATCTCGTTCGGGTTGACGCCACCGGGATCCAAGACAAAGTCGTCGAACTCGACCATGACCTGACGGAGCGTCGACACGATGCGGCGGTAGACGACCGGGCTCCGCGCTCGGTAGGCGAACAGCATCGAAGCAAGGTTTCCCGCGTCATGTCGAAGCACGTGATTGTCTTGAAGGTAGGCGGCGCGCCTGGGCGCGGCGAGCTGGGAGGTATCGTGGAAGTGATAGACGTGGCACGCGTCGAGGAGGCGTCGCACCGAACGCGCCGGTTCGTTTCCGGCGTCGGCCGTGGCACGGAGGCGCGTCTCCCCGTGGCCTTGGCCGAGGTCCACGGGCAGAGTCGGAGCAGGACCATTGGCGCCTCCACTCAGGATCTCCTGCGTGAACGCCAACGTGTCGCCATCGCCCGGGCTCAATCGCATGGTGTGCGAGATCCGAGCGCCGGCGTCCGTTTCAAGGTCGAGCACGGCCTCGAGACATGACGTGTGCTTCGGACCAAAGTGCAGGAGCGACTGAGCCCGGCCCGAGATACCGATGTGCTGCTGCAGCCGACCCGCCATCATCTCGTTCAGGAGCTTGAAGAACGAGATGACGTTGCTCTTTCCCGCACCGTTCGCGCCGATGAGTACGTTCAGCGGCCCGAGCTCGACCGTCACGTCCCGGAGCGATCGATAGCCCGCAATACGGAGCCGGGTCAGGCGCTCGCTCACGGAAGGCTCCGCGTGACGAGCAGCTCGTTGCCACGGTCGTCGATGACCTTCACAGCGATCGCCTTGTGCTCGCCGGCCCCGAACGGCGCGCTCGTGGTGCCCCGCAGGTGCTCCCAGACACTCGGCTCATAGGTCGTCTTCAGGGCCTTGGCGAGGCTCTCCCAGGCGGAGGTGCGCGGGAAGAACGCCTGGCAGACGTGAAAGCACAGGCCGTTGTAGTCTGTGTCGAGGAACCACGCTGGGACGTCGCTCCCGTCGCGGCTCGAGACCTCCATGGTCACCGGGTCGAAGACGTCGAGGCCCTTCACGGTCACCTGGAACCGGCCGTCGCCGAGCTTTCCGACCGTGACGTCGGGCAGGCCGCAGACCGAGAAGACCTGCGAGGACCGAAGGCTCTTCAGGAGGTCGCCCATGAGCAGGTCGGGCGTCGCCTGCACATAGGTCGCCGCGATGCTGGACGCCGCCTCGCACTGGTCGACGTAGGCGCGCGCGTTCGGTTGGATGGCGAAGCCGATGACGTAGAGGTGCCCGTAGCTCTTGGCGTGGGCTTCCTTTGCCGCCTCGTAGACGAGCTTCTCGGTCACGGGACCGTTCTCTGGGCCAAAGACGAAGGCGACCGGCTGCGGCGTCCCGTCCGCCGCGGGCGCGAGCGCCTCGGCCGAGAGCACGAGCGACTTCGCTGGGGCACGGACCGTCTGGAAGGTCACGGTGCGGTTGCCGTCGAGGCGCAGCACCGGCGAGCGCTTGAGCACCTCCAGCATGCGCGCCCGGAGGTCGGTCGGCGCCTCGTCGATGGGCGGTGTCTGCGTCTCCCACTCGGCCGGCGTGGGCATGGTGGCTTCCACGACGAACGGACCGCAGATGCGCGTGACCTTGTCGTTCTCCTCCGGCCGGTCGACGAGGACCACTTCCCTCGGCTGCTCGTCCCCGGAGAACGTTCCGCGACTAACGATGCGAACGACGCCGCCGCTCGGACGGCTCTTCGAGTCGTACTTCTCGCGGTACACAAATCCGCCTCGGGGCCCCCGCGCTTCGTCAACTAGTCGAAACCACGGAAATGTGGCTGTTAGCAGCCGCTGGCGAACTACCGCCAAAGGAACCCGGCTCACGTCGATTGCGATCCATCGCCGTCCCCAGCGCTCCGCTGCCAGGGCCGTCGTCCCCCCGCCACATGTTGGATCGAGGACCAGGTCGCCCGGGCGAGTTGTCATCAACATGCAGCGCTGGACAACCTTTGCGTCCGTTTGAACCGCGTACACCTTGTCGCGGGGTGCAGACGTGTCGGACCACAGATTGGTCAGCTGCGACACCGGGCAATCGGTCGCTTTCAACACGTAGCGAAGCGTCCTGCCGTCCTCGTACGGCTCGATTCGATTGGCATCGGCCAAACGCTGCATTCCGGTCGGGTTCGTAAACCAGCTGTTGCCTGCAGGCGGATCGTAGGGCGCCCCCCGAAACGGAAACGTGAAGATCCCATTTCGATTTACTCCAACCGGGTACAGGTGGATGAGCTGCAGCGGAACCGCGCCCTCCGGAAGCAAGGCGTGATTGTTGATCTCCGCCTTTGTCATCTGCCGGCGAGTGCCGTCGGCTAGTTCAGCGAAATTCCAATGCGGGTCTCCTTCGAAGTTCTGCTCAACGTAAAGGCGCGAATACGTCGCCCTCGCTATGTCCTTCGCGTACCACACGAGGAAGTCACCGACGGCCTCCAGGTGCTTTGCCCCGAGCGGCATTGTCTTCTTTCGAAAGGATATAACCGACATGAAGTTTTCCGCCCCGAACACCTCGTCCATCAGCTCGCGGACGTGGTGCACGTTCTCGTCGGAGATCTGCACGAAGCAGCTGCCGCTCTCGGTGAGTAGCTCGCGTGCGACGCGCAGACGGTCGCGCAGGTAGGTCAGGTAGCTGTGCAGTCCGAGCTCCCAGGTGTCGCGATAGGCCTGCACCATCTCGGGCTCGCGCGTGAGGTCCGCGTCGTCGCCGTGTGCGACGTCGCGCTTGCGCACGAACGGCTGGAAGTTCGAGCCGAACTTCACGCCATAGGGCGGATCCATGTAGATCATCTGCACCTTGCCGCCGAGCCCCTCGTACTCGAGGAGCGAGCTCATGACGACGAGGGAGTCGCCCAGGATCAACCGATTGACCCATGGCTCCTGGTGCTCGTAGGGTCGGACCAGGCGGTCGAAGAGGGGCCGGTCGGTCTCAGCGAATAGGTCGAACATCGTCGACTGGCGGGGCTTCTGCTGGTGGCCTGTCAGCGTCTCCAGGATGGCCTTCGTCGAGAGGCGCTCGTGGACAAAGAGCGGCAGCGTCGGCACGTCGAACGCACCGCGCTCGGCCTTGCCGGCCCAGTCGAGGAACGGCCGCGACATCGCCCGAAGCTCGGCCGCCGCGGCCTTCGCGTCCTCGAGCGTGGTGGCTTCTTCGATGCGCCGCAAGAGCGCCTCGCCCGCCTCGCGCGCGCTGCCCTGGTCCCACTCGAGCGCCGGCGACAGTGACGAGTCGTACCGATAGCGGCGGGGGGCCTTCCGTTTCTTGAACTCGGCCTGCGTCCCGACCTCGGGCCGTCCCGGGCTCGTCGCATCGTCGTGGCGGTACGCGCGGGGCTCGGACGGCGGCGCTGGCGGCTTCTTCGACATGGCGCGGACCGTACATCGAACCGCGCCTGGTGCCAAATCGCACGGCGCCGCCAACTCACGCCCCGTGTCCGCTCAGGGCGGGCTTCGCCGCACCGGTGGCGGATCGACCGAATTGCGGTTGCTAGTCGTCGTCGTCGTCCGGCACGTCATGATCGTCGTCAGGCCGAACCGTCGAGGCGAAGATGGCAGGCTTCGCGGAGGCAGGCGCATAGAGGACGGGCCACCAGAACGGGTGACCACGCCAGCCGTCCTCCTCGAGCCCATCCTGCCGAAGCAAGACAAGCCTAGGGAGCCCGTCGTCGATCTCGGCGACGAGCTTGCGGTCGCCGGGACCGTCCGGGGCGTCCGAGTATCGCTCGCCGTCCGCTCGAACACGGCTCATTCGGCGCCCAGTGTCTGCCACCAGCCAGCATGCATCGCGCTCGGCCGGAGGGGCCGCGGTGCGAGCAAAGTACTCGAGCGCGGCGCCACAGGCCTTCCAGTCGAAGTCATAACCGGTCTCGAATTCAAGCGTCTCCTCCACGTGCCCGAGGATCTCGAAAGCGACCGATGTGGAGATCTTGACCGCCACCCTCGGTGCGCCAAGAGCCAGTTCAGGCACGAGTCGGTCGATCTTCAGAATCGTGGCCCGGATGGAGGACTTCGGTTTGGTTTGGAACCCGATGGGCAGGTGAGAGCGACCCGGCCGCAGAGCGACGATATTCGATGCGAGTACCTTGGACGGCGCGCATGGGATGACGCGGCCACCTGGCTCCTTGTGCACGAACGCCACTCCACGGTCGTGGGCGTTGGTCTCAAAGGCATGACGGAGAGCCGAATCGAACTCATGGACACGCTTCAGGGCCTGGAACAGCGCCGGGCTTGTGTAGAACCGAGTGACAGCGAGGTCGGGTCTTGGCCGTGTGCCGTACATGCGCGCATGCTGCAACACCGTATCCTGCTGCATCTTGCGCGGCGAGCGGCCGTAGTAGAAGCCGATGAGATTCGGCACCGTGATCCCGCGATCGAGGATCTGGCCGCCGATGAAGATGTTGCAGAACGGGCGCAGCCTCAGCTCGGCGTTCTCGTCCAGCAGGGCTTCGACATCGCGATCCGAGTTGACCGACTCAGCAACGACTGCGTCTTTTGTAAACGCATCGCGAACCGCGCTCAGCAAGGCGGTCGGATCTGGCATCGAGAGCGCTTCGGCCTCGACCGAGCGTCGCAAGTCGTCAATCGCCCTGCCGACCAGCTCGTCGAACACCGGCTCGCTCGCGACCGCGGCATCGCGCATGGCCACTACGATCTCTCGCGCCACCTTGTTCTGCCACGCATGTGCCTTTCGCGAGGTCTCGACGTGCAGAACCATCGAGTACTTCTTTGGGGGCTCCTTGCGTGCTGATTGCTGAAGCCGGCGAATGCATGCGCCGGTGACGAATGAGATGACTGCGTGGCGCAGTGCGGCGACGTTCGGCGACGTCAGGGCTTGGTCCCTCTTTATTCGACGCCGATCCTCTGAACGGAGACGGTCGAGTTCCTGCTCGTCAACGGGGTGCCATAGGTAGTACTCGGGCCGGGATGTGTCGTGTTCACCGAAGTAGTGATCGCCGCCGACGTAGGCACCGTGGACCGGAACCAGCCGGGTAAACGCCGGGCGCTTCGGTTCGTAGACGAACTCGCCATCGACCTGCTCGTACTCATCGGGCTGCAGATACAGGCTGTAGGGCGTGGCCGTCACCTGGAGTACGGAAGCCCTTCCTCGGCGGCCGATCGCCCGACGCAGTTCGTCGATTCGATCAGAGATCCGGCCCGGCTCAATGTCCTCCGAGTCCTTCACCTTCGTGAAGCGGATACTGGCGAAGTCCGCCTCGTCATCGACGATAAGCACACGCTTTTCGAGGAGCGTTGGGTAGTCCTCCGCAAAGAGCTTGAGGAGCCGCTTCATGTTGTTGGACTCCTTCTTGGCAACGATGACGAGCTTCTGGTGCTCCAGCTCATATCCATTGAGGGAGGGGACGCTCATGATGTCGTAGACGTCCAGCTCCTCGGACTCGCGAAAGGCCTTGAACTCCCTGGCGATGCGACTCACCGTCTGTTGAGCAAGCGTCCGCGTTCCCTTCGTGAGCACCACAGCGACGTCGTAGCCGTCGTCAAACGCGGCAGCCATGATTCCCAGAAACGCGCGCGTCTTTCCCGACTGGATCTTCCCGAGCAGCATCCCCGGCTTGCGCGCATCGGTCGTGCTCGAACTCAGGCAGGCAAGCGTCTCACGAACCACGGTTTCGAGCTCCGTCGATTCCGGCTGGCCGGCCCTTGCGCGCTCCTCTTTCAATCTTTCGTAGAACGTGGAATCGTTACCCATCACGGTATCCTCCATTGCTGCGAGGCCATCCTTGTACAGCGACGTGTCCACGGTGTCAAGCCGACGTCAAGTCAGTGCGGCTTCCAGTCGCTGACCTGGCCCGTACCCAGGGCTGAACGCCCCCTTGGGCGCTCGAAGCTCGAAAGTCTTGCTCGGGTTTGGGCTGCCTGACTCGACGTGGGCCTTGAGCGGGTGCGCGCGAGCCACGAGAAAAAAAACGCACCAAACCTCTTGCGCGCTTGCCCGCGCTGAATACGCTGGCCTCCTGTTCTTGACGCCCGATACCCACCGGACGCGGTGTCCGTCGTGGGAGCCCCCGGGCACCGATTGTTGGAGCCCTGCTCATGCCTGACGTACCCCCGACCTCGCCCCCGACCGCTCCCAAGCGCCCGCGCGCGGTGACGCGCGAGCCGATCCCGCGGGCCATCCAGACGCGGATCGCCCAGGGTGGGCGCCTCGTCACGTTCGCGACCAAGTGGGCCAAGGACCTCGACAAGGTCGGCTTCAAGGCCTCGCATCTGGCGGCGTTCAAGTCGGACCTCGCCAAGCTCGGCGCGACCGCGAACAGCGCCGCTGCGCGACGGCTCGTGGCCCCGGGGCTCACGCAGGTCGAGAACGAGCTGCTCAACGCGGTCGTCACGGGGCTGACCGACCTCCGAGAGGCGGCGAAGCAGGAGCGGGCGTCGGACAAGGCGCTGCTCAAGCGGTTTCGCGTCGGCGTGCGCCTCGACGGCGCGCTCGGTGGCATCCTGACCAACGCCGACCTGATGCTCAGCGCCGCCAAGGAGAACGAGGCCTGGCTCACCCCCGCGGGCGTCGACGCTGAGGCGCTGGCGGCCCTTGCGGCCAACCTCGAGAAGCTGAAGGCCGTCAACGGGGCCCAGGGTGGCGTGCTCGGCGTCGCGTCGGCCGCGGTCGTCGAGCGCAATGCGACGGTCAAGTCGCTGCGGGGCACGGTCGCGCGCATCAAGACCGCCGTGCGCCGCGTGGCCCGCAAGCAGCCGACCGCGGCCGTCGCCAAGGAGCTCGCCGAGGCGCTGAAGCCGAGCTGAGCGCATCGACGCAGCGTGCGTGCACCGGAGTCTAAGGCACGTGCACCGGAGTCTAAGGCACGGGCACCGGAGTCTAAGGCACGGGCACCGGAGTCTAAAGCACGGGCACCGGAGTCTAAGGCACGGACGCCGGAGTCTAAGGCACGGACGCCGGAGTCTAAGGCACGGACGCCGGAGTCTAAGGCACGGACGCCGGAGTCTAAGGAACGGACGCCGGAGTCTAAGGCACGGACGTCGGAGTCTAACGCACGACGGTCGGAGCCCAGCGGCCGTTCATGCGCGCGCTGTGGCTTGCCGCAACTCGGCCAGGCCCTGATCGCGCGACAGGATGGGGGCGTAGCCCAGCTCTCTCCGCGCCTTGGCGTCGCTCACGGTCACCTCCTGCCCGATCAGTCGCACCGCCGAGCGCGTCACCGGCGGTTCGCCGGCTCGCCCGAGCAGCCTCCACGCGAGCTCCGCGGTCCAGGCGGCCGCGCGCGCGATCCAGAACGGCACGTCGCGCTCCGGTGGCGTGACCCCCGAGGCCTCGAGCAGCGCCGAGATCAAGCCGCGCAGCTCGACGTCCTCACCGTCGGTCAGGAAGTAGATCTCGCCACCTCTCCCGCGTTCGGCCGCGAGGATCATGCCGTGAACCGCGTTTCGCACGTGGCAGCTCGAGGTGAGGTGGCGCCCGCCGCCGATCCAGCGGAACGAGCCCGCCTTGACCGCGTCGATGAGGACCGGCAGCAGCGACGTGTCGTTCGGCCCCCAGATGAAGCGCGGGCGGACGATCATCGTGGCGAGCTCCGGCGCGTTTGCGGCGAGCACCCGCTCCTCCGCCAAGCCCTTGGTGAGCGCGTAGAGCCCGAGGGGGCGCTTGGGGCGTGGCCAGGTTTCATCGGCGCGCACAATCGGTGGGCCCCCCAGCAAGACGGCCTCCGTCGAGACGTGCACGAATCGTCCGACACCGGCCTGCCTGGCCGCGGTCAGCACGTTCACCGTGCCGCCGACGTTCACGGCCTCGACCTTGGCGCGGTCCCCGAACTGCGCCGTGTCTGCGGCGCAATGAAAGACCACGTCGCATCCTGCGAGCCCGTGCGCCATCGCGGAGACATCGCCGAGGTCGCCACGCACGGCGTTTGCGCCAAGCCGTGCCACGGCTGCCGCGGCCCCGTCCGAACGCGCCAACGCCTGCACGGTGTCGCCCCGCGCGCGCAGAACCTCGATGACGTTGCGGCCCAAGAAGCCCGATCCACCCGTGACGAATGCCTGCATAGTGCTCCAGCGCGGCGCGCCCAATGACCCTTCGCCGCGGACGCTAGTCTCTCGCTAGCGGGCGGGCAACCCGGCGGCGGGCTTGGTTGACAGCCCCCGACCCGGTGTTGTTTCTCTCTCGGCGGAGGTCCCCATGTCCCTGAACACGTCAGCAACCCGGCTCAGCCCCGAGGTCCTCGCACGCTGGGAGCGCCTCGTCACCGCGGCGCGCACCTCGGCGGCGTTCGAGGGGCTGCCCGATGGCGTCGGCTTCGACGCCCTCGCCGCCACCGCGCTGGCGGTTGCGCAGTCGAAGGGGCTCGTCCGCATCGCGCGCCCAAAGGCCCCGCTCGACTCGTTTCGGGTCACGCCGCACGGCGAGAGCATCCTGCATCACTTCACCCGCCTCGCGTCGCGGGTCGTCGCGGGCTGGCCCGAGCTCGTGACGCGCATCGAGGAGGCCGAGCCGGTGGAGGACGTGGACGTCTATCTCGCCGGGGTCGCGGCGGTGGAGGCGGCGGAGCGCGACGCCAAGCGGGCCGAGATGGGACCCAATGTTGGGCGGCCAATGGTTCAGCCGAGCGAAGACGCCGCGGCCTCGCGCGCCCTCTGGCGCGAGGTCGTCGCGCTCGAGCGCCTCGTCGCGCAAGGGCAGTTCGTCCGGTCGCTCATCAACGGCCCGCGCCTGAAGCCGCCCGTGCGCTCCTTCATCGACGCAGCGCCGAAGCCTTCGGCGAAACCGGAGTTCGAGGAGGTCTTCTTCGGCGTCGTCTGGCTGCCCAAGGGCAGCGCCAGCCAGCCCCCCAGCTGGGAGCCTGGCACCATCAGCCGCTTCGCGTCGCCGAAGGGCCTGCCACCGGGGCTCTACCTCCCGCTCATGGCCATCGCCGAGATCGTCGTCGTCATCGCCGCGGAGCGCGGGCTCATCACCCGCGCCATGTCGACCAAGGGCATCGCGGTCAGTCCGGTCGCTGGACACGAGACGTTCTTCAAGACGCTCGGCGCCATCGATCCGATGTCGCCCAAGCCCAACCCCGTCGCCGTCATGTGGGCCATCGATCAGCTCATCGGGCACGTGCCGCGACGCGCCGACTGACCGGCCTTATCAGCCCTCCCGTACGACAACCCTCCCCAGCCACGCATCGACGAACTCGGCGATCTCCTCCCAACCCTGTGCGCCACACAAGAAGTGGTCGCGCCCCGGGAACAGCTTGAACTCGCGGACGCTGTTCGGGTCCGTGTAGGCCTTGAAGTTCTTCTCGTTGAGTGACCACGGCACGATGTGGTCCTGCTCGCCGCCGATCAGCAATAGCGGCGCGTGCGGCTTCGCGAAGTCGAGGACGCCGTCCTTGCCCGCGGGTCCGCGCGCCACGCCTCGGCTCTCGGGCACGACGAGCGCGTCGTAGATGGGCTTGCTCTCCTCGAGCGAGAGCGTGTTGCAGAACGCGTAGTGGAATTGCTCGTAGGTGAACTGAAATGGCCGGTTCCCTGCGAACGGGTTGACCACGGGAAGGTTGGCCCGAAAGAAGCTCCATTGCGTCGTGAGGATGCCCTTCGGGGGCGCCGGATCGATCGCGACGGCCGCCGCCGCGCGTCCTTCGTTGACGAGGCGCTGGACGACGAGCCCACCGACCGAGTGGCCGATGAGAATGGGCCTCTCTGGGAGCGACTCCAGGAACGTGCGATGCGTCTGGATGACGTCGCCGAGCGTCATGCGACTCAGCACCTCGGGCGGCGACGCGCGCAAGGCAGCGGGCTCGCCGTCGTGACCCGGCCACGCGACCGTGTGCGCGCGATAGCCCTTGCGCTGAAACAGCTCGACCCAGCGCGCCCAGCTCTTCGGGTTCATGAACATACCGTGAACGAAGACCACCTCGCGGGTCATGGGACACCTCCAACCTCGAGCCAAAACGCCCCGTACCGTGGCGCGAGTGCCCCGTCGTGTCAACGAACGGCTCCGGCGTGCCATCGGGCCGGTGACGTCGCCTCCGCAGCGCGCTACTGTGGCGCCATGTCCGACTTCGTCATCCTGCTGGAAGCCTCCGTCGCCGACGCCAAAGCGGCGCGGCGTGTCGTCCTCGACGCTGGCATCGACGCCACGCTCCTGCGCCCCGAGGACTGCGGCAAGGCCGGGTGAGGGACGAAGCTCATGCTCGCGGTCGCGAGCGACGACGTCGAGGTCGCAGCCGAGGCCCTCCGTGCCGAGTGGCGCGGCCTCCTGGACGAGGAGCAGCACGCCGCGGCGGACCTCGTGCTCGACTTCTCGGCCGCCGAGATGACGTGCCCGGCGTGCCTCACCACGTTTGCGACCGGGCCCGACGAGTGCCCGGAGTGCGGCCTCAACCTCGGTTGAAGCGCCATGGCTGAGCCTCTGTTGCCCCGTGTGACCTGGCGCGCGATTGCGTCGCGCCTGGGCCTCGTGCTGGCGTCCGTGTTCGTCACGCTGGGTGGCGTCGAGCTCGGCTTCCGGATCTTCGCGTCGGACGCACTACCTCCCTGGTATGGCTTTGGCGTGTACCCAGACAACCCACGCGGCACCTTCGAGCCCTGTCCCGACGGCGGCCCCGGCTACTGCGTCCCGACGAGCCCCGACACGACTTCGTGTATGGCGCCGCCCGCGGCGGACGGAATCGCCGCTGTGCTCGTGCTCGGCGACTCGTTTGCCGCTGCCGTTGGTGTCCGGGCCGTCGACACCTTCGCTCGGCAGCTGGCACTGCCTCCTGGGTACCAGGTCCACAACTGCGCGTCGCCGGGCTTCGGGCTGGACCAGGTGCGCGATGCCTTCACGCACCACGCGACCCGCCTTGTCCCCGAAGCCATCGTCTACGCGATGGTCCTGAACGACCTGCCCATGCCGGACGCGACCCTCGTGCGCGTCGTCGACGAGCGCGGCCAAGTTGGGGTCGTCAACGACTTCGTCCACATCCGCTCCCGACTGCTCGCCGCGCACGCCTCGGATGGTCCCCTGCGGTCGCTGCTCGGCCACTCGCGCGCCTTCACGTGGTTCGCGCGCCGTTGGCACGCGGCCCAGGTCGCGCGCGCGACCGAGTCCGCGTACCGCCACGCCTACCGGCCCGGGCCGCTCCGTGACGCGGCCTTCGACTCGATCACCGCCATGGCCCACCGGTCGCGCCGCTTCCTGGTCGTCCTCTGGCCACTCTTCGAGCGCCTCGAGGCCTACCCGTTCGAGGACCTCCACGCGGTCATCCGCGCCGAGCTCGCCGCCCGCGGCGTCGCCGTGCTCGACCTGCTCGACGTCTTTCGCGGCCGCGACACCGCGAGCCTCGTCGTGCACGCCTTCGATCACCACCCGAACGAGGTCGCCCACCGCCTTGCGGCCGACGCGCTCGCCCCACGCCTCCGGGAGCTCTTGGAGCGACCCCGCCCCGATTGACGCCGCCCCCAGCGCCCGTCCATCCTCGGCCCATGCCTGCCGCGCACGACACCTGGACCTCCCGTCGCTACCTCTACCTCCTGGCGAAGCTGCTCTTCTTCGGGCTCATCGCTGGCGGTGTGCTGTGGGTGCTCTCGCGCGCGGCGAGCACGCTCGGGACCCTCGTGCTCGCGCTGCTCATCGCGTACGTCCTCGACCCCGCAGTGCGCTGGTTTACCGGCAAGGGGCTCGGGCGCACGACGGCCATCCTCACGCTCATGCTGACCGTCATCGGCGGCGCCTTTGGCCTGCTCGTCTGGATCCTGCCGACCCTCATCACGGAGTTCAAAGACGCCGGCGAGCGGCTCCACGTCTGGCTCGGCTCCGACAAGAGCGAGCTCGTGGCGTGGCTGAACGAGCGCTTTGGCCTCTCTCTCTCGCCCGACGCGCTCGTCGAGGCCAAGGCGCGCCTGAGGGAGTACGCCCCGCAGCTCGTCGGCAAGCTTGGCGGCATGCTCCAGGGAGCGGGCCAACGCACGCTCGGCGCGGTGGACGCGGTCGTGTCGGCGGTCCTCGTCCCTGTGTTCGTCTTCTACTTCCTCGAGGACCTCGAGCGCATCGCCGCCTTCCTGGTCGACCTCGTCCCTGTCCGACATCGCGACGCGGTCCTCACCCGTGCGCGCCGCGTCGACGGCGTGGTCGGCGGCTGGATCCGGGGGCAGGTGCAGGTCGCGCTTGCGCTCGCCGTCGTCTATGCCTCCGGGCTGGCGCTGGTGGGCATCCCGATCGGCGTTCCCATCGGCATCCTCGCGGGGCTGCTCTCGGTCGTCCCCTACCTCGGCTTTGCCCTCGGCTTCGGGCTGGCGCTCCTCGTGGCGCTGCTCGATTGGCACGGCGGTGGCCCGGTGCTCGGCGTCGCCGTCGTCTTCATCGTGGGCCAGCTCCTCGAGGGCTACGTCCTCACGCCGAAGCTCGTCGGCGAGAAGGTCGGCCTCTCGCCCGTCGCCGTCATCATCGCCATCTTGCTGGGCGCCGAGATGCTTGGCTTCGTCGGGGTCCTCATCGCCGTCCCCGTGACTGGGGCGCTCAAGGCGTTGCTGAGCGAGGCCTTGGACATCTACCGGCAGAGCGACCGCTACCGTCAGCCTGCGGACGTCGAGACTGAGGCGACGTAGGCTGCTACTCGGCTGGCCCCGTACCCGCAGGAGTCGCGCTCTGCCCCACGGGGATGCAGGCGCTGGTCACAATGAAGCCTGCCCAGATCTCCCACGCCTTCAGCTCGATGATGAGCGCCGCGTCCAACCCGAATGGGCCACCGCCCTTGCCGCCGGCACCGGGCTGACCTTGTTTGCCGCCGAGTCCGCTCGCGCCGCCGCTGCCCCCGTTGCCGCCGTTGGCACCTTGACCACCGTCGCCCGCGTTGCCGCCGTGACCCCCCGCACCGCCCGTGCCCCCGTCGCCTCCGCGCCCACCGACGCCGCCGTTGCCGCCGAGTCCGCCCCAGCCGCCCCAGCCGCCGCTGCCTCCGTTGCCGCCGTTTCCGCCGCGACCGCCGTTGCCGCCGTCACCCGCGTCACCGCCAGTGGCGCCCGAGCCGGCGGCGATGACGGCGACCTTGCCGAGACCGCCCGAGATGGTCGCAGACGCAATCGGCAGCCACGTTGCTCCCGTGCGACCCAGGACGACCGCGTCTCCTGCGCCGGTGACGAACGCGACCTCCGCCCGGGTGTGAGCGCGGCTCAGCTCCGCGCGCTTGGTGTCAAGGACCGGGCTCTTCGTCTGATGGATGACAGCGGCCGTCCACGCGGTCCCGGGGCCCCGGGCGAGCCGAACGACCGCGCCGTCGTCCCCGCCGACGATGACCTCGGTCAGAGCACGGTCCATCGGCGGGCTCACACTCGTCGACCCACCGTGCGTGCCGTGATCTCCCGGCAGCCCATTGAGGCCGTTTCCGCCGATCGCGCCGTTGACGCCGGCCAGCCCGTTGGCTCCCGGCGCGCCATCGATGCCGGGGAGCCCATCGAGGCCCTTGGCTCCGTGAGCGCCCGGAGTGCCCGCAGGTGCGAGCGGTGCCGTGACCTGTCCTGTGGTCCCGGTCGCTCCGTTCTGACCCGCGGCGCCATCCGTCCCCGCCGCGCCGCTGGCGCCCGCTGCGCCGTTCCCGCCGCCTTGGCCGGGGCCGCCATTTTCGTAGCACATCTGGCCATCGACGCCGTCTGCGCCTTTGGAGGCCTTGGCTGAGGTCGCATCCCAGCCGGTGTACTGCGGACCCAACGCGCCGTTCTGGCCCATGGCTCCGTTTGCGCCCGGGTTGCCGGCCAGGCCGTCGGCACCACTGGCGCCCTTCTGGCCCACGTTGCCATCCAGACCGTCGACGCCCAGCTGCCCATCAAAGGCATCCAGGCCGCCGACGCCCTTCTGTCCGTCGAGGCCCTTCAGGCCGTCCAGGCCATCCCAGCCAAACCAACCGGCGCGGCCGTCCCGACCCGTCTTGCCTCCGCGTGTGGCTTGCATCGCGATCGTGCGCAGCGGCGCGCCGCTCGTGAATAGCGTGGTCTTGGACCACGCTCCGGTGGCCGTGCCTCGAAGGAGAAGGGCACGGCCGTTCTCGGCGGTGACTCCGATGACGGGCGCGCCGTCCATCGCCACGTCGACGTCGGTGAACGCGACGCTCGACTTGGCGATCGTCGTGGCGGACCACAGGCTGCCGCTCCAGTTCAGGATCGTCACCCCGGAGAGACCCGCAACGACGATCTCCTGAGACTCGACGTCCCCGTCGAGCTCGGCGATGGCCACCCCGCGCAGGTCCTTGCCCGTAAAGACCAGCTCGCTGTTCCACGCCGGCGGGCTCAACCGATGCACTGCGCCGTCGGCGCCAACGGTTACGACGCTGGCCAGTGGGTCCTTCGAGCCCAGCCGCCCGACCGCCAGGTCCGTCACGGGCCCAAGCCCCTTTGCAACCTCGGTCAAGGTCCAGGCAAACGGCATCGGTTGTCCCAGGAGCGTCGCGTGCTCGGACGGACCGCCCACGACGAGGCCGCCGTGGTGCCCTTTCCCGCCGTTTCCACCCCAGCCGCCCTGGCCTCCGTTGCCCCCGGCGCCACCGTTGCCCCCGACGCCGCCCTTTCCGCCGTTTCCGCCCCAGCCGCCGTTTCCGCCCTTGCCACCCTTGCCGCCGCTCCCGCCTTGGCCTCCGGCGCCACCGTGGTGGCCGTTTCCGCCCTCACCGCCGTTTCCGCCCTTGCCACCCTGACCGCCGTTGCCGCCGACGCCGGCCGCTCCCGGCTTGCCGCCATTTCCGCCCTTGCCGCCATCGCCCCCGGCGCCACAGGGGCCGCCGTTGCCACCCTGGCCGCCATCACCGCCCTGCTGACCGCTGCCGCCCTGCTGGCCGACCTCTCCGGTCTTGCCCGGCAGGCCCGCGAACCCGACCCCGCCGGCCTTGCCGTCGACGCCCTGGGCTCCGACACCGCCAGGACCACCATTCTTGCCTGGGCCGCCCGCCGTTCCGTTGGCGCCGTCCTTGCCGTCCAGACCGTTGAGCCCGTCGATGCCGCCGGCTCCGGCCTGGCCGTTCTGGCCCGTCGCTCCGTGCTGCCCCATCGTTCCGTGCGCCCCCAGACCATACGAGCCCGCAGCCGCAAGGATCAGGAGACGTCCATCGGTTGTGGCCGTAACGCCCTCGACGCCCGGTGAGCCTGTGACGAGCTCGCCCGCGCCGATTCCACCGACCTGTGCCGAGACGGCGATGTCTGCCCGCACTGCGAACGCCTTGCCGTCAGCCGCACTCTTTCCGGCCGGACCACCCAGGCCCGGAAGTCCTGGGAAGCCTCCGGCTCCGCCGACACCGCCCAGTCCGCCCAGCCCGCCGAGCCCCGGCAGTCCGCCGAGCCCCCGGGCGCCTCCGCCGCCGCCGAACGCGCCCAGTCCGGCCGGACCGCCAGCACCGCCGAACCCTCCGAGCCCACGCAGGCCAGCAGAGCCGCCGAGCCCGGCTGGACCGGCAGCTCCGCCGTCGCCCGCCGACCCGCTGCCCGGCGTGACGCCGTCAGCACCCATCGCGCCGGCGCCGCCGCCGCCTGGGCACCAGCAGATGTGGACGAGGATCCAAAGGTCGACGAGCGAGAACAGCTCGAGCATACCGCCAATGACTACCGCCATCTCGGGAGCGAAGAACCGGGCCTTCTTGCCAAACGTGGCAACGGTCTCAAACGAGCCGTCGGTCGTTCGGAGGATGAAGTTCCCGCCGATCCCCGTGTAGTCGACGACGCCGTTCGAATACGTCATGGCGAAGGGCACGCCCTTGAGCGTCCCGGTCCACGGCAGCGGCGTCGCCTTGCCCGCCACCAGGACCGTCAACGGCGAGGCCTGCGCCTTGGGGTTGGCAAACGTGAGCTTGGTCTGATGCGAGTGCGGGTCCTGAAAAGCACTGCCCCCGTACGAAGAAAACTCGTGCCCGGTCACTAGGTCCATCAGCATCGACGCGTTCTTGGCATTGATCTGAAGGCGATCCAGGCAGTCCTGGCTCGGCGCGCTCAGTAGCGACTGCGTGTGGCTCAGGATGCCCATCATGGCGTCACGGTCCATCGGATCCACAATAGTGGCCGCCTGCGGGCCCAGCTTTTCCAGAAGTGCCTGAAGCTGGCCGGAGACGGCCGCCTTGGTCTCCGCGATTGGCGTGACATGGATCAGCGTGCTGGCGGCGCCGAGCAGCATGCCGCTCTGGTTGCGCGCCCGTGCGGTCACGACGTTCAGGCCCTCGCTGAGGGTGACGATGACGGGCACCATGGCGCCGAGCTTGCCGGGGATGGGCGCCGAGACGACGCCAAAGAGCCCGGGCAACTTCGGGTCCATGGGGACCTGCGCCGAAGGGAAGCTCCCGACCTCGACGTCGAAGAACACATCGAAAAACGACCCAATCAGCCCCCCGCTCGGCGGCGTACCGCTATTGACGAGAAGTTGGACCTGAACCCCGGGTAGCCCCTTGTCGACGTCCTGCGCCACGTCGACGTTCGACGGTCCCGACAGGGTCATCGAGATCATCTCCGTTGGGGTCGGGGGCGCCGTCGGTGCGCCCGTGCCAGCGAAAGCCGCCATGGGCGACAGCGTGAGCGATCCGGAGAGCGTCGCGACGAGGGCGGCGAGTCCGGGTCGATTGAAGCGATTGCGGGTGATGCTACGAAGCATGATGTTACCTCCAGCTCCTGCCTGGTGCAGTGCGCGTGCCGAGCTGCGTGACAACTATTGATCAATGATAGCAATCACTTGAAGTGCATCATCGTGCCTCGGACGTGAGACGGTCACTGTGTCCTTGTGACCTGCGACGGCCCACCACACCGCACACTCGGCGCACTCAGCTCAGCCGAGACGTCCTCAGCGGCCGCAAAGGCGCCCAGCAGCGGCAGCTCGCCCAACTCCTCGTCCGGGTCCTCGAGCCAGTCCTGCAGTTGTAGCTGCCCGTGTAAGGGCTGCTCCGCGAAGTCGACGTGCAAGGGGGCGTGCGGTTCGTGCGCGACCGTCTGTGCCAAGGCCTGCAACAGCTGTGGCGGCCTGAAGTCCAGCTCGGGGGCGTGCAGCTAGGGCGCGTCGCGCTACTTGCGGTCCTGAATGCGTGCGAAGTCGGCGATCTCGGCGAACTCGCTCCGGATCGCGGCCAGCAGGTGCAGGCGCGCCTCGCGCACGGTCAGGTCATCGCACATGACGAGCACGTCGGTGAAGAACCGATCGACGAGCGGTCGGAAGTCGGCCATCAGACTCGCCACGCCGTCCACATCGCCAGTCTGGAGCAGCGCGCTGGCGCGACCCTGTGGCAGCCCCGCAAACAGCTCCCGCTCGGCCAGCGACGCGTCTGCGAGCGGATAGCTCGGCAGCACGGTCGCGGTCACGTCCTTCGAGATGTTGGCCACGCGCTTGAACGTCGTGAGGATGGGCTCGAGCTCGCCGCGATCGCGTAGCGCCGCCAGCGTCTCGATGCGCTGCTTGACCGACAGCGGGTTGCTCGCTCCAACGGCCACGACCGCGTCCACCACGTCCGACGGCAGCCGCTCGCGCCAATAGAAGCGCGTGCGATCGGCCACGAACTCGAGCAGCTCCGCGCGCGTCTCCGGGCGCACCTTCACCCGGCTCGCGCTCGCGTAGACGGAGAGCGCGGCGTCAATCCAGGTCGTCAGGTCGCGGGGTACGTCGTGTGGCGTGAACGCCAGCATCTGGATGATGCCCAGCGACTGGCGCCGCAGCGCGTACGGGTCC
>SXOX01000318.1 GCA_005776585.1 Pseudomonadota bacterium | reverse complement strand
TCCGGCGGCATGTTCGTGCAGTCGTTGAAGTTCACCGAGGCCCACAACGGCCAGCGCAAGCCGAGTCACCTGGCGATCTACGGACAGGAGAGCAACCGGACGACCTGGCGCATGGCTGCCATGAACCTGGCCATCCGGGGAATCGAGGCCAACCTTGGCCAAAAGCACGCCGATACGTTCCACGAGGACCTGCACCCCGAGCGCCGCTTCGACTTCATCCTGGCGAACCCGCCGTTCAACGTCAGCCAGTGGGGTGGTGAGCGCCTGGAGAACGACGTTCGATGGAAGTACGGCACCCCGCCTTCGGGGAATGCCAATTTCGCCTGGGTGCAGCACTTCATCCACCATCTATCCCCCACGGGCACGGCGGGCTTCGTGCTCGCCAACGGCTCCATGTCGTCCCAGCAGTCGGGAGAAGGCGAGATCCGGCGGAAGCTCGTCGAGGCCGACCTCGTGGACTGCGTGGTCGCTTGCCCCGACAAGCTCTTCTACTCCGTAACCATCCCGGTCTGCCTGTGGTTCATCACCCGGAGCAAGACGGCCACCGCTCATCGGGATCGTCGAGGGCAGACCTTGTTCATCGACGCCCGCAAGCTCGGCCGGATGGAGACGCGGGTGCACCGAGTGCTGGACGTCGACGACCTGGCCAAGGTCACGAGCGCCTACCACGGGTGGCGGAACACGGGGGGTAAGTACGAGGACGTGGCGGGCTTCTGCAGGTCGGCGACGTTGGAGGAGATCACGGGGCACGACTTCGTGCTGACGCCGGGCCGGTACGTCGGGGCCGAAGAGGTCGAGGACGACGGCGAGGCGTTTGCCGAGAAGATGGAGCGGCTGACAGCAGAGTTGTCGGCCCAGATGGCCGAGGGGGACAAGCTGGACGAGGAGATCCGTCACGGCCTTGCATCTATCGGGTGGACGCTGTGAGGACCGCGCCCCTCGGCGAGTTGGTCGCGGACATCACCGTGGGTTGGGTCGGACCAATGGCCGACGAGTACGTCGCCGCAGGTGTTCCGTTCCTGCGCACGCTGAACATCCAGCCCTATTCGATCTCCACGCACGACCTGAAGTTCATCCGGCCTGAGTTCCACGACCGCATTTCGAAGTCAAAGTTGCGGACCGGCGATGTCGTGGTTGCCCGAACCGGGCGGCCCGGCACTGCGGCGGTGGTCCCGGACTGGCTGGATGATGCGAACTGCTCAGACCTCGTGGTGATTCGACCGGGGGGACGAGTCCACGCTCGCTTTTTGGCCTACTACATCAACTCACCCCTGGGCGCGCACCTCGTCCATGCTCGGAACGTCGGCTCGGTTCAAATCCACTTCAACATCGGGGCTGCCAGGTCGCTCCCGTTTCCCCTCGTGCCCATCGATGAGCAGCGCCGCATCGCCGCCGTCCTGGGGGCCTTGGACGACAAGATCGAGTTGAACCGGAGGATGAACCGGACGCTGGAGGAGATGGCCCAGGCCATCTTCAAATCCTGGTTCGTTGACTTCGACGGCCACGACCCGGCCGACATGGTGGATACCGACTGTGGGCCGATCCCGAAGGGGTGGAACAGGACCAGCCTCGGTCAGTTGGCCGACCTGAACCCCGAAGTCTGGGGGAAGTCTACCCGCCCAGCCACGCTGGAGTACGTTGACCTGTCCAACACCAAGTGGGGCCGGATCGAGAGCACGACGACCTACGCAGCCGAGGACGCCCCGAGCCGAGCACAGCGAGTGCTGCGTGTCGGAGACACAATCGTTGGCACGGTGCGTCCGGGAAACGGTTCCTATGCGTTGATCTTGCTGGGCGGACTCACCGGCAGCACGGGATTTGCCGTCCTTCGACCACGGAAGGTCGCCTACGCTTCGTTCGTGTACCTCGCTGCCACAAGGGAAGACAACATCGAGCGGCTTGCCCACCTGGCTGACGGGGGGGCCTACCCGGCGGTCCGACCGGATCTCGTGTCGGGAACGGACGCTGTTCGGGCCGACGAAGCGACCCTGGATTCGTTCGCTGGGGCTGTAGATCCGCTGCTCGCACGGGTCGCCCAGAATGAGGCCCAGTCCCGCACCCTAGCCGCCCTCCGTGACGTCCTGCTCCCCAAGCTCATCTCCGGCGAGATCCGCGTCCCCGAGGCCGCGGCCGCCATCGTCGACCCATCGCACCCTCTCCACACCGCATCGATTCCCCCGACTCTCTGCGAGGTCCCATGACCACACTCAATCGATTGCACGTGCGTGGTTACCGCCGCCTCCACGACATCGACCTGCAGATGAAGCCGTTCATGGTGCTCATTGGCGCCAACGGGTCCGGAAAGACGTCGTTTCTCGAAGTGCTTTCGCTGCTGTCGGCGGCCTGCAACGGGCAGCTGTCCAGTCGCATCTCCGACTTGGGCGGAATCGCTGACATCGTGACGCGTGAGCGGTCGCAGTCAATCGAAATCGAGGTGTCATCGCCGGTCCAGGGCAGAGAGCCCGTCGATTACGGTCTGGTCCTCGAGCCGCGCGGCCAGGGCTATTGGATTCCGCGTGAGTCCTTGACGCAATCGCGGGGCAAGTCGGTACCCTTCAAGCACATTGACAGCGCACACGGAACCGTTCGGTACTATGACACCCAGACCAAGGCGCTGGTGCAACCCGATTGGAAGTTCGATGCCTTCGAGACGGCGCTCTCACAGGTACCCAAGATGTTTCGGGAGCCGGAGGCGCTTCGTGCCACTCTTGGTGCGACCGCGTTCTACGCATCGCTCAACGTTGGACCGCGCTCCCCCATCCGGTCGCCGCAGCAAATGAGACCGGTCTCGTTGCCAGGACCGCAGGGTGAGGATCTGGTTCCGTGCCTGTATTCGCTTCGTGAGAGCGACCCGGACCGCTTTGAGGTCCTCGAAGATACGCTTGCGGCCGCATTTCCGGACTTCGAACGGCTAGGTTTCCCGCCTGTCGCTGCTGGCGTGCTCGCAATGGCGTGGAAGGACAAGAACTACTCGAAACTGATGTACATGCATCAACTCTCCGAAGGCACGCTGCGCTTCTTGTGGCTCGCGGCCCTCCTGTGTAGTCGAGACCTGCCGCCGATTGTGCTGCTCGACGAACCGGAGGTCAGCCTTCACCCAGAGCTGCAGCGACTGCTCGTGAGCCTGCTCCGGGAGGCGTCATCGCGCAGTCAGATCATCGTGGCGACGCACTCCGAGCGACTCGTCCATTTCCTCGAGCCCCATGAGCTGCTGGTGGGCGAGACCGAGAATGGGCTGGCTCAACTGACTTGGGCCGACACGATGGAGATTGGCGACTGGCTGGCAGACTACAGCCTCGACGAACTGTGGCGTACGCGACGACTCGGGAGCGCGGCGTGAGGGTTGCTCTCCTCGTCGAGGGCAAGACCGAGCAGGTGTTCATGCCAACACTGCGGGCCTTTCTCAAAGACCATCTCGGGGAGCGGATGCCGAAGCTCGTCGTACGCCCCTATGATGGACGCATCCCGAAGGGCGACAAGTTGCGACGCGTGGTCAATGACCTGCTCACGCGAAGGCCAACGTGTGACGCGGTTGTGGCGCTTACCGACGTATACACCGGCACGGACGACTTTGTGGATGCCGCAGATGCCAAGGCGAAGATGGTCGCGTGGGTGGGAGGTGATTCGCGGTTTCATCCACACGTGGCGCTGCACGACTTCGAAGCGTGGCTGCTTCCATACTGGACGACGATTCAGAAGCTCGCCAAGCACAACAAGACGGCACCGAGTGGGTCGCCCGAGCGCGTCAACCACGACAAGCCACCTGCCCATCGCGTCAACGAGATCTTCCAACTTGGCAGGTGTCGAGACAGCTACGTCAAGCCGCGGGACGCGCTCCGCATCTTGAAAGGCAACGACCTTCGAGTCGCGATTGGAGCGTGTCCGGAGCTCAAGGCGCTCGTCAACACCATTGTGTGCCTTTCGGGTGGCGAGACCATTCCATGAACGTCACCGACGCCGTCGGCCCGGAGTCGTTGTGAGGCGCGTCAGCAGCGACTGCGACGAGAGGGCTGGGTGAGCATGACCGAGGCCGAGGTCGAGCAGGCCGCCATCGAGTACCTGGGGGCCCTGGGGTACACCCACGTCTTCGGCCCCGACCTCGCCCCGGATGGCCTTGCTCCCGAACGAGGAACCTACGGGGACACGATCCTCGCAGGCCGCCTTCGGTCCGCCCTGGGCCGCCTCAACCCCCGCCTCGACGGGGACACCCTCGACGGGGTGGCCAAGCGCATCCTCCGGCCCGAGAGCCCGGCCCTGCTGGAGAACAACCTGGCCTTCCAGCGACACTTGACCCGTGGGGTCGAGGTCCAGGTCCGCAAGGACGGCCAGGTCCGGGGGGATCACGCCTGGATTATCGACTTCCAGGACCCCGACAACAACGACTGGCTGGTGGTGAACCAGCTCACCGTGGTTCAGGGGAAGCACAACCGACGGCCCGACATCGTGGTCTTCGTCAACGGGCTGCCTCTCGGGGTCATCGAGTTGAAGAACCCCGAGGACAAGAACGCCACCATCCAGGCCGCCTGGAACCAGCTTCAGACCTACAAGGACCAGATCCCCGCCCTGTTCGACACCAACGAGCTCCTGGTCATCTCCGACGGGACGGAGGCCAAGGTCGGCAGCCTGACGGCGGGGTACGAGCGGTTCGGGCCGTGGCGCACCGTGGACGGCACCGGGCTCGCCCCGGAGGCCACGCCGAAGCTCGAGGTGCTGCTGGGCGGCATCTTCGAGAAGCGGCGGTTCCTCGACTACCTCCGGCACTTCATCTTCTGGGAGACCGAGGACGGCTTCACGAAGAAGGTCGCCGGCTATCACCAGTTCCATGCGGTGAACAAGGCCATCGAGCACACCATCCGGGCGTCCTCCCCCAAGGGAGACAAGAGGATCGGGGTCATTTGGCACACGCAGGGCTCGGGGAAGTCCATCTCGATGGCCTTCTACACGGGGAAGCTGATCCTTCAGCCGGAGATGAAGAACCCCACCGTCGTGGTCATCACCGACCGCCTCGACCTCGACGGACAGTTGTACAGTCAATTTTGCGCCGCCAAGGGCTTGATTCCGGCACCGGTGCAAGCGGAGAGCCGAGAGCAGCTTCGGGAGCTGCTACAAGTCGCCAGCGGCGGGGTGGTGTTCTCGACCATCCAGAAGTTCGGGGTCCCCAAGGGGGAGCGGTTCCCCAGGCTGTCAGAACGTCGGAACATCGTCGTCATCACCGACGAGGCCCACCGGAGCCAGTACGAGTTCATCGAGGGCTTCGCCCGAAACCTGCGCGACGGGCTCCCGAACGCCTCGTTCATCGGGTTCACGGGCACGCCCATCGAATTCGACGACAAGAGCACCCCGGCGGTGTTCGGCGACTATATCGACACCTACCCCATCAGCCAGGCCGTAGAGGACAAGGCGACCGTCCCCATCTACTACGAGGCCCGCCTCGCTCGGATCGCCTTGCCGGAGGAGAAGAAGCCCAAAGTCGATGACGACTTCGAGGAGGTCACCGAAGGCGAGGAGGAAGTGACCAAGGGCAGGCTGAAGAGCCGGTGGGCCAAGCTGGAGGCGATGGTCGGAACCGAGGAACGGCTCGGGCTGGTCGCCAGGGACATCATCGAACACTTCGAGCGACGGACGGAGATCCTGGACGGCAAGGGGATGGTGGTCGTGATGTCCCGCAGGATCGCTGTCGAGTTGTACGACCAGATCGTCACGCTCCGACCGTCCTGGCACGGGGCGAAGGACGAGGACGGCCAGCTCAAGGTCGTGATGACCGGCGCCGCCACCGATCCGGGCAGCTACCAGCAGCACATCCGCAGCAAGACCGGGCTGAAGGGCATCGAGAAGCGGTTCAAGGACCCGAAGGACCCACTGCGGGTGGTCATCGTCCGGGACATGTGGCTCACCGGGTTCGATGCCCCGTCTGCCCACACCCTGTACATGGACAAGCCCATGAAGGGGCACGGCCTCATGCAGGCCATCGCCCGCGTCAACCGGGTGTTCAAGGACAAGCCCTCGGGGCTCGTGGTGGACTACCTTGGCCTGGCTGATCAGCTTCGGAAAGCGGTGGGCACCTACGGAGGCGGACAAGGTGGGGACCGGCCCGGCATCCCGGTCGAAGTGGCCCTGGGGGTGTTGGAGGAGAAGGTCGGCGTGGTCCGGGACATGTTTCACGGCTTCGACTACACGCCGTACTTCGGTACGAAGGCCACTGCTCGGCTCGCAGCCTTGTCCGGCGGGGCCAACCACATCTGCGGGCTCGACGAGGGTAAGAAGCGGTTCCTGGACGCCATGTCGGCCCTGAACAAGGCGGCGGGCATCGCGATCCACTTGGAAGGTGCACGGCACCTGCGGGATGCGGTGGGGTATTTCCAGGCGGTCGAGAGCAACCTGCGGAAGTACACGACGGGTGGATCGGGGAAGTCGAGCACAGAACTCGATGCCGCCATCCGGCAGATCGTCTCCGGTGCTGTCGCCTCTGAAGGGGTGATGGACATCTTCGCCGTCGCCGGGTTGAAGAAGCCCGACATCTCCATCCTGTCGGACCAGTTCTTGGAGACGGTGAAGACCTCGCCGCACAAGAACCTGCAACTGGAACTCCTCAAGAAGCTCCTCAACGACGAGATCAAGTCCGTCTCCCGCCGAAACGTCATCCAGGGAAAGAAGTTCTCGGAGATGTTGGAGAAGACTCTGCTCGCCTACACCAACAGGACCCTGGAGGCAGCCCAGGTCATCCTGGAACTCATCTCGATGGCCAAGGAGGTGCGGGATGCCCCCAAGAGGGGGGACACGTTGGGACTGACCGAGGACGAGCTGGCCTTCTATGATGCCCTGGTAGATCACGGAAACGTGAAGGAGGTCATGGGGGACACGGTGCTTGCTGCCATCGCCCATGAGCTCGTGGAGGCGATCCGGTCGTCGGTGAGCATCGACTGGACCCAGAAGGAAGCCGTCCGCGCGGACATGCGGCGCAAGGTCAAGAAGCTCCTCCGCAAGCACGGGTACCCGCCCGACAAGCAGGCAGTGGCAGTGGTGACGGTATTGGAGCAGGCAGAGGCCTTGTGCAAGGACTGGGCGGAGAACCCGCCGGTGACGGCGGCGAGGCCCACGGCCGGCGCAACGGTGCTGCCGTTCCGCAGAGTCGCCGGGACGGCGGTGAAGCCCTTCGTCAATTGCATTCCCGTGTACGCGGACCTCAAGATCGCCGCGGGTCCGTGGCCCGACGGTCGCGTCGTGGAGGGCGTGCCCGACGACGGTGCCATTCGGAATCCCGACGACTTCGACTGGGCCGAGCTCCCGGCAGGTGTCAAACCGGACCGTCGGCTATTCGTGGCGCAGGTCCACGGTCAGTCGATGAACACGCGCATCGCGGACGGTGCGTGGTGCCTTTGGCGGCAGCACCGTGGCGGAGAGGCCCGCTTGGGCAAGGTCGTCCTCGCCCAGCACCGGGACATCCAGGACCCCGACTTGGGTGCCGGGTTCACAGTCAAGGTCTACGAGAGTGAGAAGGCGCAGACCGACGGAAGCTGGACGGTGACCTTGCGGCCCGATTCGACCGATCCGAGCTTTGGCCTGGTTACGTTGTCCGGGCTCACTGACGCGGACCGTGTCGTTCTCGCCGAGCTCGTCGAGGTGCTGGGATGACGACTTTCGGCGCCACATCGGGCCCCACCAGGCGCTTGAAGGATCCGCGATGAGCGAGAACCTGCCCACCACGGCCGAGTACCGGACCTTCCTGGAGGGCCTCAAGGAGCGGGTGCGCACGGCTCGCTTGTCGGCAGCCCAGGCCGCCAACCGGGAGCTGATCGGACTCTACTGGAGCATCGGTCGGGACATCCTCGCGCGGCAGGCCGAGCTGGGGTGGGGGGCAAAGGTGATCGACCGGCTGTCCGGAGACCTGCGGCGCGAGTTCCCCGATATGAAGGGCTTCTCGCCCAGGAACCTGAAGTACATGCGTGCGTTCGCCGCCGCGTGGCCCGACGAGGCAATTGTGCAGCAGGGCGCTGCACGATTGCCCTGGGGACACCTGTTGCGGATCCTCGACGGCGCACGGGAAGCATCTGCACGGCAGTTCTACGTGGACCAGGCCCTGCTTCTCGGTTGGTCCCGGGACGTGCTCACCATGCACATCGACCGCAGCCTCCACACGCGCCATGGGGCCGCCGTCACCAACTTCGAGAGGACCCTACCGGCAAACACGTCGGACCTGGCCGCCCAATCGCTGAAGGATCCCTACGTCTTCGACTTCCTGGGCCTCGGGGACGAAGCGCACGAGCGTGAGATTGAACGGGCAATGACCCTCCACATCCGGGACACGCTGGTCGAGATGGGCGTGGGGTTTGCCTACGTCGGTCGTCAGATGCGCCTGGACGTGGCTGGCGCCGAGTTCTTCCCGGACCTTCTCTTCTACCACCTGCGGCTGCACGCCTATGTCGTGGTGGAGCTCAAGGCAGGCGCATTCCAGCCCGAGCACGCCGGCAAGCTCAACTTCTACCTGTCTGCAGTGGACGACCTTGTGCGAGATCCGGCCAAGGACGGCCCTACCATTGGCCTACTCTTGTGCCGGGGTAAGAACCGGATGGTGGCCGAGTACGCCCTCCGGGACCTCAACAAGCCCATTGGTGTCGCGGACATTCAGCTTACTCGGCTCTTGCCCGAGGGCCTGGAGCAGGCGTTGCCGACGGTCGAAGCCATTGAGGCCGAGCTGAGCGACCTGCCTGACCTGCCCGCTGCGACGGCGAAGGAGACCTGAACCACGGCGGCTTTCACCTGCCCTTGTGTCGCGCGCGCCGCTTCGCCACACTCGCCGCCATGCTCACGGCCACGCCCGCTTCACGCTACCCGGCCCCGCTCGACGCGCTCGACGCTCCCGAGATGGACCTCCTCGACTCGCTCGTCACGACCGTGCGCTACGCGGCAGGCGCGATGCTCTTCCGCGAGGGCTCCGACGGGGACTCCTGCTACTTCATCGACGAGGGCGAGGTTCGCCTCGAGGTCGACGTCCCCGAGGTCGACACCGAGGGCGTGCTCCAGGTCATGGGCCCTGGCGAGATCCTCGGTGAGCTGGCGCTGCTCGACCAGCGGCCCCGGTCCGCGTCTGCCATCGCGGATACGGCCGTCGTCGCGCGCCGCTTGCCGTCGCGGGCCATCGAGCACCTCGAGACGCAGAACCCGCGGCTGGCGGTCAAGCTCATCCGCGCGCTCGGCCGGGGGGCCGCGACCAAGCTGCGCGAGACCAACTCGCGGCTCGCCGATCACCTCTTTGCGGGCGCGGCCGATCCCGAGGTCGACTCGATGGTCGCCGTCGCGCACGCCGCCCAGCAGCGCATTGCCGACTGGCCCGAGGCGCGCATCGACCAGCTCATCACCTCAGTCGCCGAGGCCATCTACGCCAACGCCGAGCTGCTCGCGATCGAGGCGGTGGCCGAGACGGGCTATGGCAACGTGGCCGACAAGACGACCAAGAACAAGGGCGGTAGCCGCGGGGTCCTGCGTAGCCTGCTGGGCAAGTCGAGCCACGGCGTCGTCGGGAGCGATCCCGCGCGGGGGCTCACGGATCTGGCGCATCCCGTCGGCGTCGTCTTTGGGCTGGTCCCGGTCACCAATCCAATCTCGACGGCCGTGTTCAAGACCCTCATCGCGCTCAAGGCGCGCAATGCGCTCATCTTGTCGTTTCATCGTGGCGCCCAGAAGGTCGGCAATCACACGTGCGAGCTCATGCAGGACGCCATCTTGAAGGCCGGTGCGCCGCCCGATCTGCTCGGCTGGGTGAGGCGCCGCAGTAGTCGCCGGAAGACCGCGGCGTTCATGGCGCATCCCAACGTGGGCCTGGTGCTCGCCACCGGCGGCTCGGCCATGGTTCACGCCGCCTACTCCTCCGGAACGCCGGCCATCGGGGTCGGGCCCGGCAACGCGCCGTGTCTCGTCTGCGAGGACGCCGATCTCGACGCGGCCGCAGCTCACCTCGTCGCGTCCAAGGGCTTCGACCACGGCGTCATCTGCGCGTCGGAGAACCACCTCGTCGTGATGGCGAGCGTCCGCGACGCCTTCCTCGACGCGCTGGAGTCCCACGGCGCCGCGGTCCTCACGCCGGACGAGGCCGCCCGGTTTCGAGCGGACGCCTTCGACCCGACCACGCACAAGCTGCTGCCCAAAGCGGTCGGCAAGAGCCCGAGCGTGCTGCTGGGTGCCATCGGCGCGACGCGCGAGCGTCCGGTCCGGCTGATCGTCGTGCCGACGCAGGAGCCGTTGATCGGGAACCCGTTTGCAAAGGAGACGCTGGCGCCAATCACGACCGTGTTCACCGTGGAGACGCGTGATCAGGGCGTCGATCTTTGCCGTCGCCTGCTGGAGCACGAGGGCATTGGCCACACCTGCGCGATTCACACGTCGGACGACGCGTTCATCGAGCGCTTCGCCGCGGCGATGCCCGCGAGCCGGATCATCGCGAACACGGGCGCGAGCCAGGGCATCTTGGGCATCGGCTGCGGGCTGCCGCCGTCGCTGACGCTCGGCTGTGGCACGTTCGGGTCGAACTCCACGACCGACAGCGTGACGTTTACGCATCTCTTGAACCGGAAGCATCTGGCCCGAGCCCTGGAGACCGAGGCGCTCTAGTCTCTAGTCTGCGTGAGGCGTAATCATCCGCTGCACCCGCGCGGCGAGGTCGAGCGCGTCGCGGGTGGAGACCGACGTGCCGCAGTGGATGCCGCCCGTCGTCGCTCGGATCGTGCCGTCGGTGGCCGTGATGATCTCGAGCCCCACGCCGAGCAAGCCGCGCTGTCGGAGCCGGACGTGGGCGCCGGGCCCGAGCGGTAGGCGCACCGCGTTGAAGCCGCGCCCGAAGATGAAGTGCGCGTGCTCGAATGCGCCTTCGACGACGGCTAGCTCCTCCTGCGTGAGCCACTTGGCCACGGGGACGAGGCCGAGCGCGAGGCCGGTGGCGCCGAGGAAGGGCGCGATGAGGAAGCCGATGACGTTGTTGTTCACGACGTCCATGAACAGCACGACCGACAACGGGAGCAGGACCAGCGCGGTGAGCAGCAGGACCCGCGCGTTGCGCCCGCCGGCGCCGACGCGGACCGTGAGACGGGCGTCGAGCAGCGCCTCGGTGGACTCCGCCGCTTCCGGCGGCTCGGACAGCACCTCGAGCCCGGTGCCTTGGGCCAACTGGGCCGCGACGTGGCGCACCTCGTGGCCGTCGTCGCCCTCGGCCACCAAGACGCGGACTCCGTTGTCAAGAATTGCATCGCAGACGGTGGAGGCGTGCGTCAGCTCGCCCACGGTCTCGCGCTGCAGGTGGACCAGGAGGCCGCGGACGCGCGCGACCGGCACCGTGAGCCCATCATCCACGCCGTCTCCGCCGAGGCGCAGCTCCGTGGGGCCGGCCCACACCCCGCCCCGTGGCGCGGCGAGCATCTGGCCGCCCGCGACGAACCAGCCGCCGAGCACGAGGCCGGCGATGATGGTGAGCACCGAGCCCGAGGTCACGCCGTCGTAGATGGTGATGGAGCCGATGGCCACGCCCGCGACCAGGATGAGCGGACCGAACAGCGTCGCTCGGCGCGGCGATAGGACCGGCTCGGTGTTGTTCATGCGGGTGTTCGTGCCGGCACTCATGGCGCGACGCTCACGGCCAACGCAGCGTCGAGACTCAGCGCACCCGAGAGCAGCGCCTTGCCGACGACGACGCCGACGACGCCCCGCGATGCGGCGGCGCGCAGCGCGTGCACGTGCGCCAGCGAGCCGATGCCGCCCGAGGCGATGATGGGCAGGCCCGTGGCCTCGGCCAGGCGCGCGGTGGCCTCGACATTGGGGCCGTCCCCGGTGCCGTCCCGCGCGATGTCGGTGAAGATGACGCCCGCGACGCCCGCGTCACGGAGCGCGAGACACAGCGTCTCGGCCGTGGTCTCCGACGTCTCGAGCCAGCCGTTGACGGCCACGTGTCCGTCGCGCGCGTCGACGCCGACGAGGATGCGCCCGGGCCAACGCGCCGCCGCCGTGCGGACGAGCTCCGGTGTTCGCAGCGCGGCGGTCCCCACGATGGCCCACTGTGCGGCGTCCAGCGCCGCGGCGATGGCGTCGAGCGAGCGCAGGCCGCCACCGACCTCGACCTGAAGCCCTGGCACGGCGGAGATGCGGGCGACGAGCGCGGCCTGGGTGGGGTGACCGTCACGCGCGCCGTCGAGGTCGACCACGTGGAGGCGCCGCACCCCGCGGGCGGCGAACTCGGTCGCCAGAGGCACGGGATCGGCGTGGTAGACGGTCGCCGCGGCGTAGTCCCCGCGGACGAGCCGAACGACGCGTCCACCGAGGAGGTCGATGGCCGGGATGACCGTGAACGGCGCAGGGCTCATGTGGCGGCGCTCATGTTTCAGCGTCCGCGAGCCACGCGCCGAGCAGCGCCAGACCGAGGCGGTGGCTCTTCTCAGGATGAAACTGGGTCGCCCAGAGCGCGCCGCGCCGCACGGCCGAGACGAACAACGCCCCGTGCTCGGTGAGCGCGAGGTTCAGTGCGCCGTTCAGAGGCTCCGTCGGGACCACGTGATAACTATGCACGAAGTAATAGTATCCGCCGGCCTCGAGCCCGGGCAGCGCCGCTCCGGGGAAGCGCACCTGGTTCCAGCCCATGTGCGGGATCTTGAGACCGGCGGCGCGCTCGAGCGGCAGCACCTCGCCGCGCAAGACACCCAGGCCCGCTTGCGTGCCGTGCTCTTGGCCGCGCTCGAAGAGCACCTGGAGCCCCAGGCAGATGCCGAGATACGGGCGCTCGGCAGCGACGTGGGCGCGCACCGCGTCGTCGAGGCCCGCGTGCCGCAGGCGACGCATGCAGTCAGAGAACGCGCCTTGGCCGGGCAAAACGAGGCGTGCGGCGGTGGCGACGTCCGAGGGCTCGGTCGTCACGGCGACGTCGGCGCCCACGTGCTCCAGCGCGCGGACGAGGCTGCGGAGGTTGCCCGCCCCGTGATCGACGACCGTCACGCGCATGCTCAAGGTCTAGGCCATCCAGCCCACGGCGAGCGCGACGACTACGGGCACCGTGAAGTTGTCGTCGATGCGGTCATCGCCGAAGAGCTCCGCGACCGCACCCGCGACCGACGCTACAGACGCGAGCAGCAGCGCCGGGCCGAGCGCGAGGCCGCGGAGCCCGACGAGGAAGGGGACCAGCACGACGAGGCAGGCGGCGACGAAGGCGAGCGTGCCCTCGAGCGACTTCTTGCCGACGAGCTTGTGGCGCCCGAAGCGCTTGCCAATGACCGAGGCCGCCGGATCGCCCAGGCCAACGACGAGGACGGCGACCTGAGCCACCGTCTGCGAGGCGAGCAGCAGGACCCCCAGCACACCGACGGCGTACCAGATGGCCGCCGGCATCGTGTACCGCTCCTTGGGCCGAGCGATGGCCTTGAACCAGCTGTCCATGATCACCTCGTTGAAGCTCGGCCAGATGCGGCGCGCGCGGTCGAGGATGACGTAGGTGAGCAGGAACGAGCCTAATGTCACTACGCAGCCGAGGCGTCCAAAGACCCACTGGTAGAGCCCGGCGCCAAGCAGCGCGTTGGTGACGTGAAAGAGGTTGCGTGTGTAGTTCGTCGGCCGCAGGGAGCTGGGCCGCGCGCCCGCCAGATCCGGCAGGTGCGCCGCGCGGATGGCAGTGACGAGCTGCTCGTAGCTGTCGGACAGCCGCGCACGCGTCTCGAGCAAGGCCGCGGAGTCGACGTGCCCGACGGCCTCGGTCAAGCGCGCCCGCGCCTGCTGCATCGTCTCGGCGAGGCGATCGAGCGACGCGTCCAGCGCCTGCCGCTTGGCCGCCACCGCCTCGCGCGCCTGCTGGAGCCGCTCGGCGATGCGAGGGTAGCGGTCGAGCAGCTCCCGCGCCGCGCGTTCGGCGTCGGCCTGGAGGCGCTCGAGGGCCTCGACGAGCGCGTACGCCTCGTCGGTCAGTTGAAAGAGCGGGTGGGCCGTGGTGGTGGTGGTGGTCACGCTCATGGGGCTCTCCTACGCGGGCCCGCGTCGTAGCAGCTTCAGCGCGTTCTTGCGATAGATCTTGTCGAGGACCTCGGGCGGAAGGCCCACGGCGTCGATCTTCCACTTGCCCTGGATTGGCGTCGGATGCTCGAACTGCCGGTCATGGGTCTCGAAGTACCGCCAGTGCGTGGCGTAGAACCGGGCCGCGTCGTCGTCGGTCGGCGCGTCGGTGCCGGTGGAGCCCAGCATGATCCCGTAGCGGCCCACGCCGAGGTCGGTCGCGAACAGGATGCGGTCCTGAAAGCGCGTGAACAGGGCCCGCATGCGCGCCGGATCGTGTCGCCCGATCTCGGGGACGCGCGCGGCGACGTCGATGAAGTAGTTCGGGAAGCGCTCGAGCATCCGCTCCACGTAGCCGGGATCCTCGGGGTCGTTGCCGAAGTGGACCGCGACGAAGGTCGTCAGCGGGTGCCGCGCCACGACGCGCGCGAGCTGATCGAGCAGCGCCTCCTGGGACGGCACGGGCTCGCCGTAGAAGGACCAGCGCGGGTGGACCTGGAGCTCCTCGTAGCGCTCGTTGTCAGGCGTGGACGGCCGCCAGAAGGCTTTGGGATCACCGACGTGGATGCACACGGGCACGCCCAGCTCGCCCGCCTTCGCCCACAGCGGGTCGAGGCGCGGATCGTCGACGTCGACGAGAACCTGCGCCGCGTCGCGCACGTAGAGGCCCAGCGCCTTGGCGATCTTGAGCCCTGCGAACCCAAAGCGTTTCACAGCGGCATCGAGCCGGAAGGCCTCGGCGAGGCCCCAGGCCGGGTCATCGATTTCGTCCCAGTCCGGCGTATAAAAATTGATGACGCGACCGCCGAGCTCCGTCGAAAGCGCCTGCGCCTCCTTCCATTCCCACGGGAAGCTTCCGCCCGACAGGTTGACGATGAGCTCGATGCCGCTGCGATCCAGGATGCCCTTGATGCGGGCACCCGCCGAGGGGTCGAGGTGCGCATGAAAATCGATGACCTTCGGCCGCTCCCACGCGCGGGCGCCCGTCAGGGGGAGGCCCACGAGGGTCACGAAAATCGCAGCGAGGAGCAGGCGCACCATCCATCGGAGCATACACCGGGATCGGCGCGCCGGCGCGTTCCTCGGCGCGACACGACGGGATGCGCTCGCCGTCCACGATTTTGCGCCGGCCCGTTTTCTGATCGTATACTCCCGCGGCGATGCCAGAGAACGCGCCCGCGATGCCCCCCGACCGCTTCCTCGTTCGCTATTGGGGCGTGCGCGGCAGCATTGCCACGCCCGGCCCCGAGACCGCGCGCTATGGCGGCAATACGTCGTGCGTCGAGGTCCAGTGCGGCGATCAGGTGCTCATCCTCGACGGAGGGACCGGCATCCGCTTGCTCGGCAACGACCTGCTCAAGCGCGCCAAGGCCAGGGCCGACGTCGTGCGTGCCACCATCTTGTTCACGCACCTCCATTGGGACCACATCCAGGGGTTCCCGTTCTTTGCGCCGGCCTTCGTGCGTGGCACCGAGCTCGACTTCTGGAGCGAGCACCGCATCGAGGTCACGCTGTTCGACGTGCTGCGCGGGCACATGGCGCAGCCGACCTTCCCGGTGAACATGGACGACATGGCTGCCACGATGCGGTTTCACGTCGTGGAACGTGACGGGAGCTTCGATCTCGGCCCAGTCCACGTGCGCACGGCCCCGCTCAATCATCCTGGCGGAGCCACCGCCTACCGCATCGAGTACGCCGGAAAGTCCTTCGTGCACGCGACCGATCACGAGCACCCGGCCGACGGCTCGATCTGGGAGCCGCTACGCAAGCTGGCCGACGGTGCCAACGTCCTAGACTACGATGCGACCTACACCAATGGCGAGTACCACGGGGACCGCGGCATGAGCCACGTCGGCTGGGGACACTCCACGTGGCAAGAGGCCGTGCGCATGGCGCAGGCTGCGAAGGTGCGGCGACTGGTCATCTTTCATCACGACCCGGACCACTCGGACGAACAGCTCGATCGCATCGCCGTTGAGGCCAAAGAGGGCCACGGCGACACGGTCGTGGCGTACGAGGGCCTGGAGCTCGACCTGCTCGCGGACTAGCTGGGCGGGGCCTTCTTCGCGGCGTCCCACAGCTCGCGGTGGCGATTGACGATCTCGTTGGCCAGCTGGAGCGCCTCCTCGACGCGCTCGAGCGACTCGGTGAGCTCGGCGTTCTGAGCCCGCAGACGGCGCACCTCCGACCGCAGCGTGTCGAGCTCCGCGGCGTCCTTGAGCCGTTGCATCTTGAGGGCCGAGACCTCTGCGCGGGAGCGGTGAAAGGAGTCGTCCTGAACCGCCGCGTGCGCGTCGACCGCCTCACCGGTTGGCAGCAGCGCCTCGACCTCCTCGACGTCGGCGTCCGAGATGTCCATGACGTCCTCGTCGAGCGCGATCTCGACGTCCGGCTCCTCCTCCGGGGGCGGCGCGATGGCCCGCTCGGCCACGAAGCGCGCGAGATCCGTCGGGGCGATGGGCTTGTGCAAGTAGAGGTCGGCGTGCGCGGCCGTCTTGCCATGGTCGAGGTACTGCTTGGCCGTGGCCAGCGCCGAGACGACGATGAGCGGGACGTCCTTGAGCGTCGCGTCCTTCTTGAGGCGCCGGCAAAGCGTCCAGCCGTTCAGCAGGTCCGCGTTCAGGACGATGAGCCGCGGGGCCCGCTCCATGGCCAGCGCCACGCCGCGCTCGCAATCTGCTACGGATACGACCGGCAACCCGGGCACGCACGCCGCCAGCACCGCCGCGGTCGACACGTCGTCGTCGATGACCAGCGCTTTCTTGGACGACTCCGTTCCCATGGGCCCCTCCTTCAAGGGCATCCATGGAAGCACGGAGAGCCGCGGTTCGCAATGAATCCGCCGCATGCGATGCGTGGGAGTGCAATCGTTCGTTGACAGGCTCGGGACGGCCGGCTATACGTCCGGCCCCCGATGTCCCGCGCCGTGGGAGTGCGGGCCAATTGGGGCGTCGTCTAAAGGCAGGACTTCAGATTTTGATTCTGAATATCTAGGTTCGAGTCCTAGCGCCCCAGCCAACGACGGGTTCAATAAGGACCGCGGATGGGTGTCCGGTCGAGGCCACCACCGCGAGACGGAATGAAAGCGACGAAGAGGCAGCACATGCACACGATCGAAGCACGTAGACGGGTTGGTATCGGCAAGGGCGCAGGTCGCCGTGTCCGCAGCAAGGGTCTCATCCCGGCGGTGCTGTACGGCAACAAGGGCGAGGCCGTGGCCATCGCCGTGGAGCCGGCCAAGGTGCGTGAGCTCCTCATGTCGCCGCGCGGCAAGAACAGCATCTTCACTCTCGCCGTCGCGGGCGGGGAGACGGTCACGATGGCGCGCGTCATCGACTTTCAGCGTCATCCGCTGAAGCGAACGCTCGTCCACTGCGACATCGAGCGCCTCGATGAGAACGCAGCCAAGGTGTTCAGCGTGCCGGTGAAGACCAGCGGCAAGTCGCAGGCCGAGAAGCTCGGCGGCCGTCTGCTCGTCTCGCGCAAGTCCGTCGACCTCTCGTGCAAGCCCGGTGACTGCCCGATCGATGTCACGGTGGACGTCACCGCCATCGGCATGGGCCAGACCCTGCGCATCGCCGAGCTCCCGGCGCCCGCGGGCTGCACCTACGTGTTCAAGGACAACTTCACGGTCGTCCACGGCGAGGGCGCGCTCAAGGAGATCGAGGAGACGGCGGCTGACGGCGCGGCGCCGGCGGCGGCTGCGGCTCCCGCGGGCAAGGCGGCTCCGGCCGGCAAGGCTGCGGCGGCTCCGGCAGCCAAGGCTCCCGCGGCCAAGGCCCCCGCCAAGAAGTAGCGGCCTGGGCGCACCTCACCTGTCGCTCACATGAAGCTCATCGTCGGCCTCGGCAACCCGGGGCGGGAGCACGCGTCGCAGCGGCACAACGCGGGCTTCATGGTCCTCGACGAGCTGGCGCGTCGCGCCGGACTCTCGTTCAACCAGAAGTTCAAAGGCGAACACGCCAAGGGAACCCTCGCGGGCGAGCCCGTCGTGCTGCTGAAGCCGCAGACCTACATGAACTTGAGCGGGACCTCGGTGGGGCTCTGCGCCAGCTTCTACGGCATCACGCCGACCGACACGCTGGTCATCCACGACGAGCTCGATGCGCCGTTTGGCGACGTCCGCGCCAAGCGTGACGGGGGGCATGCAGGGCACAACGGCCTGCGGTCGCTCTTCGAGCACTTCGCGCCGGGGACCTTCGCGCGACTGCGCTTCGGGATTGGGCGACCGCCGTTCGGCAACACCATTGGCTGGGTGCTGGCCGACTTCTCGAAGGACGAGCGCATCGTCTTGCCAGATCTCATCGCGCAGGCCGCCGACGCCGCCGAGACGTTCGCGCGCGGCGGCCTCGAGGCGGTCATCACCCAGCTGTCGAAGATCAAATCGCAGCAGAAGCAGGCGCTGAAGAAGTAGCTGAGGCTCGCCGCCACCCGAGATTTCGATTGACTGTCCCGGCAAGCTCCGCTACAAGCCGCGCCCTTGCGGGTGGACTCGCCACCTGCGCACTCCTTGCTCTTCGCTTGTGCGCCGATGGACGGCGCCGCCGCGGGGGGCCGCAGTCCAGAGGGAGACACATGTCCCATATTCAGCCCATCCTGCGCCACTACGAAGTGGTGGTGCTCTTGCGGCCCGACGTCACCGACGCGGGTCAAGACACGATGCGCGGACGCGTCCGTGACATCGTCACCGGCGCTGGCGGCGTCGAGGTCCGCTGGGAGACGTGGGGGCGGCGCAAGCTCGCCTACGCGATCCAGAAGCAGCAGCGCGCCATCTATAGCTATTGCAGCTTCATCGCGCCGCAGACTGCGGTCGCCGAGATGGAGCGCAACCTGCGCCTCATGGAGAGCGTGCTGCGCTACCAGACGGTGCGCCTCGCCGACCAGGTGGATCTGGCCAAGTTCGACCTCGAGGGCGAGCGCAAGAAGCGGACGCCGCTCTTCCTCACTCCGGAGGAGGCCGCTGCGGCCGAGCAGCGCGGCTTCGAGCGCGACTGGCAGACCGACGGACAGGACTTCGATTACCGTGGTGGCCGTGGCGGCAACGATGACGCCATCGAGCCGGAGGAGGAGCGCTCATGAGGCCCAGTGGACCCAATGGCGGTGGTGACCGCGGCGACCGGGGTGACCGCGGAGATCGTGGCGACCGGGGTGACCGTGGCGGACCCAATGGTGGCGGCGGACCCAACAAGAAGAAGCGTTTCGGCCGTCGCAAGGTCGACCCGTTCCTCGCCGACAAGACGCTCGTCATCGACTACAAAGACCCGGGCCTGCTCCGGCGCTTCGTGACCGAGCGCGGCAAGATCGTGCCGCAGCGGATCTCGGGCGTCTGCAGCAAGAACCAGCGCGCCGTCGCGGTCGCCATCCGGCGTGCCCGCAACATCGCGCTCTTGCCGTACACCACGATCTCGGGCGAGTAACGGAGGGCCCCATGGACATCCAAGTCATTCTGTCAGACGAGGTCCCCGGCCTCGGCAAGATGGGCGACGTCGTGAAGGTCGCGGGCGGCTACGCGCGCAACTTCCTCATTCCGCGCCAGCTCGCCATGCTCGCGTCGACCAAGAACATTGCGCAGCTCGAGCACACCAAGCGTCAGATCGCCAAGAAGCAGGAGAAGCTCGCCAAGTCGGCGCGCGATCTGGCTTCGCAGCTCACGGGCGTCTCGGTCACGATCTCGAAGGCCGTTGGCGCCGAGGACCGCTTGTTCGGCTCGGTCACCAATCGAGACATCGAGGACGCGCTCACGGCTGAGGGCTACAAGGTGGATCGCCGGCACATCAAGCTGGCGGAGCCCATCAAGAACCTCGGCATCCACAACGTGGACATCAAGCTGCACGGCGACGTCCACGCGACCGTCAAGGTCTTCGTGGTCGCTGACGCGTAGCGCCCTCCTCACACGCCCATGCCCTGGCTGCGCCTGGAGGTCGAGGCCGACGCGGCGGACGAGGAGCTCGTCGCCGTCCTGTTGGCCGAGGCCACGGGCGCGTCGGGCACCGAGATCGTCGATGAGCGAGCCGCGGAGCTCGATGCGAGTGCCGCGGCGCTCCCGCGCGGTCGCGTGCTCGTGCGGGCCTATGTGCCTCACGATGTCGCGCAGGTGCCGACCCTCGATCTGAGCGAGCTGCCCACCGCCGTGCAACGGGAGACGACGTATGTCTCCGACGACTGGCAGCACACCTGGAAGGCGTTCTTCCGGCCGGCGCGCGTGAGCGACCGCGTCGTCGTGCGGCCGCCATGGGAGCACTTCGACGACCTCATGCCGGGAGACGTCGAGCTCATCATTGAGCCAGGCATGGCCTTTGGCACGGGCACGCACCACACGACCAAGCTGTGTCTGCGCACGCTGGATGCGCTCTATCGCGAGTCCGGCCGTCGTGGCGGCACGGTGCTCGACGTCGGCTGCGGAACGGGGATCCTGTCGATTGCGGCCATCAAGCTCGGCGCGAGTCAAGCGAAGGGCCTCGATATCGAGGAGCCTGCCGTGCGCGTCTCGAACGAGAACGCGGCCGTCAACGGCGTCGCTGCCCGCTTCGAGGTCTCTCTCACGCCGTTACGCGCCGTGCCGGGGACCTTCGACGTGGTCATCGCCAACATCCTCTCGAGCATCTTGGTCGACCTGCGCGCTCCACTTCTGGCTCACGTGGCGCCGGGCGGCGTGCTGCTCCTCTCGGGGATTCTGACCGACGAGGTCCGATGGGTCGCCGAGCAGTTTCGTTCCGCGGGTGCGCCCGAAGCCGTGACGGACACTGACGGTGACTGGGCCAGCCTTCGCTTTGACCTGGCATGACGCGGCTCATCGTCGGTTCCGGCCGACTCACGGGCGGCGTACTCCCGCTCACTGCGGGCGAGCTCCACTACCTCCGGCGCGTCCGGCGGCTGCGCGACGGTGCGCTGATCGACGTCTGCGATGGCCAGGGCGCGCGCTGCGACGGCGTGCTCCAGGGCGCGGACCTCGAGCTCTCCTCGGTCGAGTCATTGCCGATGCCCGCGGGCCCTCCGGTCGAGCTGTGGTTCGCGCCACCCAAAGGCGATCGCCTCGATTGGCTGCTCGAGAAGGCGACAGAGCTGGGCGCCGCCGTGCTGCGTCCGGTGCTGTGCGAGCGATCCGTCCGCGCGCCGAGTGCTGACGCCGTCGAGCGATGGGAGCGAATCGTGCAGGCGGCGTCCCGCCAATGCGGCTGCGCCTGGGAGCCGATCGTGCTGGCGCCGGTCCCGCTGAACGTGTCGCTCGCGGACCGGGTGGTGGAGCCGACCGACCTGGGCCTCGTGCTCGCCGTCGGCGGTCCGCCACTGCGCCAGGTGCTGCCCACGGAGGCCCCCACGCGACTCCGCGTGCTGACCGGTCCCGAGGGCGGGCTGACCGACGGCGAGGTCGCAGCCGCGGAGAGGGCCGGCTTTGCGCGTTGCGGGCTGGGCCCCACGATTCTGCGCGCAGAGACGGCGCCGCTCACCGTGCTTGCGCTGTTGCGGCACCGCTTCGGGGACCTGGGCTAGCCCGCGCGGACGAGGGTCCCAAGGCCAGCGTCGGTCAGGAGCTCCAACAACAGCGCGTGCGGCTCGCGGCCGTCCACGATGCTCACCCGGTCCACGCCCGCGGCGAGTGCGTCGAGGCAGCCCTCGACTTTGGGGATCATCCCGCCGCTCACCACGCCGGACGCGATCCAGGCCCGCAGGGTCGCGGCGTCGACCTCGCTGACGACCGTCCCCTCGGCGCCGCGGATGCCCTCGACGTCCGACAGGAACAGGAGCCGGGCCGCTCGTAGCGCGCCGGCGATGGCGTTGGCCACCGAGTCGGCGTTGACGTTCAGCGGTCGCATGGCGTCGTCGACGGCCACGGGCGCGACGACGGGGATGAGTCGGCCGTCCAGTTGGGCCCGGAGCAAGCTCACGTCGACGGCAGTCACGTCCCCGACGCGGCCGAGGTCCACGAGCTCGCCGGTCGTGCGCGAGGTGTGCCGGCGGAGTGCGGCGCGCAAGAAACCACCGCCGTCGTGACCCGAGAGCCCTACCGCGCGCCCGCCGTGCCGTCCAATCGCGGCCACCAGGTCGCGGTTGATGCCGCCCACCTGCACGAGCTGCGCGACACGCATCGTCTCCTCGTCGGTCACGCGGAGTCCGTCCACAAAACGGGGCTCGAGGCCGAGTCGGCGACCCATCTCGGAGACCATCGGGCCGCCGCCGTGAACGAGCACCACCTCGACGCCGACCATGCGCAAGAGCACGAGGTCCTGCGCCATGGCCTCGAGCAGCGCGTCGCTCGTCATGGCTGCGCCGCCGAGCTTGACCACGACGGTTTGGCCGGTCCAGCGCCGGACGTAGGGCAGGGCTTCGACGAGGGCACGGGCAACGGTCGCGGGCATGGCGCACCTCCGGGGCTCAGGCGGCGCGCACCTTGCCACAGAGCGACCTCGGGGTCATGTCCGATCTTTGCAGCAAATTGCAGTGGACAAGCCGTCACGCCACGGTCTACCGTGCGCCTCATGCTCGACGCTGCGTCCGATCGGCCCCTCGTCGGTGCGTGCCTCATCGTCAAGGACGAGGCGCCGCGGATCGAGGCCTGCCTCATCGCCCTTCGGGGGCTGGCGGACGAAGTCGTCCTCGTGGACACCGGCTCCAGCGACGACACCATTGCCATCGCGCGTCGGCTAGGCGCCTGCGTCGTCGAGTCCCCGTGGCGCGACGACTTCGCCTTCCACCGCAACGAGTCCTTGGACCTGGCGCGTGGGTGGTGGTCACTCGTCATCGACGCCGACGAGCGCGTCGTATCGAGCGACTTCGCCGAGACCCGCCGTCATTTGCTGGACGCGGTCAATGGGGGGGCGACGCTTCCGAACATCCTCCTCGTCCGCCTCGCGCTGAGCTACCCCGACGGTCGCGAGGTTCCGCTGCAGGCCCCACGGCTGCTCCGCACCGACCGCCGGATCCGCTTTACGTTTCCGGTTCATGAGCAACTCGACGTGCACGGCGAGGATGTCCTCCTCTCCGATGTCGTCATGGAGCACACCGGCTACCGTGACCGAGAGACGCTCGCGCGCAAGGAGCAGCGCAACCTGCGTATCGCCGAGTCGATGCCACCTGTTCCTCACGCACTGCACACCATGGCGCGGGCGGCGTCGTCGCTGTCCGACTGGCCCAAGGTGCTCGGGGCCGCGCGCCGACTGCTGAGCCAGCCCGCCCCGCGGGTGCTGCGTCGCGAGGTCGCTGTCCATGGGGCGACCGCCGCCTTCAACTCCGGCAGCCTGGCCACGATGGCGGAGATGGTCGGTACCCTTCAGGGTATCGACCCCGACCACCTCGACTCGGCGCGCATGGCCGCGATCTATCACCTGGGGCGATACCTCGAGCTGGCGTCGCGGTCTGCCTCGCATGAAGACCTCATCCGACCCCGATTGTTTCACCACGACCCGACCGAGATTGCCAACGCGTTGCGCGCGCTCGTCGCCGAGCCCGCAGCCGTGAAGAGGAGTCCAGATGCACGTTGACCGTCACTATCTCCAGCGTCGCCTGTGGCTCGAGTGCTCCGCTCTGACGACGATGGGTGAGCTCATCCAGAGTGCTCAGACCATGTACCCGACCGAGGGGCTTACGAGCCTTGTTCTCATGACCACGATCTACTCCG
>SXOX01000317.1 GCA_005776585.1 Pseudomonadota bacterium | reverse complement strand
GCTCCTGGACCATGTAGTCCATCGTGGCCTGGCCGTCGTGGACCTCGCCCATCTTGTGGATCTTCTTGGTCACAAACAGCATGCGCTCGGTAACGGTCGTCTTTCCCGCGTCGATGTGCGCCATGATGCCGAGGTTGCGGATCCGCGGCATGTACTTGGGCACACGCCGCTCCGGCTTGGCGGCCGTGGCTGGGTCGGAGGGCTTGTCGGAGCCAGATTCGCCTGCGGTACTCGTCGCCATGTTGCCTCCCACGATCGGCGCGCGTGGGGTACCACAAGACGCCCCTCGAAAAAAGGGAGATGCGTTTCTTTGCCAGCACTCGCTGCACGTCCTAGGCTCCACGCGTGACCTCGCGCTGGACTCGCTTCAAGGACCTGTCGAAGACGATGATCGTCCGCGGCGCAGGCGTCGTCGTCGTGGTCGCGACTGCGCAGCACGTGCTCTCGCAGCGCGATCGCGCGCACCGCGCCGTGCTGCGCGACGACCTGGACCGCATGCGACACACCAACCACGATCTCGCGCAAGACGTGGCCCGCCTTCGGATGGAGGTCGTGGCGGTCAAGACCGACGACCGCTACCTGGAGCGGGTCGCACGCGACGAGTTCGGGATGATCCGCCGCGGAGAGACGCTCTACCAGTTCATCGAGCCCAAGCGACGCCTGGCGACCTCGGAGCAGTAGCGTCGCGCCTCGGGCAGCGCTACGCTCGCGGCGTGCGACGGCAGGACTTCAAGATCACTGTTCAAGGGGCCGCAGTCGCGGTGTGGGACGCGGCGCTCGCGGCGGCGGCGACCGCCTCGCCTGAGACGCCGCTGCCCGACGGCCTGCCGCTGCCGGTCCTCATCGACGCCGCGTTCTACCTGGCTCAGGCCAAGGGCCTCGCCACGCTCATCTACCAAGGTGGCGGCATGCAGCTCGCGCCGCGCGCGCTGGGCCGACCCTTCGTCATGCCGCTCGAGCCGCTGTGTCGCGGGATTACGACCGGCTGGGCGCGCGCGCTTCAGGGCATCGAGCGTGCGCCGCGCCTCGAGGACTTCGACCGCCTCGACGAAGCGCTCATGGAGGCGATGCGTGGCCGCAATCCGCTCGGCTCGAACTGGCCCGACGACGGCCTGGAACTCTTCGATGCGATCGCCGACGGCGAAGCGCAGGTCCGCGCCAAGACCGGTCAGCGCGCCGAGGTGGCCTCGCTGTCGAGTCTCCGGGATCGCGCGACGGGCGCCATGAGCGAGGCCATCCGCGAACAGACGGGCAGCCCGGAGCTGGCGCGCCACCTCACCGAGGGCCTCAACGGCATCGGCTGGTGGGCCGTGTGGGAGCACGTGCCCTTGGAGTTCGACACGACGCGCCCGTTCGAGTTCCACTTCCAGAGCGGCAAGCGCGCCGTGTACGTGCCGCGGCGCTACCTCATCCCCGTCCTCGCCCACGCCGCGTTCGCCTTCGGTCTCGGCACGTGGGTCATGAGCACCGACGGACCGCGCCTCGCGGTGCAACCCAAGTGGCAGCACGGCCTGCGCGTCCTTCGAGCGGACGACGGCTACGGCGCGCTCGACACCGACGCCTTCGTCGAGGCGGTCGCAGTGCTGGTCCGCGCCAAGGAACTGACGCGCTGCTAGCCCGAGTGAGGACCCCATGACCATCGACTCCACCGACCCGACAACGAAGCTCTCGGCCTGGCGCGACTCGGTGCGCCGCCTCCGCGAGCGGCGCACGCGCTTCGAGACGCTGTCGGAGCTCGAGCTCGACCCCTGTTACTTCCCCGCGGCGCCGGACGCGCACCACGATCGCGAGCTGGGCTTGCCAGGCGAGTACCCCTACACGCGCGGCGTCCACCCCAATCTGTATCGCGGCAAGCTGTGGACGATGCGCATGTTCGCGGGCTTCGGCACGCCGGAGGACACAAACCGGCGCTTCAAGTACCTGCTCGGTCAGGGCCAGACGGGTCTGTCGACCGCCTTCGACATGCCCACGCTCATGGGTTACGACCCGGACCACGCGCTGTCTGCGGGCGAGGTCGGGCGCGAGGGGACCTCGGTCGCGACGATCGCCGACATGCGGCGGCTCTTCGACGGCATCCCGCTCGGCGAGGTCACCACGTCGATGACCATCAACGCGCCGGCGATCGTGCTCCTGGCGCTCTACGTCGCCGTGGCCGAAGAGCAGGGCGTGCCGTACGAGCGCATCGGCGGGACGCTGCAGAACGACATCCTGAAGGAGTTCATCGCGCAGAAGGAGTGGATCTCGCCACCCCGGCCGAGCATGCGCATCATCCGGGACATGCTGGTCTTCTGCTCGAAGAAGCTCCCGAAGTGGAACAGCATCTCCATCTCGGGCTACCACATCCGGGAGGCCGGCGCGACGGCCGTACAAGAGCTGGCGTTTACGCTCGCCGATGGGATCGGCTACGTCCAAGCGGGGATCGAGGCTGGCCTCGACGTGGACGACTTCGCGCCGCGCCTGTCGTTCTTCTTCGACGTCCACAACGACTTCTTCGAGGAGATCGCCAAGCTCCGTGCCGCGCGCCGCATCTGGGCTCGGGTGATGCACGAGCGCTTTGGGGCCAAGAACCCGCGCTCGTGGATGCTGCGGACGCACTGCCAGACAGCCGGCGTGTCGCTCACCGCGCAGCAGCCGCTCAACAACGTCGTCCGCACGACCGTTCAGGCGCTGGCCGCGGTGCTCGGCGGGACGCAAAGCCTGCACACGAACTCGCTCGACGAGACCTACGCGCTGCCCACGGAGGCCTCGGTCACCGTCGCGCTGCGCACGCAGCAGATCCTGGCCGAGGAGTCGGGCGTCGCGTCGGTCGTCGACCCGCTGGGGGGCTCGTGGTACGTGGAGAGCCTCACCGACCGCATCGAGGCTGACGCGCTGCGCACCATTCAAAAGATCGACGACCTGGGCGGCATCGTGCGCGCCATCGAGCTGGGTTTTCCACAGCACGAGATCGCAGATTCGGCCTTTCGCTTTCAGCGCAAGGTGGACGCCAAGGACTACGGCATCGTGGGCGTCAACTGCTACGCGGAGGAGAAGGCGCCCGAGATTCCGCTGTTGCGGATCGATCCCGAGGTCGAGCGCCGCCAGATCGCCCGCGTCAAGGCGACCAAGGCCGAACGCGATGCCGGTCGCGCACGCGCGGCCATCGACGCCGTCCACGCCGCCTGTCGCGGGGACGCCAACCTGGTCGAGGTGATCCTCGACGCGGTGAAGGTCGACGTCACGCTGGGCGAGATCTGCGACGTCTTTCGCGCCGAGTTCGGCGTCTACCGCGACCCGGCCTACGTCTAGGAGCGTGTTGCGGATTGACCGTCACTCGCCCTTGGTCGGCTCACGGGCGCCTCTCGCGCCAAACGGTTCGGACGGGCATCCAGCCCGCGCTTCACCGTTTGACCAGCGCTGCGCGCTTCGCGAGACGCTCCGCGTGATCCAACCAATGGCTTCGCGCCGGCAAGACGCAGCACGCTCCTAGTCAGAGACGACGTGCATGACGGGCCGATCGTGGGGCACGAGCGGCAGACTGGGCAGCACCTCGTCGGCGAAGCAGATGCCCACGGTCTTCGCCCGCAGTCCCGGCGCGGCCAACAGCCGATCGTAGTAGCCGCCGCCATGGCCGAGGCGCTCGCCGCGTGCGGTGAAGGCCAGGCCTGGCACGAGGACGAGATCGAGGTCCTCGACGGCCACGACCGGGCGGCTCGGATCCGGCTCCCGAAACCGCAGGCGCATGGGCGCAAGCTGCGTCAATCGGTCGATGCGGTGGAGCACGAGGCCGCCCGAGGTCGTGCGTGGCAGGGCCACGATCTTGCCACGCTCGAGCAGGGTCGCGATCAGCGCGTCGAGATCCGGCTCCCCGAGGCGGGGCGAGGCGGCAAACGCGGCAATAACCTGGGCCTGGGCGACATAAGGCTCGACAGAGAACGCGATACGGCGGCCCGCTTCGACGCGGTCGGCGTCCGTGCGGCGAGTCCGGGCGTCCCGTAGCCGCGCGCGCAGCTCCGATTTCTGCTCTTCGGGCACCAGAACGTGTCTACCTTGCCACGATCACGCGGCGATGCTGCGCGGGCCAGCGACGGCCTCGAGCCGCTCGAGGAGCACCGTCGAGCGCGAGCGGATCTTCTCCTTGAGCGCCTGATGGCGCGTGCGCTCCCGGATGAGCTCGTCGGCCAGGTTCAGCGTGGCGAGCAGCAGCGCCGTCGTGAGCGGTACGCCCTCGTCGAGCCCCGAGGCGAGGACACGCTCGTTGACGAGCGCCTCGACGATGCGCATGTGCTCGCGGCTGGCGTCGCTCGCCACGGACACCTCGCGCCCACCAATGGTGAGCACGTGCTCCGTGGGCTCGGGCGCTCCCGTCGCCGGGGAGAGCTCAGTGACCGAAGAGAGCGATGACGAAATCGACGTGCCTGCAACCATACCGTGGTCCTCCACGCCCCATCGTCCGGCCGAGTCTCGGGCGGGTCAAGAAACTCGCGCGAAGTCGTGCCCGGATCGTGCGAGGATCATCCTATGAGCGACGACTCCACCTCCCCGACTCGCCTTGGAACTCGCGCCGTTCACGCCGGTGAGGCGCGCCAGCAATCGCCCCACGGCGCGCTCACGGCGCCCATCGAGGCGACGGCGACCTACGCCTTCGACTCCACCGCCGAGCTCGTCGCCTACTTCGAGGGCGGCTCGCACCGCGGCGAGTACGGCCGGTATGGCAATGCGACGGTGGAGACCGCCGAGCGCAAGATCGCCGCGCTCGACGAGGCCGAGGCCTGCGCCCTGTTCGGGAGCGGCATGGCGGCCGTGACGACCACGCTGCTCGCGATCCTGCGTCACGGGCAGCACGTGGTCATGACGAGCGACTGCTATCGCCGCACGCGCCAGTTCGTGGCCACGACGCTCGGACGCTTCGGCGTTGAGGCCACGCTGGTCGAGCCGGGGGACTACGCTGCGCTCGAGGCCGCGATTCAGCCCGACCGGACGCGCCTCGTGGTCGCCGAGTCGCCGACCAACCCGTACCTCCGCGTGGCGGACCTGGAGCGCCTCGTCCACATCAAACGCCAGTATCGTGGGCTCAAGCTGCTCGTCGACAGCACCTTCGCCACCCCGGTCAATCAACGGCCGCTCACGCTGGGCGTCGACCTCGTCGTGCACTCGGCGACCAAGTACCTCGGCGGGCACAATGACCTGCTCGCGGGCGCAGTCACGGGCTCGGAAACGCTCGTCTCGGCGGTGCGGGACCTGCGCGGGGTCCTCGGCGGCGTGCTCGATCCGCACGCGGCGTACCTCTTGATCCGCGGGCTCAAGACGCTGGCGCTGCGCGTCGAGCGGCAGAACGCCACGGCGCTGCGCCTGGCCCGCTGGCTAGAGGCGCACCCGCGCATCGAGCGGGTCTATTATCCCGGGCTCGAGAGCCACCCGGACTTCACCGTTGCGCGCGCCCAGATGACCGGCTTTGGCGGCGTCGTGAGCTTCCTCGTGCGCGATGGCGACCTGGATTCCGTCGGTCGCGTGCTGGATCGGTGCCGCATCGCGCGCATCGCGCCGTCACTGGGTGGCGTCGAGACGCTCATCGAGCAGCCGTCGTACATGTCCTTCTACGAGCTCCTCCCCGAGGAGCGACTGGCCATCGGCATCCGCGACAACCTTGTCCGTCTGGCGGTAGGAATCGAGGACCCCGACGACCTCGAGGCCGATCTGTCGCTGGCTCTCGCCGGATGAGTCCGGTGTTGGTTACCGGGCGCGTGCAGCGATAGCCGACGGCAGCTGCCACGGGGGGAGCCACCGCACAGCGGTATCGCCAATGCGTTCGGCGTGCTCCAACGCGAGGTTCACGACGAAGAACGTGGCGGGCGCGTAGGCCTCGATGAAGCTCCTGGCGCTTCGGGACAGGGTGGGACGACCCAGCGCGCTGGCCTTGACCTCGATGCCCATGAAGCGGCTCTCGTCCCGGACGATGAAGTCGACCTCCGCTCCGGACCGGGTGCGCCAATAGGCGATCGTGGCGTCAAACGGCAGCCCCTTCGCGAGCTCCGAGAAGACCCAGGTCTCCAGCACGGCGCCGCGGTCGCCACGTTCCTCGAAGGGGCGCAGCTCGCCGACGAGGCGATTGCGTAAGCCAACGTCGAGAAAGAACACCTTCCTGGCGCTCGTGACCTCGGCGCGCTTGCCGCCCGCGAAGACCGGTACCTGGCGAATGAGCAGGCTCTCCTCCATGACGTTCAGGTAGCTCGAGACCGTCGAGACGCTGACGCCTGCGATGCTCGCCCACTCGGAGGCGTTGGCGAGGCTGCCGCACTGGAGCGCCGCGAGGCGAAGGAGCGTTCGAAAGGCGTCGGGCCGCTCGATGCGGAATCGATCACTTGCATCGCGGATGACGAACGCCTCGATGAGAGACGTGAGCTCGGCGCTCGCGTCCGACGATTGCCACACGCGAGGATACCCGCCGACGGTCAGGTGGCGGAGCAGTCGGTCACGCAGCGCGGCCGGTCGTATGAGCGGGCTGACGGCGTCAAGGTCAGACGTGACCTCCTCGAGCGTCAGGGGCAGCAGCCGCAGCCGGCGAGCGCGACCCGCCAGAGACTCGCGAGTCCGCGCGAGGAGGTGAAAGGCCGAGCTTCCCGTGGCGATGATGCGCACCCCAGGACGGCGCTCCACGACGCCCTTGAGGAAGAGCCCAGCTTCGTCGAGGGCCTGGACCTCATTGAGGAAGACGTGGCTGATGCCGGGCCCAAGCGAGCGCACGTCCACCGAGAAGCGCACAACGTCAGCGCACCAGCGGCGAATGGCCGGTTGCTCGCAGTCGAGGTAAAGGACCCGCGCCGCGTCGTCGAAGAGCCGTGTCCATACCCACGTCGACTTGCCCGCCTGACGTGGCCCGATGAGCAGCGTCGCGGTGTCGGTCTCAAACGGCGCGTCACCGAGCCCCGCTTGGCGTCGAACGAGGGGCCTCGGGGGTAGCCGGCGCGAGCGCTCGCGCTCCCACGCCGCTGGATCCTCGATCCAAGGATTTTCAAGCCGAATGATATCCGTGATATCCGCGTCCATTGAGCTACATTAGCAGGGCTGTAGCATGGTGGTAATGGACGATAGCAGGGCTCGTCAACGTCTCGATCGACTACGCCGATGTTGAGTCTCCAGACCGCGCTCGTCGCGCTGCTCGGCCGAGGCGCGATGGCGGCGGGTGCGGACCGGGCCCAGCGGCGTGTCTTCCGGCGCAAAGGACACGAGGACCGTGTCGTCGGTCTTGGCGAGCAGCGCGCCGAGCGCCGGGCGGGAGAGATCCAAAATCCGGCCAGTACGCGTATGCGGGCCCCAGTCGTTCGGCCGCACGACCACGGCACGCCCGTTCTTTGGGTTGACGACCAGCAGCCGCGCGTTGGCCCACGCCTTGCGGTGTCCGCGCGAGTCGAACCGCATCGCGGCATACCAGAACCAGTGGGGCCGCTCGCGCGCGTCGTCGCCGTGCGCCATCTCGCGCAGGCGCTCACCCGCCAGCGCGCCGGTCTCCTTGGGGCCGATGCTCTTGTCCTCGGGTCCGCCAAACCAGCTGACCTTGCCACTGACGAAAGTCTTGCCTCCGAGCGTCTCGATCTTCCCGAACGGCTCCTCGTCGTGACCGAGGGTCCGCCGGAGCGTGTCGTTCTCGACGCCTGCGCGGGGCAGAGCCAGGCCGCCGCGATCGATGCCCGCGTTCAGGTCGAGCGCCGAGGCGATCGGCACGCAGCGCTCGGCGAGGTGGACGGTGACGCGCGGGGCTCCTCGCGGCCGCGGGAGGTAGAGCCGAAGCGCCCGCGAACGCGCCGAGGTGACGGTCAGGGCGGTTCGCAGCCGCGCAGCCATCGCCAGCCGACGTCCTCGGTCGTCGAAGACGACGACGCGCGTGCCACCGGGCTCATCCACCGCGAGCCGCAGATCGCTGCGGGACCCCAAGACCACATCCAGTCGGACGACCTGCGCGCGCGGCCCCTCCACGGCGACACGCGTGGCGCCGCAGCGTGGAATGACGACCGCCTGTCGGACCACAGGAGCCCAGCGCTTGCCCGACGCGTCGTGCGCGAGGCGTTCTGTCCACCGATCGGCGCCGTGGACGTCCTCAGGAAGAGCGAGGACGAGCAGGACGAGAGCCACGGCGAGACGCGTCACGGAAGCAGTAGACCGTCAACGCGTCGCGTGAGCAAGAAACCGCGGGCTTTACTCCTGCGGGACCGATCGACGCGACGCGCGACGTAGGCTAGTCTGCGCCGCGTGGTGGAGCCCCGCCCGTCGAGCGCCGAGCCTGTGATGCTCGGCCGCTACCGCCTGGAAGCGCGCCTCGCGTCCGGCGGCATGGGAGAGGTCTACCTTGCGCGAATGCAGGGTGCGGCGGGCTTCGAGAAGAAGGTCGTCATCAAGCGCATCCTGCCGCACCTCGCCGAGTCCGACGAGTTCGTCGAGCGCTTCCTGGACGAGGGGCGCATCGTCGAGAAGCTCACGCACCAGAACATCGTACAGGTGCTCGACATGGGCCTCGCGGACGGCCAGCCGTACCTCGCCATGGAGTACGTCGACGGCTTGGACCTGCGCACGCTCCTCCAGCGGGTCCGAGAGGCGGGCGCCGACGCCCTGCCCGTCCCGCTGGTGGTGCACATCCTGTCGGAGGTCTCGCGCGGACTGGCCTACGCACACGAACGCCGCGACGACGAGGGCCACGCTCTGGACATCGTCCATCGGGACGTGTCGCCCTCGAACGTGATGGTAAGCCGGTCGGGCGAGGTCAAGCTGCTCGACTTTGGCATCGCGAAGGCCGCCGGCCGGATGTCGCAGTCCATCTCGGGGTCGCTGCACGGCAAGTTCCTGTACATGTCGCCGGAGCAGGCGGCCGGGCAGCCGCTCGATCCGCGGAGCGATCTGTTCTCCCTCGGCACCTGCGGCTATGAGCTGCTCACCGGTGCGCGCCCGTTTCAAGGACGCACGGAGCTCGAGACGCTCGAGCTGATTCGCAAGGGCGAGTACGTGGCCGTGCGCGATCGTCGTGCCGAGGTGCCCCCGGAGGTCGCCGAGATCATCGCCGGCTGTCTGCGGCTCAAGCCCGAGGGCCGCTTCGGCTCCGCTGCCGAGCTCCACCGAGCGCTGCTCGCCTGGCAGATGGAGTCGCGGGCTCTGGTCACGACGACCGACCTGGCGCTCATGGTCGAGCCGTACCTCAGCGCGCAAAAGCGCACGACGCCCGCCCTGGATCTCGACGCCGCGCTCAATCAGGAGATCGACGCGCTGTTGGGCGGTGGGCCCGGCACCCCCGGCACCCGCGTGGCGGCCAAAGGCGCCGAGACGCCGGGCATGCGCATCGCGCCGCGCACGCCGACACCCATTGCGCCCGTGCTGGGCTTCGAGACGACCGGTCGGGCGGCGACGCCGATCGCACCAACCACTGACGCCGTGATGGTGCCGGAGAGCGCCCCGCCTCCGACCTCGTCGCGCACGCGTGTGCTCATCGCCGCCTCCGTGCTGTTGGTGCTCGTGCTCGTCGCGCTCAATCTGGTCACGCTGGCGCAGCTGCGCGACAAGGAGCCAGGAGCGCCCCAGGACGGTCCAGTGCTGGCGACCGCGCCGACGACGCCGAGCCCGCCGGCGACCGGTCACGTCGTCGAGGCCAAGGTGCCAACGACCGCGCCGACGACGACACCGGATTCGGGTGTCGCTGCGGCGGTGCCTGCATCGATGGACACGGCGGGCACAGCCAGCGCGGCGCTGTTCGTGGATGCGAGCCTCGCGACGCCAGACCTCGGCGCTCCGGACCCGGGGACCCACAGCGACGCGGACGACGCAGGTTCCGCGCTGACCATCCTCGTCCTGGTCGATCTCCCCGATGGCGCCGAGGTCACGCTCGACGGAGCGCTGGTGACGCCCGACGCGAGCGGGCGAGTGCAGCTCAGCGGCGCCGAGGGCAGCGTCGTCGTCGCCGTCACCGCGCCACAGCGCCAACGCTTCGAGACGACCGTGCAGCGCGCGCCGGGAGAGCAGGTCACCATCGCCGTGAAGGCTGCCCCCATACGGCGCACGGTGCGCGTGGACACCGACCCTAAGTCGGCCGAGCTGGTCGTCGGCGGTCACGTGCTCGGCAAGGGCTCGGCGCGCATTCCGGTGGGTCCCGACGCGCCGGTCAAGGGCCTCGCGCGGCTCGAGGGCTACCACGACGCCGACTTCACGGTGAAGTACCAGGGGCCGAGCACGCTCAGCGTCGTGCTCAAGGCCAAGGCGACCGCGCGGTTCGAGATTCGGGTCTTCCCTGCGACCGCGACGGTACTGCTCGACGGGCGACCGCTCGCCCACTCCGGGAACTTCATCAGCGAGAAGGTCGCGCCGGGCCCGCATCGCGTCGACGTCCGGACGCCAGACGGCAAGAAGAGCAAAGCGGTGGACTTCCAGGCCGTGGCCGGCCAGACGCATCGGCTCGGCACCGTCGACATGAGCGATCACTAAGGGGGGAGCATGAGCAGTGACGACCATACGCAGACCATTCACGCCGAGCCCGCGCGTGAGAGCCTCACGCTGCGGAAGTACTGGCTGAAGCTGCCGAGCGGCGAGCGCCTCTGCTTCGACAAGCGCCTGATCTACGCAGGGACGGCGCCGGACAACCACCTCGTCGTCGATGACCCGACCGTGTCGCGCGTTCACTGCAAGATTGAAGCAGACAAGCACGGCCACCGCATCCGCGACCTGGAGAGCAAGAACGGCGTCCGCGTCAACGGGATCCGCGTCACCGACGCCTACCTCCCCGCCGATGCGGTCATCCGGCTCGGAGAGACCGAGATCCAGTTCCAGCTCGCCGACGAGTCGGTCGAGGTGGAGCTGGCCACCAAGGGTCGCTTCGGCAACCTGCTCGGCGAGAGCGCCGAGATGCGCGAGATCTTCGCGCTCCTCTCCCGCATCGCGCCCACGCCGGCCACGGTCCTGGTCGAGGGCGAGAGCGGCACCGGCAAGGAGCTCATCGCCGAGGCGCTGCACCAGGAGTCGCCGCGCAAGAGCGCACCGTTCGTCATCTTCGACTGTTCGGCGGTCCCCAAGGAGCTCGTCGAGTCGGAGCTGTTCGGGCACGTCAAGGGCTCGTTCACCGGCGCGGTGCGCGATTCCGCCGGCCTCTTCCAGGTCGCCGAGGGCGGCACCTTCTTCCTCGACGAAGTCGGGGAGATGCCGTCGGCCACGCAGGTCAAGCTGC
>SXOX01000316.1 GCA_005776585.1 Pseudomonadota bacterium | reverse complement strand
CTCGGCGACTGCGGGTACCTTTCGCGTCGCGGGACATGACGGCTTCAAGGACAGCCTGGCCGTGCGGCAAAACATCGGCTACTTGCCGGAGAACGCGCCGCTCTATCCCGACATGGGTGTCGTCGAGTACCTCAAGTTCTGCTGCGAGGTCCGCAAGATCCCGAGTGGCGAGCGCAAGCGCCGCATCGACACCATGATCCAGCGCACGGGCCTCACGGCCGTCGTTCAGAAGGACATCGGCGAGCTGTCCAAGGGCTATCGCCAGCGCGTCGGCCTCGCGCAAGCCATGATTCACGATCCGCCGCTCCTCATCCTCGACGAGCCGACCTCGGGGCTCGACCCCAATCAGATCGTGGAGATCCGCAAGCTCATCAAGGAGCTCGGGCAGAACCACACCATCATCTTGTCCACGCACAACCTGCCCGAGGTGCAGATGACGTGCTCGCGCATGATCATCATCGCCAACGGCAAGAAGGTGGCCGACGGCACGGCCGAGGAGCTCGAGCGGCAAGGCCTCGACAAGCCGCGCACGCTGCTCACGGTCCGGGGCGCGGACACCGCGCGCGTCCAGGGAGCGCTCCGTGGGCTGCCGGGAGTGACGGACGTGGAGGTCGTCAAGGTCGACGCGGACACGCTGCGCCTCGCGGTGATCTCGGCAGGAGACGGCTCGAGCGCCGCGCTGCCGGAGGCCATCTGGGGCATCGCGAAGGCCGAGGGCTGGACGCTCACGGAGCTTCGCCGCGACGTGATGGACCTCGAGAAAATCTTCCACCAGCTCACGCAGTACTAGCCACATCGGCTGACACAGGGGGATCACGTGGGAAACGTCTGGGCCATTGGCAAGCGCGAGTTCGGGTCATTCTTCAACTCGCCCATCGCCTACATCGCAATCACCGTCTATCTCGCGATCGCGGGCGCCTTGTTCTTCTTCGTCGACGGCTTTTTCGACGACGGGCAGGCCTCCATGCGGCAGTTCTTCGAGCAGGGCCCGTTCCTGTTCGTGTTCCTGCTGCCCGCCATCTCCATGCGGCTCGTGAGCGAGGAGAAGCGCACGGGCTCCATCGAGCTGCTCGTCACGCTCCCCATCCGAGACGTCGAGCTCATCTTGGGCAAGCTGCTCGGGGCCTTCCTGTTCCTGGTCGTGACGGTCCTGCTGACGTTGGTCTACCCCATCGTCATCTCCACGCTCGGACCGCTGGACTGGGGTGCGGTCAAGGGCGGCTACCTCGGCCTGCTGCTCGTCGGCCTCGCCTACCTCGGCATTGGCCTGATGACGAGCTGCTGGACCAAGAACCAGATCGTCGCCTTCATCCTCGCCGTCCTCATCTGCGGCTTGTTCTATGGCGTGGACTCGCTCGTCTCGCTCGTCTCGGAGGGCCTCCGGGACACGTTCGCGATCATGTCGTTCAAGGCCCACTTCACCAACGTCGCCAAGGGCATCCTCGATACGCGTGACGTCCTGTTCTACCTGTCGGTCACGGCCTTCACCGTCACCGTGGGCACGTTCAGCCTCGAGAGCCGGCGCTGGCTGTAAGGAAGCAACACCATGTCAAACACCGTACAACAGCTCGGACAGAAGAAGCTCGCTTCAGGTATCAACGCGGCCGTCATGATCGTGGCCGTATTGGGCCTCGTCGTCGGCGTGAACTGGATCGGCACCTCGAGCTACACGCGCATCGACCTGACGGAGGGGAACATCAATAGCCTTTCGGCCACCTCGGTCGGCGCCGTCGAGAAGATGGCCGATCTCGAGTTCCGACTCTACGTCTCCAAGAAGCTGCCCAAGGTGCTCGCTGGGCCCGCGGGTCCCATCGAGAACGCGCCCCAGCTCGTGATGCAACTCGAGGACAAGCTCGAGGAGTACCAGCGGGCCTCCCAGGGCAAGCTCACCATTCGCGTCATCAGCGACGACCTCCAGACGCAGGCCGGCGCGCTCGGCCTCGCGGAGCTGCGCATCCCCTCGGAGAAGGCGGGCGACGCCGATCCGGAGGCGCTCAACCAGAAGTACTTCATCGGGCTCTCGGTGCACTACCGGACCGTGGAGGAGACCATTCCGGCCATCACGAACCCGCTCAAGTTCGAGTACGACATCACCAAGACGCTCCTGCGACTCCAGGCCAAGCAGGAGGCCTCGGGCGTGCTCAAGGACCTGCTCGACACGGGAAAGCAGCTCAACGAGTCGGTCGAGAAGTGCGTGGAGGCCATCAAGAAGCACGACAAGTCCGAGAAGAAGAAGGACGACGCGGAGGGCGGCATTGTCGAGCAGATCCAGAAGGGTCAGTCGGAGACCAAGGCGCAGATCGACGCGTTCTTTGCCGGCATGCCTCAGATCGAGGCCGCCTGCGGAAAGATCTCCGGGCTCATCAAGGCGCAGCGCGACGTGCTGACCAAGGACGCCGGCGAGGGCGTCAAGGGTCGGGCGCTCAGCAAGGAGCACATGCGCACGCTGCTCGATCGCCTCGCGTGGTTCGACGGCTTCTACGGCGCTTGGCTCGCGAGCCTCGTCAATGGCAAGCAGGACCCCATGTTGCTGGATCGGCTGGTCAAGCTGCTCGAGCACCCCGAGGTCTCTGCCCGAACCGCCGCACTGCGCGTGTTGGCCGGGTGGATCGCGCCGAGCCAAGAGGGTCAGCCACCCATCGCGGCCGGTCCCGCGCTTCAGCAGACGGTCGCGGCCTTGCGTCGTGGGTTGGATGACGCGGAGCCCACGGTCCGCGCGGTGGCGGTGCAGCTCATCGCCCAGGCCGCTGGCGACCAGGCGGGCGAGGAGATCCAGAAGGCGCTCAAGGACGCAGACCCTACCGTCCGTGAGGTGGCCCTCGATCTGGCCATGCAGCTCAAGATCCCGGTCGACGTCTCGGCGCTGGACCCGTTCCTCAAGGACGCGGATTGGCAGGTCCGGCGCATGGCGGCCGCCTACCTCATCGAGAACAAGACCGGCCAGGACCGGCTCAAGGCGCTGCTCGCCGATCCGAACCCCACGGTGAAGTTCGTCGCGGCGTATGGCCTCGCCGAGCTCGGTGACAAGGAGAGCGCCGCCAAGATTCAGGAGGTCATGAACACCATGCCTCCGGGGCAGTTCCGCGAGGTGCTGCGCGAGTCGCTCGAGAAGCTCAACGGCGGTGGTGCCGCTCCGCCCTCGGCACCCGAGGGTGGCGCGCCCGTTCCGTCCGCCCCGCCGTCGCCCGAAGGAGGCGCTCCCGTTCCGTCCGCCCCGCCGTCGCCCGAAGGAGGCGCTCCGCCTGCGACGCCTCCGCCGGGCCCTGCCGCGCCGCAGCCGCCGCGCCCGCCGAAGAAGGCGCAGAAGTCGGCTGGCATGCAGAAGGCCCTCGGTCGAGCCGGTACCGACAAGATCGGCGATATCGGCCTGCCGGATCCGATGGCGGCCCTAAAGACCTTCGAGGACCTCAAGTCCGACATCGGTCAGCTCTACAACACGCTCAAGGACTCGCCGGGCCGTAAGAACATTGGTTTCCTGTGCGGCCACGAGGAGTTCTGCCCGTTCGCCGAGACCGAGTCCAAGATCCCCAAGGAGCTCGCGCAGGCCTTCGAGCAGCAGCCGTTCATGAAGAAGGCCGTCGACGACATCCGGCAGCTCGAAGAGGCTGCCAATCAGACGGCCGAGGCCTTCCGCAACTTTTTCCTGTCACGGGGCTATCGCGTCGTGAAGGTCGAGGCCGGCAAGCGCATCGGCGACGACGTGGACGCCCTCGTCATCTACGGCCCACGGAAGCCGTTCAAGGACATCGATCTCTACGACGTGGACCAGTTCATCATGACTGGCAAGCCCGTCATGTTCCTGCTCAACAACTACGAGGTCGTCGTCAACCAGTGGGATGAAAAGCCGCCGTATCGGCTTACGACGAAGATCCAGTCCACGGACACCAACCTCGATGGCTTCTTCCATCACTTCGGCATCAAGAACGGCAAGGACCTCGTCTTCGAGACGGACAAGTCGCTCAACAACAAGATCAACGCCGTGAGCATCGCCCAGACCAACATCGGCGAGCTGCCCAACAAGGCCACCTACGCCTACCCGGCGTTTCCCATCTTCGAGAAGTTCTCGGCGACCAACCCTCTCGTGTCGGGCTTCTCGCGCATCACCCTGCCGTTCGTCTCGAGCCTCTCGGCCATCGACTCGGGCAACACGGGCCTGTCGGTCGAGCCGCTCATCACCTCGAGCGAGGCGGCGGTCGCCAAGGACAAGGACTTCGTGCTCGACCCGAAGCAGCTGCAGGTGGCCATCGGCACCGAGAAGGTCACGGGTCCCCATCACGTCGCCGTACAGGCCACGGCCAAGTCCGCGTCGAGCTTCTTCGCCGGCAAGCCGCGTCCGGAGCGTCCCAAGGAAGAGGAGAAGCCGCCCAAGGAGGGTGAGCCGCCCCGTCCCCCGAAGAAGGAGGACCCGGAGCGTCCCCAGGTGGACAAGGGGCCCGTCAACATCGTGGTGCTCGGGTCCAACCTCGGCATCGAGAACGTGAGCCCGTCGCGCATCTTGGACGGCTTCAACCTGGGCGCCATCGCGCAGGAGAAGGTGACGGGCCTCGGCGCCGCCGTGCCGTACTTCGTGCGGTTCATCAACGCGCGTGGCCGCTTCATCTGGCCGCAGAACCCCATCCACCTGGGCAACCGCACGCTCACCCAGCTCCCCGGTCAGCAGTCGGAGTTCTGGCAGCAGAGCGTGGACGTCCTGTTTGGCCTGTTCGACTGGATGTCGGGTGACTCAGGCCTCATCGAGATTCGCGGCAAAGAGAAGAAGTTCACCGACCGGCCGCTCAAGGTGATGACCCAGGGCAAGCAGAACGCGGTGAAGTACGGGCTCACGCTGGCCCTGCCGCTGGCGTTCGTGCTGTTCGGCTTCATTCGACTGGGCCTGCGCAAGGCGGGCCGCAAGCGGCTCACCGTTGGCGCCTAGACGCGGTTCAGGAGACCAAGACCCATGAACAAGGCCACTATCGCTGTCGTCGTCCTCGCCGGAGGACTGCTTGGCTACCTCGCGTGGAACAAGTCGAAGGCCACTTCCGAGGCGCACGCCAAGCCCGAGACCGTCGAGGGCTACCTCCCCGACCCGCTCCAGGGCGACTGGCAGAAGCGCAAGGACAACCCCATCCTCTTCCTCAACGAGAAGGAGGAGGACCGCAAGAAGCAGTTTGGCGACGCGCCCTACGACGAGATCGAGCTGACGCGCAAGGGCGCCACCGTCACGTTGAAGAAGGAGGGCGCCGACGAGTGGAAGATGACGGCTCCTGTCACCTCCGAGGTCGAGTCCTATCGCATCAAGCAGATGATCGAGGCCTTCGCGACCGACACGGCGCTCACGCCGGCGCGCGAGGTCAAAGACAAGGCGCTGCTCACGGATTTTGGGCTCGACCCGGCCCACGCGGTCACCGTGACGCTGAAGCAGGGTGGCCAGACCAAGGTCGCGCTCGTCATCGGCGACAAGAAGAAGATCGAGACGGAGGGCGACGATCGCCGGGGCGGGCCCGAGACGTACGACACGTTCGTGATGCTCGCCGGCAAGGACACCCAGATCTATCGGGCGCGACAGAAGGACCTGCGGGGGCCCTTTGAGCTCGAGGTCGGTGAGCTGCGCTCCAAGAAGGTGTTCTCATTCGACAAGACCGACATCGCCAAGATCACGGTCGAAGATCCCAACGCCAAGGAGCCCACGCCCAAGAAGCTCGTCCTAGCGGCCACGTGGGAGGAGCCGCCCGCGCCGGCCGACCCCAACGCCAAGGAGCCCGCGGACCCGACCAAGAAGGACGAGAAGAAGCCCGAGGCCAAAGGCACGTTCACTCTGGCCGAGCCCGCGGTGCCGGGCTTCAAGCTGGGGGATGCGGGTACGTACTGGTCGACCGTGTCGAGCCTGCGCGCGATGGACTTCATGATGGGCGAGAAGCCGCCGGCCGAGGCGGGGCTCACGGCCGACAAGGCCGCCAAGGTCACCATCGAGCTGAAGAAGGCGGGCGAGAAGCCCATCGTGCTGCTCATCGGCGAGGTCAAGGACAAGGACCGCTCGGTCTATGCGCAGATCGAGGGCAAAGATGAGTACCTCACCATCGCCGATTCGATGAAGAAGCAGCTCATCAAGACCATCTCGGAGCTGCGCGACAAGGCCGTGCTGGGCATCGAGAAGGAGGAGTCGGTCACCAAGATCGAGATCACCAATCAGCACGCCAAGGAGGCGCCCATCGTCTTCGCCAAGGTCGGCGACACGTGGGAGCAGCAGGGCCCCACGCCGGCCAAGCCGTCGCAGAAGGAGGTCACGGGCCTCGTGTCGGCGCTCAAGACCTTCCGGGTGACGGACTACCTGGAGCCCGCGCCCACGCCCGAGGAGTCCGGGCTCGGCACACCGACGATGAAGGTCGTGGCCACGGTCGACGGCAAGGTGCTCACGATCCTCTTCGGCTCTGAGAAGGACTCCAAGGCCTACGCGACCGTCGAGGGCTCGGGGATCGTGTTTACGCTCGGGTCGTGGACCAAGGGCAAGTTCGACAAGAAGCCCGAGGACTTCAAGAACAAGACGATGGTCGACGTGGATCCCGGCAAGGTGAAGCACATGGAGCTCGTCCACACGAGCGAAGGCAAAGAGGAGAAGGTCGTCCTTGACCGTGGCGCCGACAACAAGTGGGCCATGGCAGCGCCCAAGATCCTCACGGGCGATTCGGGCCTCAATGAGCCCGCAGTCAACGGGATCGCCACGAACCTCAAGGGCTTGGAGGTCAAAGGCTTCACGACCAAGACGTTGGCGGAGGCGGGCCTCGACAAGCCGGTCTTTACGCTCACGGCCACGCTGGAGGACGGCAGCACCCGCGTCATCAAGGTCTCCGACCTCAAGGACGGCGACGCGCACTTCGTCTCGTTCGTGGGACCGGGCGTCGATGGCGGCGAACAGGCCGTGTTTACGATGGATGCCTGGAAGCTCCAGAACCTACGCAAGAAGGCGGCCGACCTGGAGGCGGGGGACGGCGGCGGCGGCGCCAAGAAGGGGCCGCCCGGCGGTCACGGGCACTAGGCCCGCGTCCACCGGCCCGCTACGCAAACGACGGGCGCACCGTCGCTCGGGCGTACGGCAGCAGCGAGCTCACCATCTCAGACACCATCACGTAGAAGCCCTCGGCGAGCACGTCGACCGGGACGAGGCCGTCCAGGAAGTACCGCTTCATCACTTTGGGTTGCGTGTAGAACTCGAACATCGCGCGGCGCTGGAGGTACATCAGCTCACGGGACGGCAGCGAGTCGCCCGCGAGGATGTTGTCCGCGTCGTTCATGTTGGAGTTGTACCAACCCGAGTACTTCCACGTCGGTTGCCCGTTGACCCGGTGCTTGTAGCGCTCCCAGAGCTCGGAGCCTGGGAAGGGGATCGCGACGTTGAACTTGACGATGTCCGGATCAATTTCCTTGGCGAAGCGAATCGTGGTCTCGATCTGCGCCTTGGTCTCGCCCGGCATGCCCACGACGAACAGTCCGAACGACAAGATGCCGAGCTCGCGCGTCCAGGCGAGCGCCTGGCGGGCCTCGTTGACCTCGGCCTTCTTGCGCATGAGCTTGTTCAAGACCTGATCGTCACCGGACTCGATGCCGTACTGAATGAAGCGCAGGCCGGCCTCCTTCAGGTGCTTGAGCAGGTCGCGGCTCACGAGGTCGACGCGCGTCTCGGTGAACCACACGATCTTCTCGTGCAGCTTGCGCCGGATCATCTCGTCGGCGAAGGCGTGGCCCTGCTTGGGCGAGAGCGGGAAGATGGCGTCGATGAAGCCGAACACGCTCGTGCCATAGGTGGCGTGGACGTACTCGATCTCATTGACCACGGACTCCGGCGTTCGGATGCGGACGCGCTTGTACATGGTGTCCTGGCTACAGAACGTGCAGGCAAACGGGCAGCCGCGCGAGCTCTGGATGGCCAGCGGCTGCGCGCGGGACCGGAGCGGCGTGAGCGACAGCGGGTCCGGCACGTAGCTGTAGCCCTCGAGCAGGTTCCAGGCCGGGTAGGGCAGGCGCTCCAGGTCGATGAGCGCCGGCGTCGAGTTGTGCCGAATCTTCCCCCCGTCCATGCACGTCGTCCCCGGTACATCGACCGGATCCCGACCGTCCCGCAGGCCGCGACACACGGCGAGGATGGCCTCCTCGCCCTCCTCGCGGATCACGATGTCGGCGATCTCGTTCTCCAAGAGATCATTGGGGAAGTACGTCGCGTGAATGTTCCCGGCGAGGATCTTGGTCCGCGGGCGCTTCTGGCGAATCCGACGCGCGGCATCCGCCACGGTCTCCATGACGAAGGTGAGGCACGAGAACCCGACCACGTCAGGCTCGAACGTGTCGACGAGGTGCATCAGGTCGTCGTTGGACGCGTGCAGCGCGTGCTGATCGTAGATGCGGACCTCGAACCCGTCGCGCTCCAGCACGGCGCCCAGGTAGGCGAGCCCCGTGGGTGGCACGGCGGTCGTGAACCGCCAGAAGTTACCGAGGCGCTTGCGGTTGAGGGAGGGATTGACGAGTAAGACCTTCATGGGTGTGGCTCCGGTTCGTCATTACCGCAGCCCAGCGAGACCGGTTCCCTAGCCCGCATCATGCGTGAATGGCGCGATGTTAGCGCCGCGAACGCACGGCTGAGCCGCCGCGGCGCGAAGCGCCGGCATTCACCGACTGAGACGTACTGGTGGTACGGCGAAGGAGGTGAACGGCGGCGCAGGCTTGCGATCGCGGATGTTGACGCGTGACAGTCATGCGTAATGCGGGCTAATCGTGAGACAGGTGCAGCCCGCACTCCTTGGTCTCGGGGTTCTCCCACCACCACCGGCCAGCGCGGGGATCGTCCCCGGGCTTGATCGGTCGGGTGCACGGCTCGCAGCCGATGCTCGGATAACCCTGGTCGTGCAACGCGTTATACGGGATTTTGCGGTCGCGGACGTACTCCCAGACTTGGGCCTCCGACCAATCGGCGAGGGGGCACAGCTTGATGATGCCGCCGTTCGCGTCGTCGACGCTCGCCTTGGCCACGTGCGTGCGCGTGACGCTCTGCTCGCGGCGGAGCCCCGTCACCCACGCATCGACCGCAGCGAGGACACGCCCGAGGGGCTTGACCTTGCGGACGTGGCAGCAGTGCTTCCGATGCTCGGTGGAATCGTAGAAGAGGTTGACTCCGTGTTCGGAGACCATGGACTCGACGTCCGCCGAGTCCGGGAACAAGACCTCGAGCCTGAGCTCATAGCGGTTGCGCAGGCGATCCATGACGTCGTACGTCGCCTGGTGGAGCCGGCCCGTGTCGAGCGTGAAGACGCGCACTCCGGGGCTGAGGCGGGCGGCCATGTCGATGAGCGCCACGTCCTCGACTCCGAAGCTCGACGCGACCGCGATGCGTCCGGCGAAGCGGTCCAGCCCCCATCGGAGCAGGTCTTCGGCTGAGGCGGTCTCGAGTCGGTTGAGCTCGTCGTGAGAAGGGCGCGTGGTCATGGCCCGGATATACCGCGCTCGCGCCGGATTGGAAACGGTTCGCGACGGGTCACGCCGTTCCGGCGCACCAAATGGAAAGAGGAAGACCGGGGCCTTCCTCTTTCGATTCACGGTCTAGATGATCGTCGCGTTCGAGCCGCTCCGGAGAGCCGGAGGCGCCTCGAGTCAGAAGTCACAGGAGCGGGTCGCTACAACACAGCTACACATTCAGCTCGAGCCTACGCCGGAGCCGCTCGATCACGGTCGGTGGAACGTTCAGTTCGAAGGAGCCAGAGATTCAGCGCAACATCAGGGGCCAGGTCAGCACAAGTTCTGCACAGCAGGAGCAACAGCAAAGAACCACATCCGCAGGAGCAGGAGCTTGAACTCAGCACCACTTGAGAACGACATCACTTGTCAGATCCGCAGGAGAAGCGTTCCACCTCCCCGCCGCTGCAAACCCTTAGTGCAGGATGCGGGCCAGCGCCCCGTGAGGGGAGAATGCCCTCTTATTACACGGCGTTGTCGCGCTGGGCCTCGGTGTTCGAAATGAAGGCTGTGACGAGTTGGCGCACCGCCGCTCGACCGCCTGGGGTCTGGGGTTTAGAGTCTCCGGCTACAGGAGGTTGGCGGCGAGCTCGGCGAGCTGCGAACGCTCGCCCTTCGTCAGCGTGACGTGTGAAGCGATCCGCTCACCGCGGAACCGGTTGACCACGTACGTAAGTCCGTTGTTGACCGCGTCGACGTACGGGTTGTCGATTTGGTAGGGGTCCCCCGTGAGCACGACCTTCGTCCCGTCGCCGGCGCGCGTGATGATGGTCTTCACCTCGTGCGGCGTAAGGTTCTGGGCCTCGTCGACGATGAGGTACTGATTCGCGATGCTCCGGCCGCGGATGTAGGTCAGCGGCTCGATCTGGACGATGCCCATGTCCAGCAGCTCCTTGTGGCTCCGACCCTCGCGCTTGTCCTGACGCGACAGGTTCAACAGGAACTCCACGTTGTCGTAGATGGGCTGCATCCATGGGTTGAGCTTCTGCTCCACGTCCCCTGGCAGGTAGCCAATGTCTCGTCCCAACGGGAAGATGGGCCGGCTCACGAGCATCTTGTGATAGGCCTGCGCGTCGGTCGTGCGCGCGAGCCCCGCGGCGATGGCAAGCAGCGTCTTGCCGGTTCCGGCTTTACCGACCAGCGTTACGAGCCGAACGTCGTCACGGCTCAGCGCATCCAGGGCAAACTGCTGCTCCTTGTTGCGCGGCCGGATACCCCAGATGCCCTCGCGCATCCGTGGCAGCAGCGTGGCCTTGTTCTGCGCGACGTCCACGCGCGCGAGCGCCGTGTGGTTGTTCGTCTTCTCGCCGCGCAGCAGCACGTACTCGTTCTCGTAGATGGGGACGTCCACGTTGGGTCGAAACGGCGCGATGACATCCAGCGCGATCTCCGACTTCTCCCAGAGCCCGTCGATGAGCTCTTCGGGCACGAGCAGCTCGAAGTGCCCCGCATAGAGCTCCGAGATGCTGATCTGCTCGCGATCGTAGTCCTCGGCATGGACGCCCGCGGCCTCCGCCCGGATTCGAAGGTTGACGTCCTTCGTGATGAAGACGCACTTCCGGTCCGGCTCTCGCTCCTGGATGTCCAGTGCGGTCGCCAAGATTTGATTGTCAGTGACATGCGAATTCGAGAACTTGAACGGCAGCTGCTTCTCGGTGAAGCCCACGCGCAGCATGCCGCCCTGAGGCATCGGCACGCCCTCGACCAGGTTTCCCTGCTCGCGAAAGCCGTCGATGGTGCGTGAAACCTGGCGAGCGTTGCGGCCGAGCTCCGAGAGGTCCTTCTTGAACTGGTCGAGCTCCTCGATGACGTAGATGGGGATGATGACGTTGTTGTCCTCGAACCCGAACACCGCAGCGGCGTCGTGGAGGAGGACGTTCGTGTCGAGTATGAAGTTCTTGAGCATCGTGCCTCGCGTCTGCGGGTCCGAGGGACGTGACTATCCCCCAGCACCGCGGGTGTCAAGGACGTGCCACATGTGGCAACAGCCAACGCTCCCCGGAGCCCGCGTGGGTCAGTTTCCTTTCATGAGGTTGCGTCGCGAGAAGAGGCCGTCATCGACCGCCGCATCGAACTGGATGTCGTCGAAGCTCAGCACTGACTTGGTGCCCTTGCGCATCTTGTCCTCCATCGTCCACTTCATGGGGTAGTACCGCCCGCCTTTCACCGCCGTGACGCCCTCGCTCGACATGACCTTGAGTAGCTGGCCCGAGGCCGCATAGCGCTCCGTGCGCAGCGGGATGTACGTCTTCTTTCCAACCCACATCTTGCGCTTCGGGTAGGTCACGTCCTCACGCTTGGCGGTCAGCTCCAGCTGCCAGCTGTCCTCTCCGAGCATCGGCTCGCTCCCCAGCACCTTGACGTTGTAATCGTTGAGGAGCGCGCGCGACTCCAGCATGTCCTCGTAGCTGAAGTCCGAGTCCATGACGCTCTGGCGCAGCATGTGCCCCGAGATCGTCACGACCTTCTCTGTTCGCGGGAGGTACATGTAGAGGCTCTTCTGGAGCTTGAGGTACTTCACGCCCTTGTCGCGCGCCGGGCTCTGGAACTCGCTGAACGAGTCGTCCCAGCCGCGGGCCCACATCCGGAGCGTGCGCACGTCCGGCGCAGCACCCGGCTTGTGGCTCGTGAGCGAGCACGTGGCCGTGCGTGTCTTGAACGTCATGTTCTCGTCCATCTTCTTGATGATCTCCTCGCCGGTCTGAGCGGCGGCGAGGGCGGGCACGAGCAGGATCAGCAGCGTGATTCGGGGCATGGCGGGCTCCTTTGGACGATCGCGTCTAGTACGATCGTACTACTCACAGGAAGATAGCACCCGCCGCGCGAAAGGCAAGAGCGGACCGCTAAAACAGGTCCTGTTGACCGGCTGCCGGAGTCTTGGGCCGCGCGTCTCGCAGGCCGAGGTGCTCATAGGCGAGCGAGGTGGCCATCCGACCGCGCGCCGTGCGCTGGAGGAAGCCTTGCTGCAACAGGAACGGCTCGTAGACGTCCTCGAGCGTATCGCGCTCTTCGTTGAGGGCGGCAGAGAGCGTCTCGATGCCGACCGGACCCCCGGCGAACTTCTCGACCAGGCACGCGATGTACTTGCGGTCCATCGTATCGAGGCCGAGCGCGTCGATCTCCAGGCGCTCGAGGGCGTAGGTCGCGATCGGGAGGTCGATCTTGCCGTTGCCCTCGATCTCGGCGAAGTCGCGCACCCGCCGCAGGATCCGGTTGGCGATGCGCGGCGTGCCTCGCGCCCGCCGGGCGATCTCCTTGGCGCCCGCGAGGACGCAGTCGATCCCCAAGATCTCCGCGGAGCGCGTGACGATCGAGGTCAGCTCGTCAGCCGTGTAGAAGTCGAGCTGGGCGTGAAAGCCGAAGCGGTTGCGGAGAGGCGAGGTGAGCAGCCCCGTGCGCGTCGTGGCGCCGACCAGCGTGAAGCGCTGCAAGGGCAGCTTGACGTTGCGCGCATGCGGTCCCTCACCCACGATCAGGTCGAACTGGAAGTCCTCCATCGCCGGGTACAGGTTCTCCTCGACGACCGCATTGAGTCGGTGGATCTCGTCGATGAAGAGGACGTCGCCGTGCTTCAGGTGCGTGAGCAGCCCGGCCAGGTCGCCCTTCTTGTCGAGTGCGGGTCCCGACGTCGTATGCAGGTCCACGCCGAGCTCGTTGGCCACGATATGCGCGAGCGTCGTCTTGCCGAGACCCGGGGGCCCCGCCAGGAGCACGTGGTCGAGCGGCTCATGCCGCTGCTTGGCGGCGCGTACGAACACGCGGAGGTTCGACAGGATCTTCTCCTGACCGACGTACTCCTTGAACTGCTGCGGTCGAAGGTGCCGCTCCTTCTCGGTGTCGTCCTGCCCCGTCGCGGGACTCATGAAGCGCTGACTGGTGTCCGTCATGGGGTCCTCCTCGCCGACCTCGCACGTCCCAGGCTACCGGATGTGCCTCAGCGCTTCACGGAGCAGCGCATCGAAGTCCTTGGGCTGGGCCGGAAGCGCGTCGACTCCGGACATCGCGCGCTCGATCTGCGCCGGCTTGTAGCCCAGGTTCGACAGCGCGCTCGCCACATCGTCGCGCAGCCGCGTGGGCGCACCCTTCGACGGGACCGGCATGGGCGCCATCTTCGCGAAGCGGCCCTTGAGCTCGACCACGATGCGCTCCGCCGTCTTTTTGCCCACGCCCGGGAAGCTCGTCAGCCGCTTGAGGTCGCCCGAGACGACCGCCGCGTGGAGATCCGCCGCCGTGGCCTGCGCGAGGATCCCGAGCGCGACCTTGGGACCGATGCCCGTGACCGTATTGAGCGCGAGGAACACGTCCCGGTCGGCCTCCGTCCCAAAGCCGTACAGCAGCAGCGCGTCCTCTCGCACGTGCGTGTGGATGAGGAGCGTAGCCTCGGTCTCGGTCACGAGCGCGATGAGATCGCGTTCGGCCAGGAAGACGCGATAGCCGACGCCATGGACGTCGAGGACGACGTGGTCGTCTCCGAGCATCCAGACGCGGCCTTTGAGTGCTGCAATCATCCGAGCGCCGCCTTTACCGCCGGGGTGTGGTCATGGTGGCAGTGCGTGATGGCCAACGCCAGCGCGTCGGCGGCATCCTCCGCCGGCACCTCGGGCAGCCCGAGCAGCACCCGCACCATCTGCTGAATCTGGCCCTTCTCCGCGCGGCCCGAGCCCGAGACCGTCTTCTTTACGAGCGCCGGCGAGTACGAGATGACTGCGACACCATGCCGGGCTGCGGCGAGCAACGCCACGCCGCGCGCGTGGCCCAAGATGAGCGCCGACTGCGCGTTCTTTGAAAAAAAGATGTCCTCGATGGCGACGACGGCCGGGTTGAGCTCCGCCATGATCGCGTCGAGGCGATCGGCGATGTGCAGCAGCCGCTCCTCGAGCGGGGCCGCGCGCTTGGCGACGATGAGGCCGTTGTCGAGGTGCCGCAGTCGCGAGCCGGTCCGCTCGACGGCTCCGTAGCCGGTGGTGTGGGTGCCTGGATCGAGCCCGAGGACTCGCATCAGCCGTGACGGGCGCTCAACCGAGCGCCGCGATGGCCGCGTCGGTGAAGTCCGCGTTGTGATAGACGTTTTGAACGTCGTCGTTGTCCTCGAGGTTGTCGATGAGCTTCATCAGCTGCGGCGCATGCGCCTCGGTGACCTCGGTCCGGTTCTGAGCGACGCGGGCGACCTTGGCCTCACGCACCGGCAGCCCGGCCTTGTCGAGAGCGTCTCGCACGGCGTCGAGGCTCGACGGATCGGTCGAAACGATGACGATGCCGTCATCTTCCTCGATGTCGTCGGCCCCCGCCTCGAGCGCGATCTCCATGACCTGATCCTCGCTCACCGGGCCGTCGTCTTCGCCGCCGCCGACGATGATCTGGCCCTTGCGCTCGAACATCCAGGCGACGCTGCCGTCGGTGCCCATCGAGCCGTTCGACTTGGCGAACGCGTAGCGCACCTCACCGACCGTGCGAGTCTTGTTGTCGGTGAGCACCTCGACGAAGACCGCGACACCGCCGGGACCGTAGCCCTCGTATGACGACTCGTCGTAGTCGGCGCCCTCGAGCGCTCCAGTCCCCTTCTTGATCGCTCGCTCGACGTTGTCCTTGGGCATGTTGGCGCCGCGAGACGTGAGCAGCGCGGCGCGAAGGCGCGGGTTGCCCGCCGGATCCCCGCCACCCATGCGGGCCGCGACCGTGATCTCCTTGATGATCTTGGTGAAGATCTTGCCGCGCTTGGCGTCGACGGCCCCCTTCTTGTGCTTGATCGTGCTCCACTTGTTGTGTCCCGACATCGTCACCCTCCCCGGCGGGCAGCTCACACCCGTGCTCGGCGGGCGCGCGTTTAGCACGGGGAGTGCCAAATTGGAACCCCGAAGGCTCATTTTGGGACCGTGGGACCGTCTCATCGCGCACGTCATCGTGGGTGGCGAGGACCCGGTACGGTGGCATGGCGCGTGCGCTCTCTACGGGAGCACCTAACCCGGAGGTCTCATGTGCAACCGCTCAATTCTGCTTCTCTTGGCAGCGCTCTCAGCACTTCTGCCGCGCGTCGTCGTCTCCCTTGGCGGCTTCGAGGACCACGTGCTGTGGGAGGTCCGCGCCGTCTGGGAGCTGTCGCGGCTCTTTTGGTTCTAGCGCTCGCTCCGGCTCTCGGCCGCGCCGAGGAGCCATCGCTCCTGCCGAGCGAGCGCTGGCGTCGCGCGTGGGCGCAGCTGGCCGAGGAGCCGGACGCCACCCGTGTCCAGGCTGCCGTTCGGGCGCACGCCGCTCGGGATAACCTCGACGCGACCCTGAGCCGGAGCCGATGGGCGCACGCGCTGCCTCACCGACTCGACGTCCAGGTCCAACGTCACGACCTCGAGGACTGGCGCTCGACGTTCGTGGGAGATGAACTGGCCGGCTCCTACACGGACCGCACAGGCTCGGGCTCTCGGCTCATGTGGCGCGTGCAGGCCGAGTGGGACCTGTCGCGGCTCGTGTTCAACCCGGACGGCAACCCCCTCGCGCGGATCGCCGAGGATCGTCGCCAGCGCATCGAGCGCCTCGTCGACGAGGTGACCAAGCTCTACCACGAGCGGCGGCGGCTCCAGGTGGCGTTCCTGCTGGGCCCTCCCGGGAGCCTGGTCGAGCAGGCCGCCGCGTGGACGACGATCGCCGAGCTGGGCGCCCGGATCGATGCGGTCACGGGCGGGCTCCTGGCTCGCGCCGCGGTGCGTTGGTGGGAGGCCGTGCCGGCGGCTCAGAACCTCCACCAGACGTCGACGACCGGCCAGACCGGGACCAGGAGAGGCGCCGAGGACGTCAACGCGATGGGGAAGTTGCCGTAGGCCACGCCCACCGAGAGGTGGAGCGTGTCCCAGGCGCGGGTGTACAGCAGCATCGCGGTCGTCTGCCCCACGGCGCGGGCGTTGAACGCCCAGCTTGAGCCGCCCTGGAGCGAGAGCAGGTGGTTGGGCTGAATGACCCAGCCCACGCCGCCCGAGAACGTGAGGTGGTCCTCGGCCGGGAGGAAGTCATGTTGGTAGCCGACCTGGACGGTCAGCAATACGCGCGCTCCCAGATCGAACGTCGTGAGCGTCGAGGTCGCGATTCGCCCGGTGGGTCGCGGGTCTCTCAGCTCGCCGGTCTCCGTGGCGAGGAAGGAGCGGGCGCCATCGGCCTGAACGGCAAAGGTGACACGCTCCGACTCGACGATGCGCCAGCGCAAGCCGCCATTGGGCGTGAGCAGTACCCACAGTACCGGGTGGGTGATGACCATGAGCGAATCGTTGATGCCGTAGACCACTGGCGTGAACACGCCAATCATCCACTGGCCCTGCTCCAGCGTATGCGCGGTCCCATGGATGACGTCGGCCGGGTCGTGCCAGTCGGCTCGCGCCGCCTCGGCCGATGTCATCCACTGGACCGCGACGAGCAGCCCGATCGCTGCCCGCGCGCGGGTCACACCGCGATGCCCTGCGACTGGAGGGCCTTGCGCACGTCCGCCGAGGCGTACCGGGGTCCATCCTCCGTGTCAGTCGCGACGAGCCCGCTGCGCTCGAAGTGGCGCTGCTCCCAAGACGCTAGCAGCAGGACGTCGTCCGCGCTGAGCCAGTCCTCCTCGCGGCGCAGCTTGACGCGCGCGCGGCAGGCCAGGAGGCAGAGCCCCATCGGCGACTGACCAAACTCAGCCCAGTCCGGCTCCACCTGTCGGCCGAGCACCGTCGTGTGCAGGATGGCCAGCACCTCGTCGCAGCGCTTGTCGATGTAGCTCGCGCTGGCGTTGTGGCGCGCACGCGCGAACTCGAACAGCTCATAGAGCTCGACGGCGTAGAAATAGGGAAACTCAGCGACCCCGCGGCGACGGGGCGATTTTTGAACCGTGTACGTTTGATTGGCGATAATCTTGGCCAATCGCTCCATGAACCCGCTCGTGTGGTCGTAGAAGTCCTGGATGGACCCCAGGACCACGTCTTCGGTGAGATCGCGCAGCTTGAGACTCATACGCCGATTGCAGCACGTTCCTTGCACTGCCGCAACGCCTCGTAGACGACGACAGACGCGGCGTTGGCGAGGTTGAGGCTGCGGATCTTGTCGTTGTGTGGGATGCCAAGGAGGCGGTCGTGAAAGCGCGCCTTGACCTCTGGAGGCAGCCCGTCCTCTTCGCGGCCAAAGACGAAGACGTCGTCGGGTCCGAGCGCGACGTCCCACAGCGTCCTCTCGGCGCGTGCGGACAGAAACCAACGGGGGCCCGGCGGAACCATGGTCAGCGCCGCGTCCAGGCTCTCGTGCACGTGCAGCGCGATGTGCGGCCAGTAGTCGAGCCCCGCGCGCTTCAAGTAGCGGTCGTCGAGCGAGAAGCCCAAGGGCCGTACGAGGTGTAGCGGAATGTCGAGTCCCGCGCACAGCCTGCCGATGCTGCCGGTGTTCTGCGGGATCTGCGGGGCGACCAGGACGATCTGCATGCGGCAGCCGACCTACCGCCCGTGCCCCGGGACGAGGAGCCGCGAGCGATAGGTGTCGTAGTTGAATTGCGTGGAGTGCTTCGGGTTGTGGCACGTCACGCAGACCGACTCCGGGACGACGCGCCGGATGGTCGCGGTGTCGCCGTCGTCGGCGTGCCGGCTGCCGGGTCCGTGACACGACTCGCACTGCACGTCGACGAGGCCCTTCATGGCCCCCAGGATGGAGCCGCCCGCCTGCCCGTAGCCCGTGCTATGGCAGCTGACGCACTCAAGGTCGAACGTCTTGCCGTCCTTCTCGAGCGTCTCCCAGGCCAGCGGGTGCCGGTCCTTGGCGATGAAGGCCTGGGTCTGCTCGTGGCACTCGAGGCACTTGGCCTGACCCACGTAGCTCGGAGCCCCGGCCGGAAGCGGAGGCAGGGTGCCCGCGGCCTTGAGGTTGATGGCCTCCAGGTCGGCGTCATAGCGCTTCATGACTGCCGCGATGTCGGGATGCCGCGGGCGGTCCCATAGGATGGCCTGGAGCGCCCAGCCAAGCGAGACCGGCGCGCCCGCGGTCACCGACAGCTCCAGCCGGCCGACGTGGCTGCCCTGGATGTGGGACTGGATGAGGCGCGCCGTGCCCGCCGACTCGACCTCGTCGGTCACGACCGCCTTGAGGTCCTGCCCTGCGGCGACGACGACGTCGATCCCCAGGTCAGCGCGAAAGAGCCGTTTCGTCTCGCGGAGGCCGAGCGAGGACAGTGCGACGATCACGTCGACCTGGGGGCGAAGTACCGTCGCCTCCGCGCGCAGCGCCTCCGCCGGAGAGGTGACGCCGGGCGCCGGAGGCAGCGCGGCCAGGACGCCGACCCGCAACGAATCGACACGGAGCACGAGCGAGCGCTTCAGGAACGTTGACCACGGTGCACCGACGTTGGTCCCGACGAGCGGTAGCGGCAGCGTCTTGACCGAACGTTCGACCCAAGCCGGCCCCGCCGCGAGGTCACTCGGACCCAACGTGGCCGCCTGCACGCCGATTATCCGCAGCGCCTCCGCGAGCGCCTCGACGCGGCGCGTGATCTGGCCTTCGCGCCCGGCCGGGATGCCCTCGTCGTCCAGCAGCAGGTCGCCCGCGTGGAGCAGCGGCAGCTCCGGCTCGCCGGTCCGCAGGACGCCGACGTAGTCACCGATGCGGTCGACGCCGCCGCGCTGCAGGTCGGGAGAACAGCCGCACGGCTTGAGCGCACCACGGAGATCCGAGAAAACGAGGAGCGTCCCCCGAGCCGGACGGTGATCGACCGGAGGTGTCCGACAGCCGGACACGACAGCCCCAGCGAGCCACAGCGCGACGACGGCGCGCGCCCCGCTCAGCGATTGATGACGACGGACTTGCACGCGGCCAGATCCTCGATCGAGGCGCTGGTCTTGCCCTGCGAGCGCGTGGGGTAGGGCTTGATGACCACGAAGTCGAACTTACCGCACATCTTCCCACGGCCTCCGGCCTTGACGCCGTGGCGCTCGCCCTTATCGACGTACACAATGGTCCCCTGCGGCTGCCGCACCGTGGACACGACCCCCGCGGTGATGGGGCCCGTCGTTGGGATGGCCACCGCACCGGTGCCCGCGCACTTGTAGCCCGTGCTGGCGTCGCAGTGCTGGCCTGCCGGGCAGTCGGGGCACTTCGGACCCGCCAACGGCGCACACTTGCCCGACTGGCAGATTTGCCCAGCCGGACAGCCGCCAGCGCATCCCGCCGGCTTCTTGACGCGGCAGATGCCCTTCAAGCCGTCGCAGTACTCATCCTTCTTGCACTTCGGCTTGCACTCCTTGGTCACCTTCTCGCACTGGCGCTCGGTGATGTTGCACTGAAAGCCCTTCTTGCACTCGGGCTGACACGCCTTGATGCACTTGGTGTCCTCGCAGATGAGCCCCTCTTCCTCGTCACACGGTGGATCGCATGTCTTGGGCCGCTCGATGTCCTTGCACTTCCCCGCGACGCACTTCTGGTCCTCGGTGCACGCGGCACACGGGTCGCGAACCGTATACTGGACAAGGGCTTCGTATCCGTGGTTGCCTTCGGTGACCTTGAAGTCCACGTAGTATGACTTATTGGCCTGGACGTCGAACTCCAGCGTGTACACGGGGACCGACGGGTCGACCGACTTCTGGTCCAGCACCCGCGCCGAGTCATCGTAGACGGTGATGGCGCCTTTGAGGTTGTGCTTGGAGAAGGCCGTGCCGACCTTGTACTCGACCTTGGCGCGAGCGTCCTTGAAGTACTTGATCTGCTTGCAGTCGCCGCCGTCGCCGCGACGAAAGTTGAGCTCGTCCTTGACGCCGACGTTGGCGGGCAGCGGCCGCGCCTTGTCGCACGTCTCGTCGCCCTCGCCCTCGTAGGGTCCACAGCCGATCAGCCCCAGCATCGCTAGCGCCAGCAGCGCCTCGCGCCCCCGCGCCATTCGCCCTACCGTCCTCTGCATCGCTCGATCTCCTAACGCCTTCGTCTCGCGCTGTCGCGTCGTGACGGGACACTAGCCACACGGTGCGTGGATCGTCAAGGAAGGCGAGGTCGTGGGCTGGAGCCCGCGGGCCCCAAGAACGATGCAGCGCTAGACGTCGAGGATCTCCTTCTCCTTGGCGGCCACGGCGTCATCGGCGAGCTTGATGTAGCGATCGGTCTTGTCCTGAACGGTCTTGAGCGCCTTCTTGAGGTCGTCCTCGGGCAGGCCATCGACCGTCTTCAGCAGCTCATTGGAGTCGCGTCGTACGTCGCGGATGCGCACCTTGCCGTCCTCGGCCATGCCCTTGACCTGTTTGGCCAGGTCCTTGCGGCGCTCGGCCGTGAGCGGCGGGATGGGCAGCCGCACGAGCTCACCGTCGCTGGAGGGCGTGATCCCGATGCCCGCGGCGATGATCGATTTCTCGATGCCCGAGAGCAGCGCCTTGTCCCACGGCTTGACCGTGATGAGGCGCGGATCGGCGACCGTCAGCGCAGCCACCTGATTGAGCGGCGTGGGCGTGCCGTAGTACTCGACCCGAATGCCGTCTAGCATGGTCAGGTTGGCGCGCCCGGTGCGCACCCGCGACAGCTCCCGCTTCAGCGCGTCGAGCGCCTTGGCCATGGAGTCCTCGCACTCGTCGATGATGTCCTTTACTTCGTCAGCCACGGGGCAGTTCCTTTCTCGGCCAATGCGGCCGTCTTTGGGTGCGACCGCTCATTGGGCCGCGACGATTGGGGCCGGCTCGTCCGAGACGACCGTCCCGATGGCCTCGCCCAGCACGACCCGGCGAATGTTGCCCGGCCGCGTCAGGTTGAACACCAGGATGGGCAGCCCGTTGTCCTTGCACAGCGAGATGGCCGTCGAGTCCATGACGTTGAGCGACTGCGACAGCACGTCGAGGTAGCTCAGCCGGCGGTACATCGCCGCGTCCGGGTGCATCATCGGGTCCTTGTCGTAGACGCCGTCGACCTTCGTGGCCTTGATGATGACGTCCGCGTGGATCTCCATGGCGCGGAGAGCCGCCGCGGTGTCCGTCGTGAAGAACGGGTTGCCCGTCCCACCCGCGAAAATGACGACGCGGCCCTTCTCCAGATGCCGAATCGCACGCCGGCGGATGTAGGGCTCGGCGACCTCGCGCATGTCGATGGCCGTCATGACCCGCGAGAAGACGTCGAGCTTCTCGAGCGCGTCTTGCATGGCCACGCCGTTCATGACCGTCGCGATCATGCCCATGTAGTCCGCAGTCGCGCGATCCATCCCCTGCGCTGACCCGGCGAGGCCGCGAAAGATGTTGCCTCCGCCGAGGACGACGCCGATCTCGACGCCGAACTCACGGACCTCTTTGATCTGATTGGCGATACTCTGCAGCGTGGGGAGGTGGATGCCGTACGGGTCGGGCCCACTCAGCGCCTCACCGGACAGCTTCAGCAGGATGCGCTTGTATACCGGACGCATGGCGCCTCCCGTGCCTGGCCAGCCGAAGCCGAGGGCGCCGCGACTGACCGCTCTGACTGGACCGCTACCGGAGCTACTGCAGTCCGGCTGCGGCGGCCACCTCGGCCGCGAAGTCGTTCGATCGCTTCTCGATGCCCTCGCCCATGGCGTAGCGGGCGAAGCGACGAATGGAGATCTTCTCCCCGGTCTCGCCGACCGTCTCGGCCAGGTAGTCGCCGATGGTCTTGTCCGGGTTCTTGACCCACTTCTGGTCCAGCAGGCAGATCTCCTGGAGCCACTTGTTGAGCTTGCCGGCCACGATCTTCTCGTGCATCGCGGCAGGCTTGCCCTCTTCGGTGACCTGCCCGAGGTAGACGCGCTTCTGGTCCTCGATGAGGTCCGCCGCGACGTCCTCCTTGCGGATGGCGACGGGCGCCATGGCCGCGATCTGAAGCGTGACGTCCTTGACGAAGTTCTGAAACTTCTCGGTCCGCGCGACGAAGTCCGTCTCGCAGTTGACCTCGATCAGCACGCCGATCTTGCCGCCCATGTGGATGTAGCTCGCGACGACGCCCTCGGCGGCGATGCGGCCCTCCTTCTTTTGGATGCTCGCCTTCTTCTTGATGGCGAGGAGTTCCTGCGCCTTGTCGATGCTACCGTCGGCCTCGACGAGCGCGCGCTTGCAGTCCATCATCCCCGCGCCCGTGAGCTCGCGGAGCTCCGCCACCATCTTCGCTGTAACCTCGGCCATGACTTGCTCCCGTAGTGCTTCCGTGTTCGCTTCGACTCGCTCTTAGACGTCGGCCACGAGCGCATCCGCGCCCTCGGCGTCCGCGTCACCCTCGCCGGCATCGACGTCGTCCGCGGCCTTCTTGCCGCGACGCACGACCTCGACCGGCTTCTCGCTGGTCTCGGTGAACTCGCCCTCGCTGGTGAAGGTCTTCTGGAACTCGCTGATCATCGCCTTCGTCGGGACGACGCCCGTCGTGAGGCACGCGTCGGCGATGGACGCCGTGAACAGCTTGATTGACCGAATGGCGTCGTCGTTGCCCGGGATCGGGTAGTCGATGCCCTCCGGGTTGCAGTTTGTATCGCAGACGGCGATAATCGGCAGCTTCAACCGCTGCGCCTCCCGCACGGCGATGTGCTCGCGCGCCGGATCGATGATGAAGATGGCGCCGGGAAGACCAGGCATCTCGCGCACGCCGCCCAGGTTCTTCAGGAGCTTGTTGCGCTCCTTCTCGAACGTGAGGATCTCCTTCTTGGTCAGGCGCTCGACGTTGCCCTCCGCGAGGCTCCGCTCGATCTCCGTGAGGCGATCCAGGCTCTGCTTGAGCGTCTTGAAGTTCGTGAGCATGCCGCCGAGCCACCGAAAGGTGACGTAGGGCATCTTGGCGCGCGAGGCCTCCTCACGGATGACCTCTTGGGCCTGCCGCTTGGTGCCGATGAACAGGATCTGCTGGCCGTTGGCCACCGTCCGCGAGGCGAAGTTGAGCGCGTCCTGGAACAGGCGCATCGTCTTGCCGAGGTTGATGATGTGAACGCCCTCGCGTGCGCCGTAGATGTACGGCTTCATCTTGGGGTTCCATCGACGGGTCTGGTGACCGAAGTGGACGCCTGCCTCGAGCAGGTCGCGCATGGAAATGGTGCTCATGAAAACGTTCTCCGTTTGGCCACCACTCTCCGGGACACCCCCGATCCATCGGGAGCACGGAGCCCATCGTGGAAAGTGTGTGGAATTGATAAGATTTCAGGTCAATCGGGCGCAGGCGAGTTGCCTCCGCCACGATCGGCGGGGGCTTCTATCACCGCTCGGCTCCTCCGCGCAAGCGCGAAGTGGCCCTTTCGCTGTCAACCCGAATCAGAAAGAGGGCTCTCGTTCAGAGTTCTGCGTACTCAATACCCTCGAATCGGTGTTTGACGGGAAGCCGTGGCGATTCACGAAGGATTCTCCGTTTCTAAAAAATGTCGCTTGTAAGCGATTACAGCACGCTTGCGCCGAGTCACGGGCCGGTGGTAGCAGACAGGACGTACCGAATGGTCAGCCTGCTTCGCAACCAAGACTAAGGCCGAGGATCCCTAGGGGGACCTCTTCGTCGTGGTGTCCTGCTTGCGACAGTGATCTGTGTACATGAAATGAAGCGGCGCGTCACTTCAATCTCGCCTCTCGTGCACGTACACGGGAGTCGGGTTGTTTTGGTGTCGCGCCGGCGCATTGGTGCAGGAAGGGGACCGGAGGCGCGCGGGTGGCGCTCCTCCGAAGGGCGGCGTGGCTGGTGGGCCATGTCAACGCCAGAGAATAGCTGCGTCTTAAGAATTTGGTGTACCAGGTATGCATCCGCTGTGGGACAACACGCTCGACTCGATCCGCAGCACTGTCGGCGCGCACGCCTACGAGAGCTGGATCCGACCCATCGTGTGCGAGGAGGTCACTCAGGACGAGATCGTCTTGAAGGTGCCCGATCGCTTCTTTCGCGACTGGCTCCAGTCGCACTACCTCGACGTCCTCGAGAAGGCGGTGCGGGCGCAGGCGGCGCGCGCACTGGCCATTCGCTTCACGACGGAGGGTCTCGTGACGCCGCCGCTCGAGCCGGTCCTGCCGCGGAGCGAGGCGGCGCGGAAGACGGCGACGCACTCCAACGCGCTGCCGCTCGACCCGCGCTATACCTTCGAGTCGTTCGTCGTCGGTCCAAGCAACCAGTTCGCTCATGCGGCCGCCGAGGCGGTGGCCGAGACGCCCGGCAAGGCCTACAACCCGCTCTTCGTCTATGGCGGCGTCGGCCTCGGAAAGACCCACCTGCTCCAGGCGATTGGCAACCGCATCCTGGCGACCCGGCCCAACGCGCAGGTCCAGTACATCGCGTCGGAGACCTACATCAACGACTTCGTCCAGGCCGTCCGCAACGGCAGCACCGACGAGTTCCGCGCGCGCTATCGTCGGTCGTGCGACGTGCTCCTGGTGGACGATGTCCAGTTCCTTGGCGGCAAGGAGCGCACCCAGGTCGAGTTCTTCCACACGTTCAATAGCCTGTACGCAGAGCACAAGCAGATCGTGGTCACGAGCGATCGGCCGCCGCACGAGATCGCCGACCTCGAGGAGCGGCTCAAGAACCGCTTCCAGTTTGGCCTGATCGCCGACGTGCAGCCTCCCGAGCTCGAGACGCGGGTCGCCATCCTCAATACGAAGGCGCAGCGCGAGGGCATCGGCCTCGTCGAGGACGTGGCGCTCTACCTGGCGCAGTTCGTCAAGACCAACGTGCGCGAGCTCGAGGGCATGCTCGTGCGGCTCGCGGCCCATGCGCGCTTCTCGCGCTCGCCCATCGATCTGGCGCTCGCCCGCCACGTGCTCAAGGATCTCGTGCAGGACTCGGGACCCCTCCTGGGCATCCCGCAGATCCAGAAGGTCGTCGCGGGGCACTTCAACGTCACGGTGACCGATCTCAAGGGCAGCCGCCGCCACCGGGCCATCGCACAGCCGCGGATGATCGCGATGTACCTCGCGCGCAAGCACACGCGGTCGAGCTTCCCCGAGATCGGCAAGCGGTTCGGCAATCGCGACCACAGCACCGTCATCTCCGCGGTCAACAAGATCGAGTCGCTCCTCCGCAAGGACGACCACATCCGCCGCGCCGTCACGGACCTGGAGCGCTCGCTTCTAGGTTAGCGTTCGGTGTATCGCGTGTAGATGTAGTCAATCGCCGCCACCTTGGCGTGGCAGTCGGTGCACACCGCCTCGCGCACGGGTAGCTTGGCGTACTCCTCCTCCGCGAAGTTCCGCGTGTACTCGGCCCAAGCCCACTGACCTCCGACCTTGCGCGCGGTCGCCAGCAGCCACGGGAAGCCCTGGCCCTGGCGCGTCGCGAGCTTCACGATCAGGGTCCCGTCCGGGTACGGTGGGCGCAGCGCCTCTTTGGGCACGCCGCAACCGAAGACGTCCTTCGTGCCCACGTGCGGGTCCTCGGGAGTCTGCGGTAGGGGCTCGATGTTGAGCTTGACGCAGTGCTCGAGCGCCAGCGCGTCGCTCGGTGGCGGCTCGCCGCAGCCGACCAGGAGCACTCCGCAGGCTGCGAGCACGAGTCGTCCGAGCATCGCACCATCATGGCGTGCGCCGTGCTTCACCGCTACTCTCGCGCCCATGCGCTCGCCTTCCTCCGTGGTGCTCATCGTCCTCGTCCTCGCCTGGGCGTGCGCGGCGCATGCGGAGCCTCCCGAACGCCCGTGGACGATCGCCGCCTCCGCCGGCGTCTCTGTCTTTCTGAACAGCCAGTCCAAGGTGCCAAGCCAGCTCATGAAGCCCACGGTCCGCCTCGGCGCGACCATCGTGGCGTCTCCTGGGCTGCGCCTCGGCCTCGAGCTCGTCGCCGTGCCGGTCGTCCTCGACGCGTATCGCCTCATTGGGGCCTATGCAGTCGTCGAGGCGTCACTGTACGACGGATCTGTCTATCACCTGCGAGCCGTCGCCGGCGCGGGTGTGGGCACGTGGCCGAAGATCCTCTCGCAGGACCTCCTCACCGGGGCCGCCGCGACGCTTTGGGCGCAGCTCGGCCTGCGCATGGACTGGCGCCTGCACCCGCTCATCTCGCTCGGCCTGGACCTGCTCTCGGAGCACCTCTCGGTCGTTACGCTCAACGGTCGGCTCGCGTTTCACTTCTAGCCCGTGCCCTCACGCGGGTTGCCTCGCCTTGGCGCGGACACCCTGCGCAGTCCCCTCGAATTTTCAACGGATTTTCGACCGTCAGGGCACCTTGACACGGTTTCGGGCGGACCCCTAGAATCTTCCGGTTCGGGACTGCGCCGCGCCGGCCGCGCCGGCCGTGGTGGCTCCGGACCGCGGAACCGCGCCGGACAGCCGCGCGGGCAAAGAGGGGACGTCATGCTTCGTCGGAATGGTCGCTACGTTCATCGTTCGTTGCGTTGTGCGATCGTGGCCTTCTCGGGCGTCCTGTGGGCTCTGCCTGCGTTTGCCGCCGATCCGCCCGCAGCGGACCCGCCTCCGCCCGTCACTCCGCCTCCGCCCCCGCCGTCCACGGAGCCGCCGCCCGACGAGGTGAAGCTCGAGGCGCGGGACGTCAAGAGCGCCGACGAGTACCAGAAGACCATCGACGCGACCCAGGACCTCATCGCCTCGGGCGAGCACGCGGCAGCGCTCGTGCGCCTCGTCGACGTGCTGGACACGGGCGATGACTCGGAGCCCTACTTCGGTGACGCCCAGTTCATGATTGGCGTGACTCTCTACCACCTCGGCCTGTTTCAATCGTCGTACAGCAACTTCGAGAAGGTCCTCGACCTCGATCCCAAGCACCGGCGCTATCCCGAGGTGCTTCCCTGGCTCGTCGCGCTCCACCGGCAGATCCCGGGCGAGACCGCTACGCTGGAGCGCCTCGCGGAGTACAAGGAAGACTTCTACCCGGCGGAGCTCAAAGACGAGGTCTATTACTATGTCGGCCAGTTCCACTACTACCACGGGACGCTGAAAGCGGCGCTGCAGGCGCTCCAGAAGGTCACCGTCGCCAAGGAGGAGTTCTTCCTCAAGGCCCGCTACCTCGAGGGCGTCGTGCATGTCCGCAACAATAACGCCAAGGGCGCCGACAAGTCGTTCAAGGCCATCTTGGCGCACGAGAAGGACAAGGGGCTCAAGTCCGATGAGTCCAAGAAGGTCCACCGCATGGCGCTCCTGGCGCTCGCCCGCATCTACTACACCATCGGCAAGTACGACACGGCCGTCGGCTACTTCGACACCATCCCCGAGTACTCGCACGACTGGCTGGAGAGCCTGCTCGAGGTGAGCTGGGCCTACTTCCAGCTCGACAACTTCGGGCGCTCGCTCGGCAACCTGCACACGTTGAACTCGCCCTACTTCGACGACGAGTACTACCCCGAGGCCATGGTGCTCGAGGCGGTGATCCTCAACCGCACCTGCCACTACGAGGAGGCGCTCCAGAGCATCCAGCGGTTCATCAAGAGCTACCAGCCGCTGTTCAAGGAGCTCGACGAGCAGATGAAGGTCTCGCGCGATCCCAACCAGTTCTACGCTTGGATCGCCCGGCTCGCGACGCAGGGCGCTGACCTCTCGGTGCGCCTCAAGCGCATCTTCAACGCGGCGCTCGCGGACGGGAAGCTCAACCGCAGCTTCCGCTTCATCGTCGCACTCAACCAGGAGATCGAAGGGCTCAAGCGCCTGTCGCAGAACGCGCCGCTCACGCAGTTCTCGGCCGCGCTCATCGCCGATATCTCGCAGGTGCGCTCGTTGGCCGTCGGTGAGACCGGCGCGCTCGCCCGCGGCCGGCTCGAGGGCGTGCTCAAGGACCTGCGCAGTCATCTCGCCGCGGCGCTCAAGGTGCGGTCCGAGGTGCTCATCAGCCAGAAGAACATCATCGACCGGGACACGAAGCTCGCGGCAGGCGAGGTCGAGGACGACTACGAACTCGACGCCGAGCACTTCTACTGGAAGTTCGACGGCGAGTACTGGAAGGACGAGCTCGGCAGCTACACCGTCGGCATCGCGTCACGGTGCCCGGGCGACAAGAAGCCTACGGCCACGCCGGCCAAGCCCGAGCCGCCGAAGGCCGAGCCCCCGAAAGAGGAGCCGCCCAAGGCCGAGCCGCCCAAGGCCGAGCCTCCGAAAGAGGACGCGCCGAAGGCCGATCCCGCGCCTCCGGCCGCTCCGTGACCGTCCGCGCTGAACCTGCACCCGTGATGCCCCGTTTCTCTCGCTGCGACCCGCACGCTCTGGAGCCCTGACATGACCCGACCCTCGTGGCTGCTGCCGCTGTTGTCGCTCTTCCCGCTGCTGGCGAGTCTGCCTGCCGCTGGCGCGCCGCCCGCCAAGGGCAAGCCCCCCAAGACGAGCAAGGATAAGAAGCCTCCCATCGATGACAAGCAACCCAAGGGCATGGGCGTGCAGGTCTTCGAAGAGGACAAGTCCAAGAAGAAGCCCCCCGGCGAGAAGCTCTCCGGGAAGGGCCCCGGCTTCGATCGGACCAAGCTCCAGACCAAGAAGGAGAAGATGTCCGAGGAGAAGCTGGACGCGGCCATCCAGTCCCTCCAGGACGTGCTCGAGATCGACGACGTCACCGATCCCAAGTACCCGGACACGCTGGTCAAGCTCGCGGACATGTACTGGCAGAAGTCGGACCTCTACTTTGATCAGAGCCAGTCGACCGAGATCCTCAAGGCCATCTACGACGCGGAGGAGTCCAAGAACCCGGCGGAGATCCAGCGGGTCAAGGGCCAGCAGGCCGCGCTGCTTGCGACCTGTAACTCGTGGCGGCAGAAGGCCGTCGATACCTACAAGCGGATCGAGAAGGATCACGCCAATTACAAGGACATCGACCAGGTGCTCTACTCGACGGGCTTTCACCTGTCGATGATGGGCAAGCGCGACGAGGGCTACGCGTACTACACGAAGCTGCTGAAGGAGCGGCCGGCGTCGTCGCTCGTGCCCGATACGCTGCTGAATGTCGGCGACTACTTCTTCGGCAAGAACGACTTCGAGACCTCGCTCGCGTTCTACGCCAAGGTCGAGCAGTACGGGGACAGCCACGTGCTCGGCTACAGCCACTACAAGCAGGGGTGGTGCCAGTTCAACCTCGGGGACAAGCCGCTGTCGGTCAAGAAGTTCCTGGACACCATCCGATGGACGGATTCGCCCAAGGGCAAGATGTTCGCGGCGCGCATCGACCTCAAGGCCGAGGCCCAGGTCGACCTCGTGCGCGCCTATTCGTTCTTCGGCGCGCCGGACAAGGCGCTGGGCTTCTTGAAGGGCATCGCGCCCGACATCTACGTCAAGCTCGTTGAGATCCTCGGCCAGATCTACAACGAGGACTCGAACTACACGTCCGCGGTGCGCCTCTTCAAGACGCTCATTGCCGAGGTCGGCGACGACGTGCGCGCGCTCGGCTACCAAAGGCAGATCGTGTACGCAGTCTTCAAGATGGCCGACAAGGAGCGCGTCCAGAAGGAGATCGGCGAGCTGTCCGCCATGCTCGAGAAGTACCTCGGTCGCATGAACGCGGCGACCAAGAAGGACGAGATCGCCGAGCTCGAGTCACTCCTGCGCATCATCGGCACCGACTACCATCGCGAGGCCGAGAAGACGATGGACAAGAAGACGCAGGCCAAGGCGCTCTTCATCTACGAGCAGTACTTGAAGTGGTTCCCCGACGCGAAGAACCACTACACGATGGCGTTCAACGTCGCCGTGCTCGCCTTCCAGATGGGCGAGTACGAGCGCGCGGCCCGGCTGTTCGAGCAGGTCCTCGAGATCAAGCCGGACGGGCCCTTCTCCGCGCAGGCGCTCCACTCGGCGATCCTCTGCTACATGCGCCTCATCTCGGATGAGGCGGCGACCGAGAAGGACGCGGCCAAGGACGCGAGCGTCTACAAGCCGGAGAAGCTCCCTCCGCTCGAGCAGAAGCTCATCACCGCGGGCGAGAAGTTCGTCAAGGTCTCGAAGCCCGGGCAGGAAGATCTAGACACGGTCAAGTACGTCTTGGGTAAGCTGTACTATATTCATAACTACTTCGAGCAATCGATCACGCCGCTGGTCGACCTCTACGAGAACCACAAGGGCTTCTCGCAGATGCAGGAGGCCTCACGGCTCATCTTGTCGGCCCACAACCTCCGGCGGGACATCCGCGGGCTGAACAAGTGGGCGGAGACGTTCTCCAAGGACGCGTCGCTCATGTCGGGCGAGTTCGCTGTCATCGTCAAGGAGATCCTTGCGCTCCGCGACTTCAACGAGTGTCGCCTCATGGAGGGCGACAAGCAGTTCGCCGCTGCGGCCAACTGCTACATGGCCTACTTCCAGAAGTTCCCTGGCTGCACCAAGCAGGGGACCATCGCGCTCGCGAACGCGGCCGTCATGTACCGCGACGCCAAGATGATCGAGAAGGCGCTGCTCGCCTCCGAGAAGCTCTACAATGATTGTTCTAAGGCCGACAACGCGCCCATGGCGCTCTTCAACATCGGCACCATCTACAAAACCATCGCGGTGTACTCCGAGGCGGCCTACTTCTATGAGCTCTACGCCAAGAACCACCCCAAGCACGACGCCGAGCTGCTGAAGAAGGCGCTCGCCCGTGCGGCCACCTACCGGCGCGCGCTCGGGGACTACGACCTCGCCATCAAGGACTACCTCGAGTTCTACAAGCGCTTCCCGCAGGACAAGCGCGCGCCGTTCGTCTTCTTCGAGATCGGCCTCATCTACGAGACGCAGGCCAAGTGGAAGGGCGTCGTCGATCACTTTGCGAAGTACTTGAAGAGCTACGGCAAGAACGCCGAGCTCGGGCAGGTGCTGACCGCGCACACGAAGATGGGCATCGCCTACTGGAAGCAGGGCAAGAAGAAGGAGGCGCTCAAGGAGTTCGCCACCTCCATCGAGGGCTACGTCGCGCACGAGGCCAAGCTCAAGACGGAGAGCAAGCCGCTGGCCATCACCGAGGACGCGGCCGAGGCCGTCGCCACCGCCAAGTTCTACGAGGGCGACGTCATCTTGGAGAACATGAAGGGCGTCAAGCTCCAGCTGCCGCAGAAGGTGTTCCAGGAGCGCCTCGGGCAAAAGATCACGCTGCTCCAAGAGGCCATGAAGAAGATGCTCGAGGTGCAGAACTTCAAGCGGCCCAACTGGGAGATCGCCGCCCTCAACCACATCGGGCAGGCCTACCAGGATCTCTCACAGTCGCTCGAGACCGCGCCCATCCCGAAGAACGTGCCCGAGGAGGTGCGGGTCGAGATCCAGGAGGAGTTCCTCAAGAAGGCCAACGAGATGCGCGAGCAGGCCATCAAGGCCTACCGCATCTGCCTCGAGAAGGCGCGCGAGAACAAGTGGTTCAACGAGCACTCGGACAACGCCGAGAAGAACCTGGCCGCGTTGGACCTCTCCTACAAGTTCACGCGCGAGGTGCGCCCGACGCCTGCGTTCTATCGGCCCAACTCGAACGTTCCCATGCCCAAGGCGGGGCGCGCGTCCAAGACGTTGGAAGAGGCCGTCAAGGCGGTCGCCGGCGCCAAGCCCGACTGGCAGAAGGCCGAGCAGCTGCTGCAGCAGGCGGCCAAGGAGCCCGAGGATCCGGGGCTCGCGCTCTACGATCTGGGCCTGCTGAGCGAGCGCGAGCGCAAGTTCTCGGAGGCGGCCAAGTTTTACGAGGACGCCATCGCCAAGGACCCCAAGATCGCCGATGCGCACGCGCGGCTCGGCATCGTGAAGCAGGCGCTCGGCCAAGGGTCGGAGAAGCCGTACCTCGAGGCGTCGCTACGTTTGGACGTCTCGAACTCGACCGCCAATACGCGCGCGGCGACTGAGGCGATCGCCGCCAAGGAGTACCCCAAGGGCATTGGCCTCATCCGGAAGGCGCTCGTCGGCGACGCGGACAGCATGGACGCCTATCAGAACCTGGCCCGCATCTACTATGAGACCGGGCAGCTCCAGATGGCCAAGCTCGTGTGCGGGCAGGCGCTCGAGATGGATCGCGACAACGCCTCGATGCACAACCTCGCCGGGCTCGTCTGGCTCAAGCTCAACGATGTACGCAAGGCCATCAAGCAGTTCGACGGCGCCGTCAAGGGCGATAGCCGCTTCGTCGAGGGCCACCTGAACCTCGCGTCCACCGTGCTGAACTACGCCGACTTCGACCTCGCGGCCAAGCACTACGACGCCGCCGAGAAGCTCGAGCCCAAGAACCTCGACGCGACGTTGGGCAAGGCGGTCGCGATGCGCGGTCTCAAGAAGTACGACGAGGCGCAGAAGGGCTACGAGTCCATCCTCACGGTCCAGCCGGGCGACGTGGACGTGCGGTACAACCTCTGCCTGCTCCACGGCGAGTACCAGGAGAAGTACGAGGCGGCGCTCAAGCGCTGCGAAGAGTTCGACCAGATGGCCAACCCGAAGCACCCCAAGGCCAAAGAGGTCAAGCAGCGCATCAAGGGCATCAAGCAGACGATCGAGGTGCTCAAGGACATGCCGGCCAAGCCCGCGACGCCGCCGGCGCCCGACGCTCCGAAGGAAGAGAAGGCGCCCGAGTCCAAGTGACCTCGCGTCGCCGGTGGGTCGAGGCGCTCCTGGGCCTCGGCCTCGCCCATCTCGTGATCCTCGTGACGCTGCTCGTCACGGCCCACAACCTCGGCGCCCGCGACGACCTCGGCTACATCAATGGCGGCAAGGTCTTCCGCGCCTCGGGGACCATGTGGTACCACATCCCGGGGCTCGCCGATCTAGGGCTCTCGCCGCAGAACATCGGCGGGCAGATCAACCTGCGCAACAACGAGTTCGCGCTGCTCGAGCGCGACTTCGCCAGCGTCGACCAGATCGACGTCGAGGCGACGCTTGCCCCCGACGCCATGCTCCTCGTGGTGCTCGACCGTCACGGCGAGAACACGTTCTGGGCGGTGCGCTTCTCGACACACGCGCCGGTCGAGGGTCAACCCGACGGGCCAGAAACGCCGTTTGCCAATGCGCTCGTGCGCTTCGATCACAGCCAGGTCACCCAGCGCGTGCCGCTCGACGCGCTCGGCGTTCGCCTGACTCCCGGGGCACACACGATTCAGGTAGCGCTGGGTGGCGGCGTCCTCCGCGCGACCGTCGACGGCGTGGCGGCCGAGGTCCCGTTCGATACCCGCGCGCTGCGGCCGCGTCTGGCGCTCGGCTCGGGCGAGAACAACGTCGCCGTCCATCGCTGGGCCGTCTCGGGGCGCACCCCGGAAGGGCGCGCGGACAGCTACGTGGAGGACTTCTCCCTCGGGCGCACCATTGAGCGCAGCCTGCGTCCGTTGTTTGGCCTCGCCACGTTCTTCTGGTTCCTGCTCATCGTCCTGCCGCTCGCCAAGGTGAGCCTCGAGGCGCGGGTCTCGCCCGTCGAGGTCGCCCGGCACGCGCTCCTGCGCCCGTGGCCACGGCTCGGCTTTGGCGCCGCATGCCTCCTGCCGTTCATGCCCATGCTCCTTCAGTGGGTCCTCGGTGGCCTGTTCGTTGTCTATGTCTGGTTCTCGCTCTGGGACCGGCTTGCGGCCCAGGGGGATCGCGCCTGGCGGGTCCCGAGCACGGACGACGCGCCCACGTGGCGTCCCTGGCTCGTGGGAGCCGGCGCGCTCATCGTGGCGGGCGTGCTGCTGTGGTCTGCGAGCGCCCTACGGAGCGGGCTCCTCGGCACGCCGGCCTCGGAGCCCGACACGCCGGCCGTGCTCCAGGATGCGACCGCGGGTCAACTCGCTCTGGGCCAAGGACGCTCCCTGGCCCCTGGGTCGGGCGATCTGCCTCGCGGTACGCTGCGGTTCGGGGTCGAGCTACGGGAAGGCGAGGTGCTCCGGGTCGATCTCTTGCGCTCCGCTCCGCCGCTCACCGACGTCTATCAGGTCGACCGCAGCCAAGAGAAGGACGACGAGTCTGCCGACGCCGGCCCGAGCCTGCACGACTACGAGATGCAGGCCGTCTCTCTCCTGCTCTCCGCCGACGCCGGCCTGCCCGGCAACCTGCGGCGGTTGCGGAGCGATCGGGTCCATCGCTCGCCCTTCGAGGGGTGGACGGTGCCTCCGGGCCGCCACGAGGTCAGCATCGCGTTCGATGCGCCGCATGCCGTGCTCTCCGTCGACGGCGTCGTGCGCGACTGGCGCGCCGATCTCGAGCCGCTCTTCCGCGTCGGAGCGGTCCAGTTTCTGGCCCTGTCCGAGCGGGTCACCGAGGTGCGGGGCGTGACGCTTGGCGACACCGCCCCCGGCGTCGATGGCGCCCAGACGCGCGACGTGGCCGCTGCGCTGCTCGTCCTGCTCGGCGTCCTGCTCGCCATCCTCGGCGCCGCGCTGCTGGCCGTGCGCCTGCTCGTGCCGCGCTCGTTTGGGGGTCCGTCCGCCGTGGCATTGGCCCTGCGCGTGGCGCGGGCCTTCACGCTGCTCCTGCTCTGGCTCGGGGCGTGGGTGGCGGTCCGGCTGGGGCTCATCGAGCCGTTCGACGAGCTCTCGCTGCTACTTGCCGGCATCGTCGCGACCGGCCACGGCGCATTCAACCTGGCGCAGCTCTTTCGGCACACGGCCAGCGCGCCGCCCCGCTGGGCGCGCCTCCTTCGCCCCATCGTCGCCACGCTCGTCGCGCTCATCGGCTTCGAGGCCAGCGGGCACCTGTTCCCCGACCGCCGCTACAACCTCATGACCCCGTGGCATACCGGCCTCGCCCCGCGCTGGTATTGGGTGCACGATCCGATGGTCCTCCGGCTCAACCCGTGGTTCATCGACCACCGCTTCAAGCGCAACGAGGTCACCGCGGACACGGGAGGTACACGCCGCGTCGCGGTCTTCGGCGGCTCGCAGACCTACGGCTGGGGCATCCCGTCGCTCGATCGTATGGCGTTCTCCGATCAGCTCGAGGTCGCGCTGCACGCGCAAGGGCGCACGGACGTCTCGGTCGTCAACGCCGCCTTCCCGGGGGTGAAGACGGGCACCGGGCTACGTTGGTTCGCCGGCAACCTGCTGCGCTACCGGCCCGATGTCGTTGTCATCAACTTCGTCGTCAACGAGTTCATGAACGTCGACCCGTGGCACGTCTGGAGCGGCGAGACCCCCAACGACCGGCCGCTCGCCCGCACGCTCGGAGGCGCGCTAGTGCGCCGGCTGTTTGGTGACGTCGTCGACTCCCACCTCGGGCAGATCATCCTCGCCGACGTCTATGAGGTCTACGAAATGGAGGCCTACCTCCGCTGGTGGGTGGCGCTCGCGCAGCAGCACCAGATTCGCGTCGTCTTCTCGATTGAACCCACGAACCTCTACGTCGAGACCAGCGGGCGCACGATCATGCGCGAAGAGACCCGGATTGGCGCGGCGCAGAGCATCTATCGCCGGCTCGGCGCAGAGCTCGGCGTTCCGGTCTACGACGTCCTTCCCTTCTTTGCTCGCGACCAGGAGAACCTCTGGTTCTACGACACGATGCACATGAGCCGCCTCGGTCATAAGGTCTTCGCGCGTCACCTCGCCGACGTCGTGGCCGGCGTGCTCCCCGCGCGCGCTCGAGCGCAGCCGTGACCCTGGCCTCCAAGGCGGCTCGCGCGCTGCCGTGGGCTGCGGTCCTCACTCCCGTCTTGTTGGCGCTCCTCTGGTGGCTCGGCCCGCTGACGCTGGAGCTCGAGGCCAACGCGGACACCGAGCGCGACCTGCTGCGCACGTTGGGCTGGGTGGACCATGGGCTCTTCCCGGCCCGCGGCCCGCGGCTGGATCACCTGCCCGCGAGCCTCCCCCGGACCTGGTACGTACTGATGTCGCCGTTTCTGGCCGTCCATCCGAGCGCCACGACCGTGCACCTCGTCCACGCCATCGCCTTCGCCGCCGCGCTCGGCGTGCTCTTGCGTGCCCTCGTGCCCGTCCTCGGCGCGCCCATCACGTTGCTCACCGGCCTCGTGCTCGCGCTGTCTCGCTACTCTGGCGCGATCCTCGCCCAGGTCTGGCACGTTGGGCTGCTGCCGACCGCCGTGCTGCTCGTGCTCGCGGCTCTGGTGCACGTCGCTACGGTCGAGCCTCACCACCAGGGGCGCCACCTGGCGCTGGCGTGGCTCGGCACGCTGCTGGGGCTCCAGGCCCACGTCGTCGCCGCCGCGCTCCTACCGGCCCTCCTCGCGGCGACGGTCACCGTGGCTTGGACGACACTGCCGACGACCCGTGGCCGCCTGCTCGCGCTCACGATTCCCGCGCTGTGCGCGCTCGTCCTGGTGACGACCGTGCTTCGCGAGCTGATGGCCATCGACTTCAACGCGATCGGGCCCGTTCTGGCCCTGCGGAGCGCAGGGCGTGCCGCTCCCGGCGACCTCGCGCAGGTGTCCGTCGAGCTCTTGGGGCCCGCGTTCGTCGCCTCCCTCGCCTCGCGCGTCGTGGGGGCGCTGCTCGTGGCCCTCGCCGTCGGCGCACTCGGGGTCGTGGTCGTGCGTCGCCTCCGGCATGTGCCACTGGCGAGCGCCGCTCCGGTGCCACTGGTCGGGACCGTCGCCTTGGCGGGCGCTCTCGCCGCAGCCGCGCTGGGCGGGCTCGCCGTCACCGTGCGTTATCTCGGCGTCGTCGTGCCCGCGCTGCTGGTGCTGGCGGGCCTCGGGCTAGCGGCCGTCAGCGCGCGCTGGCCTCTCCGTGTCCGTACGGCAGTGCCGCTCGCCTCCAGCGTGGCGCTCCTCCTCGTCGCGCTGCTCGGGCTCTCCGGCGCGGCGTCGCCCCAACGCGTCGTCGCGGCCCCGTCGCTGCGCGAGCAAGAGGCGCTCGCAGTGACCCTGCGCGACCTCGGAGTCGGGCGCTTCGAGCTGGCCGCGGCCACGCATGGCCCCATCTTTGGCGCTCGCTCCGCGCTCATGCTCGCCGCGACCGTCGCCGAGCTCCCCGCGTTTGGGACTGTCGCGCACTCAGGCCTCGTCGTTGCGCCAGACGGCTTCCCGCTACCACCCGATCTTCGCCCGCTGCGAAGGCTCTTGGTCCCCGGTGGACGCACGTGGATGGTCGGCACGAGCGCGCGTGCGGCGACGCTCGGTGCGCGCGCTCGCGTCGAACCCGGAGCGTGCCCGGTGTCGATCCCGTATCGCTGGTCGGCGCTCGACCGCGACGAGCTCGCGCCGTTCGGCATCCCCGCTCCGGTCGATCTGGCCGCGTGCACCTCGCCGAGCGTCGAGGCCACCCTCCACGTGACGCTTCCCGCGGTCACCGAGGCGCGCTCCGGGGTCGTCACCGTGATCGTCGGTTGGTACGACCTCGCGCGTCATGGCCCAGACGGCTGCCGGGTGAGCGCGATGACCGCGTCGGGCGTCACCGTGCCCGTCCACCGTATAGGGGCCGACCTGTTCACCGATCTCGGGGTGTTTCAGCTCGAGCCGGTTCCCGGCCAGGCCACGCACGTGACGATGACACCGTCGAACACGCTCGCCGTCTTGGACGTGTACTGACGCGGACGCGCGCAGGCGGCTCAGTGCCCCTGCACGTGCAGCTCGACGGGCACCGTCGACGTCGGGTGGAGTCGCCCCAGCATGCGATCGAGCTTCTGCTGCACGCCCCGCGGAAGCGGCGGCGGCGGCGGTGGCGACATCCAACGGGGCTCGGCGCGGCCAACCTGCGGTTTGGGACGCGCGTGCATCGGGTACACCGGCAGCGGTGTGACAAACGGCTGCCAGCCGAGCACGACCAGGACACACGGCAGCACGCCCGCAGACCAGCGAATCGTGAGGCGTGAGCCGCGCCGCCACTCGCCCTCGACCCAGTGGGTCGCACCACCACCGCAGGAGAGGACCGGTGGCGGTCCGTGTGCCGCGGCACGCGCGGGGGCTTGCGTGGCGCCCAGCAGTGCAGCGATGGTCAGGGTCATCACGACGAGGAAGGTGCGCGTCATAGTGAGGCGACGCGCGGTCGAAGCCAAAAGTTCACCCCTCGTGTCGTTGTCCAAGCGGTGTGCGCGGCAGCTTCGGCGTCGCCCGACTAGTCGAGCTCGAGCATGCGAAAGCGGTCGCTCGTCTCCGCCGGTGCGGCTGGAGCGGCGGCGGGTGCGGCCTTGGGCG